>CBDDRQ010000055.1:0-23420 GCA_965233125.1 uncultured bacterium
AATAGAGGAAGGTGACCGCGGTGCAGGTCAGCAGGAGCATGTGCCTTGCTAATCATAACTTAGGCAACTAATATCCCGCCTCATGCTCCGCGAGGACCTGTCGCGCAACTTCGGCTTTCTCGTCAACGACGTGGCGCGCGCCCTGCGCACCGAGTACGACCGGCGCGTGCGCGAGCTCGGCCTGACGCGCTCGCAGTGGTGGGTGATGAACCATCTCTACCGCAACCCCGGCCTCACGCAGTCGGAGCTCGCCGAGATCCTGGAAGTCGAGAAGCCCAGCGTCGGCCGGCTCCTCGACCGGCTCGAGGCGAAGGGCTGGATCCGCCGCGAGCACGACGCGCGCGACCGGCGCGCGTGGCGCGTGCACCTGGGCGAGGCGGCGGAGCCGCAGATGCGCGCGCTGCGCAAGCGCGCCGCCGAGCTGATGGGCGACGCGCTCGCGGGCCTCTCCGCCGCCGACCGCGAGCGGCTGGTCGAGCTGCTGCTCGCGGTGAAAGCCAACCTCGCGCGCCGCGCGGGAGGCTGAGATGCTGCGCGGCGTGCTCCTCCTCCTCGTGCCCGCGGCTTTCGCCGCCGCCGGCGCCTGGATGTGGCTGCAGGGCGGGCGCTACGAGGAGACCGAGAACGCCTACGTCAAGGCGAACCTGATCGTGGTCACCCCGGAGGTGGAGGGGCCGGTGGTCGAGGTGGCGGTGCGCGAGCATGAGCGCGTGAAGGCGGGGGAGCTGCTCTTTCGCATCGACGCGGCGCCTTACGAGGCCGCGGTGGCGCGCGCCGAGGCCGAGCTCGGCCTTTCGCGTACCGAGCTCGCGAGCCTGCGCGCCGAGCACCGGGTCGCGCTCGCCGAGGCCGCCGAGGCCGAGGAGCGCATCGGCTTCCTCTCGCGGCAGCTCGAGCGCCAGGCGAAGCTGAAGGAGCGCGGCATGGGCCTGGAACAGGCCTACGACCAGGCGCGGCACGACCTCGAGGCGGCGCGCCGGCGCCTGGAGAGCGCGCGCGAGCGCGCCGAGCGCATCGCGGCGGCGCTCGGCGGGGAAGCCGCGGCGCCGCTGGAGTCGCATCCGCGCTATCGCGCCGCGCTCGCGGCGCGCGAAGCGGCGCGCATCGACCTCGCGCGCACCCGCGTCCGGGCGCCCGCCGCCGGCGTCGTCGCCAACCTGCGGCTGCAGCCGGGCGAGCGCGTGAGCGCCGACGCGCCCGTGTTTACCCTGATCGAGGACTCGGCGGTCTGGGTGGAAGCGAACTTCAAGGAAACCCAGCTCACGCACCTGCGCGAGGGGCAGGGCGCCACCGTCGTCGCGGACGCGTATCCCGACCGGGAATGGAGCGCGCGCGTGGCGACGATCTCCCCCGCCACCGGCGCCGAGTTCGCGCTGCTGCCGCCGCAGAACGCGAGCGGCAACTGGGTGAAGGTGGTACAGCGCGTGCCGGTGCGGCTGCGGCTCGAGCCGGGCGAGGACGCCGACGCGCCGCTTCGCGCAGGCATGACCGTCACGGTGCGCGTGGACACCGGTCGCAGCCGCAGCCTCGGCGAGCTGGGGCTGCGCTAGGCCTTGCGGTCGAGCTGGAACGAGCTCGCCGAGCCCTTGCCTTTCCAGCCCTTCTCGTCGATCACCTCGCCGAGGAAGTTCAGCTCGATCGTGACGTCGTCGGGGTCCTTGAGGAAGATCTGGAACAGCTTCGCGTCCGGGAAGCTGCGGAAGTGCATCTCCACCTTGTTTTTCCGGATGCGCTTGCGCACCTCCTCGGGATCCCGGGCGAGGAAGGCGATGTGGTCGACCGACCCGGAGCCCCGCGTGCCGCGAGGGTGCTTCTTCAACAGGAAGTTGTCCCTTATCTTGTTCGGCGCCTGGGAGGCGAGGTGCACGCAGATGGCCTCCCCGGTCTTCAGCCAGTAGCCGGGAAAGCCGAAGTCCGGCCGCTCGGCGAGCTCCAGGCCGAGCACTTTCTCGTAGAACCTGCGCGTCTTCTCCAGGTCTTTGGCGACGAGCAGGTAGTGGTTCAGTTCGGTGATGGGCATGGCGGTTCCCTGTCTACATGGTCGGGTTGGCGTATTTTCCACCCAGCGCGGCCGTCCCGAAAGCCGCGCCGGCGATGTCGAAGTTGAACGAGAAGTGCTGGTTGATGGCCTGCGTGTCGCGCAGGAAGCGCTGCAGCGGGTCGCGGGTGTAGATGGCGTTGGCGCCGTAGAAGGACCAGAGCGTCTCCACCGCCTCGCGCGACTGGGCCACCGCGAACGCGTTCTGCGCCCGGAAGCGCAGCTTGGTCTCCAGATCGGGCACTTTGTCCTGCTCTGCAAGCGTTTGAAATTGAACGGCCGAATCGCGCATCAAATAGCGCGCCGAGTCGACCAGGCAGCGCGCCCGGGCGAGCTTCACCTGCACCGCCTGGAACTCCGAGACCTTGGCGCCCGTGTACGTCCCGATTCGTTTCGAAAAACTCTCCTTCACATGGTGAAAAGCCCCTTCGGCGGCGCCCAGCGCGCTCGCGGAAAGGGGATGGCCGGCCGCCGCGACGATGGGCACTTTATACAAAGAACCCTTGTTCAAGGATGCGCCGGGATGCTCCGAGCCGCCACGGCAGAGGGTGAGGGCGAGCGCGCGGCGCTCGGGGACGAACACCTCCTTCGCCTCGATGTCCTTGCTGCCGGTGCCGACCATGCCCATCGCGTACCAGGTGTCGATGATCGTGTAATCGCCCTTCGGCACGAGGCACAGGCGCCAGTCGACGGGCTTGTCGCCCTCGTAGATCGTGACGGCGAGCATGTTCCAGCTCGAGTTATCCACCCCTGAGGAAAACGGCCAGCGACCGCTGACCACGAACCCCTTGTCCACCTTGTGTCCGCGCCCCGCCGCCAGCGCGATCGAGGACGCGATCAGCGCGTCGGGGTTCGCCTCCCACACCTCGTGCTGGGTCTCGGGCTCGTAGTAGCCGAGGATCCAGTGGTGGCAGCCGAGGTTGCCGACGTTCCACGCGGTCGAGGGGCAGCCGCGCGCAAGCTCGGCCACGATGTCGACGATCGCCTGGAAGGGCAGCTCCATGCCGCCGAAGCGCCGGGGCTGGTGGAAGCGGAAGAGGCCCGCCTCGTGCAGCAGCTTCTCGTTCTCCGGCAGCAGCACGCGCGCGTCCTCGCACTTCTGCGCGCGGCCCGCGAGCACCGGCACGCACTCGCGCGCGCGGCGCATCGCTTCCTCGTACCCCACCGATGAGAAATCCGCCATGGCGCCATTCTAAGGTTAGGATTCCCCCATGCAGGACATCCACGGCCTGGCGCTGAGCACGACGGCCGGCGCCGCCGAGGCGTTCAACGGCGCCCTGCGCGCCTACGTCGGCTACCGCGCCGACCTCGCCCAGCACGCAAAGGCCGCGCTCGAGGCCGATCCCGAGTTCGCCATGGCGCATTGCCTCGCCGGCTACCTGATGATGCTGACCTACAACCGCGGCCACGCCGGACTCGCGGCGAACGCGCACAGGGACGCCGCCGCGCTCGCCGCGCGCGCCACGGCGCGCGAGCAGGGGCACGTGCGGGCCCTCGGCCGCTGGGTCGCCGGCGACCTCGACGCCGCCCTGCGCGAATGGGAGCAGCTGCTTGCAAGCTGGCCGGCCGACGTGCTGGCGATGCGGCTCGCCCACTTCAACTATTTCTGGCTGGGGCGGGCAGGGGAGATGCGCGCCTCGCTGGAGCGGATTGCGCCGCACTGGAGCGAGCCGATGGCGGCCTATCCGACGCTGCTCTCCTGCCAGTCGTTCGCCCTGGAGGAGTGCGGCGAGTATGCCGCCGCCGAGCGCGCCGGACGCCTCGCCGTCGAGCTCGACCCGGCGGACGTCTGGGGCACGCACGCCGTGGCGCACGTCCTGGAGATGCAGGGCCGGCGCGACGAGGGCATCGCCTGGCTGCAGGGGCTAGAGCGCCACTGGGCCGACAAGAGCGGCATCGTCCACCACCTGTGGTGGCACCAGGCGATGTTCCACCTGGAGCGGCGCGAGTTCGACGCGGTGCTCGAGCTCTACGACCGGCGCTTCCGCAACCTCGCCTCGCCGCTGGTGGCCGCGATGCCCGATCTCTACATCGACGTGCAGAACGCCGCCTCGATGCTCTTCCGCCTCGAGCGGCAGGGCGTCGAGGTGGGCGCACGCTGGGTCGAGCTCGCCGACAAGGCGCAGGCGCGCGTCGGCGACTGCCTCTCCGCGTTCACCCTGCCGCACTGGATGATGGCGCTCGCGGCGACCGGGCGCGAGGCGGCCGCGGCGGCGATGCTGGCGGCGATGCAGGATAACCCCTTGCCCAGGGTCCGCGAAGTGGCGCTCCCGGTCTGCGAAGCGGTAAGGGCGCACCGGCGGGGCGAGCACGAGCAGGCGGTGTCGCGGATGTTCCCGGTGCTGGACCGGCTGCACGAGCTGGGCGGCAGCCACGCGCAGCGCGACGTGCTGGAGCAGCTCTTCTTCGACGCGTGCCAGAAGGCCGGGCGGCACGCCGACGCACGGCGCCTCCTCCACGCGTGAAGAGGAAAATTGCTCTGACCCCTTTATCTTGAAAGGATCTCGACGTCGCGCAGCAGCGGGTCGTCGGCAATGGCGATCTCGTTCTCGATCGCCAGGCCGCAGCCGGGGCAGCAGAACTGGCGGAACTGCGGCGTCGGGTCGATGAAGCGCTTCGGGTCGCCGACGATCGGGTTCGCCGCCTCGATCGGCAGGTCGTTGCGGATGCACGAGCTCTTGTAGTTCTCGCGGATCGAGCCGAGGTCGGCGCCGCACTTCGCGCAGCCGTAGCGCATGTTCTTGTGGATGGCGAGGTTCTCGGTGGCGAGCATCAGGGGCTTGCCCTCGACCTGCCGCGGCGGCGAGGAGCGGTCGTGGATGCGCCGGGCGCGGATCTCGGCGCGGCGCCGCGCGGTCCCCCGCTCGTCGCCGAGCACCACGCCGTAGACCTCGAGCGCCGCCTTCTCCGACACGTCGCCGTTCTCGACGTCGGCGGCGACTTTCGCGGGGTCGCGCTCCAGCGGGTCGCCGAAGCCGCCGGCGGCGGACCAGAGCACCGCGTACACATCGCTTTGATGCTGGGAAAAATCCTGTTGCCGCAGCTGCAGGGTTTCGGGCGTGCCCTCGAGCTCGTCGATGTCATTCACGAGCCTTGAATCAGAAAACCGCTTTTGTATGTTCGAGTCCTTCAGGAAGCGATATCGATTCACCGCGCCGGGGTAGCCGCCCATCATCCCGGTGGAGGTCGGCACGGCGTTGCCCGAGGAGAGCGTGTCGTGCGTGATCACGTCGGTGCCGTGCGGGATGAAGCAGGACTCGGCCGAGAGCCCGCCCCGGAATTTCCCCGCGCCGCCGGAATCGCGGATCTCCTTCCTGTACAGGAAGAGGACCGGAAAGCTCTGCTCCGTATGCTCGACGTTGGGCAGCTTGCAGATCGGCGTGCGCGCCTGGCCGCCGGTGGAGATGCCGTCGGCGTGCGAGAAGGCGCCGATCGCGCCGCCGATGGGGTCGACCAGGATGTAGCCGTAGCGCTCGCCCCACTGGTCGATGCCGCGGAAAATGGTCGCCGGCCACTGGCTGGTGCCGCCGATGCACATGATGTCGCGGCGCAGCTGCGGGGCGGGGTAGAGCATCTTGGAGAGCACGTTGTAGGCGGGATACAGCGAGATCTCCATGCACTGCACCGGCGCGGTCGAGACCGAGGCCGGGAAGTCGGCGCAGTTGAGCGTGCCGGGCGTCGGGTTGAACTCGACGTGGCGCAGCGCCCCGCCGACCGCGTAGTACTGCTCCCAGCACATGAGCTCGTTCAGCGCCACCATGATCGCGCCGCGCCAGCCGGAGTAGGTGGCGTTGATGCCGCCCGCCTGGGGGCCGGTGCCTTCGTTCTCGAAGATCAGGCGATTCTTGATCTTCTTCAAGGTCAGCATCACCCGGTGCACCTGCCGGTCCCCGGGACGGCAGCATTCGACGTAGGTGCGGTCGCGCCACACGCCGTCGGGCAGCAGGGAGAGCTTCTTCAGGAAGGCGGCCTCGCCGTCGGTGAGGATCTTCTTCATCACGCCCTTCACCACCTCGGCGCCGTACTTCCCGATCAGCTGCAGCACCCTCTGCTTCGCGGTCATGTTGCCCGCGAGCTGCGCGCGGAAGTCGAGCGCCACCGCCGACGGCTTTCTCGAGCTGCGCAAATACACTTCCTCGATGTCCTTCCGGATCTCGTTGTCCTCGATGATTTTTATCGGAGGCAGCAAGATTCCTTCATCGAAGGCGTCCCTCGCCGACGGGCAGAAGCTGCCGGGCGTGATGCCGCCGATGTCGTACTGGTGCAGGCAGTTGGTCACCCAGCAGAAGAGCTCGCCCTTCCAGAACACCGGGCAGAGCAGCATCACGTCCATCTGGTGCGCCGCGCCGACCCAGGGGTCGTTGGCGAGGAACATGTCGCCGTCGCGGATGCCGGGATTGTCGCTGCGGTTCTCGAGCGTCCACTTTACCTGCGTGTCGGTGACCCCGGACATGTACTGCATGTAGGGCCCGAAATAGACGAACTCCGCGTCCTCGGTGAGGATCGACGGGTTCAGGTCGAGCGCGTACATCGCCACCGGCGAGCCCGACAGGCGCTGGATGGTCGCGCCGTGCTCCTCGTTCACGTTCCACAGCGCGTGGCGGATCACCTCGAAGGTGACCGGGTCGATGCTCTTCCTGTAGGTCGTATGTAAACGAAGCTTCTTGGAAATCGAAAGGCGCTTCGGCGGCACATAGCCGCTGCGCCGGCCGTCGAAGGCGAGCCCCGAGAGGGCGAGCTCGCTCAGCTTCTTGAGGGGCGCGTTCATGGGCTGCCGCAGGATAGCAAACGTTCTTCCTGCGCGAGGCCGGTGTGCTCGCGCGTCGCGTGGAACGCGATCTTCGGCCAGTACTTCTGCGTGACGATGAGCTCCGCGCCGGTCGCGGCGAGGTAGGCCGGCACCCCGGCGGCGTCGTGGAAGATGCGGTGGGCGTTGCGCGCGAAGAAGCGCTCGAGCTCGGCGGCGTCGGCGCAGGACACCCAGCGCGCCACCGTGTACTCCGCGCCGAGCAGGCGCATCTGCACGCCGTACTCGTGCTCGAGGCGGTGCGCGGCGACGTCGAACTGCAGCGCGCCCACGGCCGCGAGCACCTGCGCGCCGCCGGCGTACGGGGTGAAGATCTGGATCGCGCCTTCCTCGGAAAGCTGCCGCAGGCCGGTGCGCAGCTGCTTCGACTTCATGGGGGTGGCGAGCTCGACGCGGCGGAACAGCTCGGGCGCGAACGAGGGCAGGCCGCCGAACTGCAATGCCTCGCCCTCGGTGAGCGTGTCGCCGAGCGCGATGGTGCCGCGGTTGGGGATGCCGATGATGTCGCCGGCGTACGCCTCCTCCACCGTCTCGCGCCGCTGCGAGAGGAAGGTCATGGCGTTGCCGGTGCGCAGCTCCCGCCCCGAGCGGCAGTTCACGAGCGTCATGCCGCGCGCGAAGCGCCCGGAGCACACGCGCACGAACGCGACGCGGTCGCGGTGCGCCGGGTCCATGTTGGCCTGGATCTTGAACACCACGCCGGAGAAAGCGGCTTCGTCCGGAGCCACCTCGCGCGCGCCGCCGGGGCGCGGCGCCGGCGCCGGCGCGTGCTCGACCAGGGCGTCGAGCACCTCCTGCACGCCGAAGTCGTTGAGCGCCGAGCCGAACAGCACCGGGGTCTGCCGCCCGGCGAGGTACTGCGCCACGTCGAAGCGGGTGCCCGCCTCGCGCACCATCTCGGCTTCCTCGAGCGCCTCCTGGCGCGCCGGCGCGCGCATGCGGCGCAGCTCCCCCGAGCGCAGGTCGAGCACGCCGCTGAACTCGCGGCCGGAGCCGATCGGCCAGGTCAGCGGCGCGGCCGCCATGCCCAGCGCCGACTCGATCTCGGCGAGCAGCTCGAGCGGCGGACGCACCTCGCGGTCGAGCTTGTTGACGAAGGTGAGCACCGGGGTGCCGCGCGCGCGGCAGACTTCCAGGAGCTTCAGCGTCTGCGGCTCGACGCCTTTCGCCGCGTCGATGACCATCACCGCGGCGTCGACCGCGGTGAGCACCCGGTAGGTGTCCTCGGAGAAGTCCTGGTGGCCGGGCGTGTCGAGCAGGTTGACGACGTGGTCGCGGTACTCGAACTGCATCACCGAGCTCGCGACCGAGATGCCGCGCTGCTTCTCGATTTCCATCCAGTCGGAGGTGGCGTAGCGCGCGGCCTTGCGCGCCTTGACGGTGCCGGCGACGTGGATCGCGCCGCCGAGCAGCAGCAGCTTCTCGGTGAGCGTCGTCTTGCCCGCGTCGGGGTGCGATACGATGGCGAAGGTCCTGCGCCGCGCGACCTGCCGCGCGATGGGGCCCGGGGTGCTCATTTCTTGCCGCTGTCGCCGCCGCCCGGAGTGAAATCGATGCCGCCGAAGTTCGGGGCGCTTTTCTCTTCGGGTTGGGTCGGCTGCTTCGCCTGGGGCGCCTGCGGCGGCGGGGCTTCCGCAGCTTTTTTCGGGGCGGGGGCCTGGGGTTTGGGCTTTTCCGCGTGCGGCGCCGCGGCGACGGCCTTGTCGTGCTCGCGCTGCGCCACACTGCAGTCCTTGCACATGAACTTGCCGGACTTCTTGCCCGTGTCGGTGAGCTGCGGCACGGCGTGCTTCATGCACAGGGGCTGCTCGCAGTTGGCGCAATGGGTCACGGACGCTTCGCCGCAGGGCTTCTTCTTCAGCAGTCCGGTCTCGACAGTGCAGGTTTCCATTTAAATGGGGTCCGTCCCTATTTGAACGTGAGCTCGAAGTTTCCCAGCGCGTCGACCGCGAGCGTCGTGCGCGGATGCACCACCACCGTGGTGTCGGCCGTCTCGACGATCGCGGGGCCTTTGATCCGGTTGCCGAGGGCGAGCTTCTCCCCGTCGAACACCGGCGTGGCGAGGTGCTTCTTCAGGTCGGGCCAGTAGATCTGCCGCTTTTTCAGCGCCGCCTTGCGCGGAATGGCCTTGTTCATCCTCTTCGACACGACGAGCCGCGGGCGGGGCGTCAGCGCCCTTGCGCGCAGGCGGCACACGACGATCTCGAGCTGCGCGCCGGCGAGCGCCGAGCCGCGCCCGTAGAGCTGCTCGTAGCGCCCGACGAAGCGCTTGCGCAGCGGCATTTCATCATCGTTCTTCATTCTTGGAGAATCGAGGACCACTTCGACCTCGTTGATCTGCCCCTTGTGGCGCACGTCGAGCGAGAACTCGAAGCGGTGGCGCCCCGCGGCGATGCCCTCGCTCTTCAGCAGCGCCGCCGCCTTCTTCTCCAGCGCCTCGAGGGCGTCGTTGATGCGCTTCGCCGGCACCGGCGTGGGCATGATCTCGGTGTGCTCGAAGATGTGCAGCACGTCCGCGGCGGCGGCGCCGAAGGCGCACCAGGTCGATGCCGCCTTTCTCTGGGGGATGACGACTTTGCGCACGCCCAGCTCGCGCGCGAACACGCCGGCATGGGCGGGGCCGGCGCCGCCGAAGGCGAACAGCACGAACTCGCGCGGGTCGAAGCCCTTCTCGACGGTCACCTTGCGGATCACGTCGGCCATCTGCAGCTCGACGATGCGGCAGATGCCGGCGGCGCATTCGAGGGTTTTCATTCCCAGAAGCCGCGCCACCTTGTCGATCGCCGCCTCGGCGTCCTTCTTGTTCAGCTGCATCTTTCCCCCGGCGAAGTTGTCGGGGTCGAGGTAGCCGAGCACGAGCTGCGCGTCGGTGACGGTCGGCACGGTGCCGCCGCGGCCGTAGCACACCGGGCCGGGGAAGGCGCCGGCGCTGTCGGGGCCGACGGTCATGGTGCGCGCCTCGGGATTGGCGCGCACCAGGCTGCCGCCGCCCGCGCCGATCGCCTGCAGGTCGACCTTGGGCAGGAAGTACTCGTACTGGTCGGTGTTGCTGATGAAGGAATAGGCGGGCTTGCCGGCGTGGATGATCGACACGTCGAAGGAGGTGCCTCCCATGTCGGTGGTGATGACGTTCTTCTCGCCCATCGCGGCGCCCAGGAACGTCGAGGCGGTGACGCCCGATACCGGCCCGGAGTCGAGCGTCAGCAGGGGCGCCTCGCCGGCGCGCTCGACCGGCACCGTGCCGCCGCCGCACTGGGTGATCTGCAAGCCGTGGCGGTATCCAAGCCTCGTCACGGACTCCTTGATCCGGAAGAGATACCTGGACATGACCGGCCCGAGATAGGCGTTGAGGGCAGTGGCCGTGACGCGCTCGTACTCGCCCCACTTGGGCGCGATGTCGACCGAGCAGGTGACGAAAACGTCCTTGGCGGCGGACTGCACCATCCGCTTGACGCGCTGCTCGTGCGCCGGGTTCCTGAACGACCACAGGAAGCAGATCGCGATCGCGTCGACGCCCTGCGCGAGCAGCTCGGCGATCGCGGTCTCGGTCTCTCTTTCATTGAGCGGAACGACGATCTCGCCGAAGCAATCCACCCTTTCCGACACGCCGCGGATCAGCCGCTTGGGCACGATCGGCGCGGGCTTCGAGGTCTCGGGGAAGTGCACCACCTTGCGGATGTCGCGTCCGCCGTAGCCGCGCGAGCCGCGCATGATGTGGATCGCGTCCTCGTGGCCGCGCGTGGTGATGAGCCCGACTTTCGCGCCCTTCTTCTGGATGATGGTGTTGGTGCCGACCGTGGTGCCGTGCGAGAGGAAGCGGATGTCGCGGCAGAAGCCCTCGAGGCTCAGCCCGAGCGCCTGGGCGCCGGCGCCGAGCGCGTCCATCATGCCGAGCGCGAAGTCCTGGGGCGTCGAGGGCACCTTGGTGGTCAGCAGCCCGCCGGCGCGGTCGACGATCGCGCAGTCGGTGAAGGTGCCGCCGATGTCGATGCCGACGAGATAGCTCATGGAGCGCTATATTAGCCGCGCGGTGCAAAGAAAAAATCAGCGGTGAACGGCGGTTCGCTCCCGATCGTCCCGGTGCTCGCCGTCACCACGGCGACGCAGGCGCTGACGACGCTCGCGGCGCTCGCCATGACCGCGGTGGCGCCCAGGGCGGCGCTCGACCTGGGCGTCAGCCCGGCGCTCGTGGGCTACCAGATCGGCGTCGTGTACTTCGCTGCCATGGCGATCTCGCCGGTGGGCGGCGGCCTGGTGCGTCGCCTGGGCGCGACGCGCACCAGCCAGCTAGCGCTCTGGCTCACCGCCGCGGGCTGCCTCGTCTCGGCGCTGGGCACGCTGCCGGCGCTCGCGGCCGGCGCGCTCATGACCGGGCTGGGCTACGGCGTCACCAACCCGGCGGCCTCGCATCTCCTCTCGCGCATGCCGCCGACGCGGCACATGAACCTCGTGTTCTCCATCAAGCAGTGCGGCGTGCCGATCGGCGGGGTGCTCGCCGGGCTGATGATGCCGCCGCTCACGCTCGCCTGGGGCTGGCAGGCCGCGCTCGTCGTCTCTTCCCTTCTCATGTTCCTCTTGAGCGTTTCGATTCAAGGCGGGCAATCTGCGTGGGACGGCGACCGCGTTCCGGGCTCGGCGGTGCTCGCCTCGCCGCTCGAGAGCGTGCGCCTGGTCTGGGCGAACGGCATCCTGCGCTGGCTCGCGCTGTCCTCGCTCCTCTATTCGGCGGTGCAGCTGTGCCTCACCAGCTTCCTCGTCACCTACCTGGTGCGCGAGGTCGGGCTCGAGCTGGTACTCGCCGGCACCATCCTCGCGGCGGTCAACGCGGCCGGCGCCGCGGGCCGCCTCGCCTGGGGCTGGCTCGCCGACCGGCTGCGCTCGGGAACCGCCGCGCTCATCCTGAACGGGATCCTCAGCGTCGCGGGGGCGCTCGCCACGGCGTCGGTCGCCGCGGGCTGGCCGCTATGGGCGATCGTCGCGGCGACCGCGCTGTTCGGGTTCTCGGCGGTGGGCTGGAACGGCGTGTTCATGGCGGTGATCGTGCGCCAGAGCCGGCCCGAGGCGGTCGCGCTCGCCACCGGAGGCAGCCTCACCGTCACCTACGTGGGCATCACCATCGGTCCGGCGGCCTTCGCGCTGCTGCACGATGCGGGCGGGGTGAGCTACTCCGCGGGCTACGCGCTGCTCGGCGTGGTCCTGCTCGCCGGCATCGCCTGCCTCGCGCTCGCGAGGCGCCACCGCCCTCAGTAGGCGGCTTCGAGCAGCGCCATCACGTCCTCCGCCGAGCGGATCGGCCGCGGGTTGCTACGCACCCAGGCACTTTTCATCGAGGCCTCGGCGATCGCCGGCAGCTGCTCGCGCTTCACGCCGACGGCGCGAAGCGTGGCCGGCTGCCCGAGGTCGCGGATGAGCGCCGCCACGGCATCGGCCGCCGCGCCCGAGCTCGCTCCCAGGGCTTCGCGGATCCGCGCCTGCTTCTCTCCGGAGACTTCGAGGTTGTAGCGCATCACGTGCGGGAGCATGACGCAGCTCGTATGGCCGTGCGGTACGCCGGCGGCCGCGCCCAGGGCGTGGCCGATGCCGTGGCTCGCGCCGTAGGGAACGCGCCCGATGGTCGACGCGGCGAGCCACGAGGCCTGCTGGCACGCAAGTCGGGCGTCGAGGTCTTCAGGGTTGGCCTTGCACTTTCGCAGCCCCTCTGAAAACAGACGCAATCCATGCAACGCAAGCCCGTCGCAATACGCGTTCGCTTCGATCGAGCAGAGTGCCTCCACCGCGTGGTCGATGCCGCGCACGCCGGTGGAGAGCCACAGCCATTCCGGCGTGTGCCGCGTCAGCGCCGGGTCGAGGATCACCGAGCGCGAGCCGATGTCGGCGCCGCTGAAGGAATGCTTGATCCGCGTGCGCAGGTCGGTGCCGCCGCCGATGTTGGAGAACTCGGCGCCGGAGAGCGTGGTGGGCACGGTGACCTGCCGGACCGGCGAGGGCCGGGTCGCGACGCGCAGCGCCTCGAGGCCCTCGACGCCGGTCACGCCGTGCGCGAGGCAGATCTGCAGGATCTTCACCGTGTCGATCGGCGTGCCGCCGCCCACCGTGAGGATGAGGTCGGGCTTCGCCGCGCGCACCGCCTCGGCTGCTTCCAGGATGCTCGGCCACGGCGTGTGCGCTATGCAGTTGTCGAACAGGCCGCAGTACCTGTCGCCCAGGCTGCTTTGGATCTTGCCGATTTCGTCCGTTTTGCGTGAAAGCGTCTTGGAGGAGACGACGAACACCCGTTTCGCGCCGATGCGCGCGGCTTCCTCGGCCGCGGCCTCGGCCGCCGGGCGGCCGAAGATCACCCGCTCGAGCGGGAGGTAGCTATAGCTGCCCAGCGTTGCGGACCCGGTAGAACTCGTTGACGCCGGCGCGGCTGCGCACCTCGGGCGCGTCCTCGCCGCGCGCCGCGGTAGTGTAGGGGATGCCGATCGCGTCGGCGATGCGCACGAAGCCGTGGAAGGCGGCGACCGTCGCCGCGGCATCCACCAGGCCCGCTTCGCCGAGCTTGCCGCGCAGCGCTTCGCGCGCGTGCGCGGTGCGCGGCGCGTCGCGCGCCACCACCGCCTCGGCGAACTCGAGGAGCGCGGCGAGATGCGCGATGTCGGTCGCCGCGTCGAAGCCCTGCGTCACGCCCTGCAGGTCCACTTCCTTGCCGCCTGTTTTCATGCTCTCACGGAGCATGTAGGAATGGGCGGTGGTTCAATACGCGCACTGGTGCAGCGCGGAGACGCGCGCCGCAAGCACCTCGGTCTGCGGCCGGCTGATGGCGCGGATCGACTGGTCGAACCTGTAGACGAACTCCGCCGGCAGGTAATGGTGGAAGGCAAGCGCCCAGTAGTCCCGCAGCGACTGCGGCACGAGCGAGAGCCCGCGGTAGATATAGCCCGCCTTCGGACTGGGATACATCGGTCCGTCGGCGGGGACGGCATCCTCTGGCTCGACGAGCGGCAGCCAGGCGGCCTTCTTCTTCGCTCCCGGCGGGGTGTAGCGCGCCGGCTCGCCCGGCTGCGGCTCGGGCAGCTTGCGCAGCGGCACGCCGAGCGCGTGCGAGAAGGTGTCGAGCATCATCACCATGGCGACCAGGCCGACGATCTCCACGTACTCGCCCTCGGCCAGCCCGCGCGCGAGCACCGACTGCGACCAGGACTCGGTGAGCCGGCCCGGATCGTTGACCACGCGGTGGACAAGCTCCACCTCGGCTTCGCCCAGCTTGCCGGTGCTGTCGTGCTGTCCCTTGACGCCGTAGGGCGAGAGCGCCGCCCTGATCTGCGCGCAGTACGCGCACTCGCGCGCGCGGCGGATCTCCGCCGCGACCGCGACGCGCCGCGCGCCGTCGAGCCAGGTGCCGGGCGCGGCGATCGCCGCCCACGCCTGGTCATGCGATGCCGAAAGATCGGCTCTCATCGACTTGCTCCTTTCCGGTTGCCGCCGGAATCTTAGCAGCCGGGTTCGGCGAAGGCGGGCACGCAGCTTGCGGGGGATGCAGGGTCCGCAGCACAGGAGGCCGCATGATCAGAATGCTCAATCCCACCATCCACGGCGTGCTCGACTATGTGCTCGCCCTGGCGTTCGTGATCGCGCCGGGACTGGCCGGCTTCAGCGGGAACGCCGCCAGCCTGTCCATGCTCATCGGCGTCGTCTATCTCGGCGCGTCGCTTCTCACCCGCTACCCGCTCGGGGCGATCAAGATGATCCCCTTTCCAGTGCACGGGGCGATCGAGGCGGTCATGGCGGCGAGCTGGATCGCCATGCCCTGGCTGCTCGGCTTCGCGGGCGACGCGGCGGCGCGCAACTTCTTCGTCGCCGCCGGCATCGGGCTGCTCGCGGTGGCCGCGCTCACCGACTACCGGGCGACCGGCGCGCAGCAGTACGCGGGCGACGAGCGCAGGCAGCGCATGATCGACCGCCGGCAGCGCGCGCTTGCCGTAGCCGCCGACCGCCGCGCCGGCCAGAACGACCGCCGCGCGTACGTGTAGCGGCGCGCGAAGCGCGCCTTGCGCTTAACGACGCGCGGCGCGCGCGTCTTCGATGATGCGCTGGTTGGCGGCGCGCAGGTCGGCGTCGCTTCCGGCCCAGGCGTTCGAGCGCTGCGCGGTGCTCTCGGCCTGCGCGTAGTCGCCCTGCTTCAGGCGCACCTTGGCGAGCTCGTGCCACAGGCGCGGGTTGCGCGGCTCGATCCGCAGCGCCCGCTCGATGGTCGCCGCGGCGCTGCCCAGGCGGTTCGCCGCCACGTCGCCGCGCGCAGTGTCCATCAGCCCCGCAACAGCGATGTTCTCGGAAGGCGTCTGCGCTTCGGTCGGCTGGGGCGGCTCTTCTACCGGCGCCGGCTGCTCGATGCTCGCACAAGCAGTGACCAAAAGGAGTGCGAGGGGAAAGAACCTCATCTACCGAAGATCCTTTCCAGCCAGCCCCTGACTTTCTCCACCGCCTTGCCCTCGGCGCAGGGCGCGCGGCCCTCGGGCGCGGAGCCGGCGACGAAGGGGATCTCGTAGGCGCCCGGGCAGCCGCTGCCGCGCAGGCCGGTCTCGGGATCGATGGCGACGATCTCGATGCCCTCGGGCCTGGGCAGCGCGAGCGGCTCGGGATCGAGCGCGGCCATCATCTCGCCCCAGATCGGCAGCGCCGCGGCGGCGCCCGAGAGCTTCGCTGCGCGGTTGTCGTCGTAGCCGACCCACACGATGCCTAGGCGATCGCCGCTGAAGCCGGCGAACCAGGCGTCGCGCTGCTCGTCGGTGGTGCCGGTCTTGCCGGCGATGGCGAGCTCGGGCGCGAGCCAGTTCTTCAGGCCCTGGCCGGTGCCCTCGCGCACCACGCCCTGCATCGCGGCGGCGAGGAGGTACATCGGCTCGGGCGCGAAGGCCTGCTCGGTGGCGAGCGCATAGCGCTTGAGCGGGCTGCCTTCCTGCGTGGTGACCTCGCGGATCGCGCGCAGCGGCGTGCGGAAGCCGCCGGTGGCGATGGTCTGGTACATCTGCGCCACGTCGAGCGGGCTGAACTCGACCGCGCCCAGGAGCGACGACGCGTACGGCTGCATCGGCCGGTCGACGCCCAGGCGCCGCACGTTCTCGAGCACCTTGTCGACGCCGAGCTCGGTGCCCAGGCGCGCGGAGGCGACGTTGTACGACTGCGCGAGCGCGGTGCGCAGCGGCACCTGGCCGTGGAACTGCCGGTCGTAGTTCGCCGGCTTCCAGTCCGGCGTGCCGCGGCTCTTCCACACGAAGGGACCGTCGTCGATCGGCGTAAGGAGGTTGTACTTCGCGGGATCGCTCAGTGCCGTCAGGTAGATCGCGGGCTTGAGCAGCGAGCCGACCGGCCGCGTCGCGTCGACGGCGCGATTGTAGCCGCGGAAACGCGGGTCGCGGGCGCCGACCAGCGCCTCGATCTCGCCGCTCTGCGGGTCGGTGACCACGACCGCGCCCTCGAGCCCGGGCGCGCCGAAGCGCTTGTCCTTGTCGAACTGCGCCAGGCGCTTGGCCAGCGCTTCCTCGGCCGCGCGCTGCACGCGCGGATCGAGCGTGGTGAAGATGCGCAGTCCCTCGGAGCGCAGGTCCTTCTCGTCGTAGTCGCGGCGCAGCTGCCGGTGCACGAGCTGCACGAAGGCGGGGTAGGGCGAGGTGCCGAGCGAGGGCTTCGGGCTCACCGCGAGGCTGGTGGCGCGCGCCGCCGAGTACTGCTCGAGCGTGATCGCGCCTTCCTCCTTGGTCTCGCGCAGCACCAGGTTGCGCCGCTCGAGCGCGCGCGCCGGATGGCGGTGCGGATCGTAGTGCGTCGGCCCCTTGATGATGCCCACCAGCAGCGCCGACTCGGCGAGCGTGAGGTGGCGCACTTCCTTGCCGAAGTAGAACTGCGACGCGAGCCCCAGGCCGTGGATGGCGCGGTCCTTGTCCTGGCCGAGGTAGATCTCGTTGAGGTAGGTCTCGAGGATCTCCTCCTTGCTGTAGTGCGCCTCCAGCAGCACCGCCATCACCAGCTCGGTTGCTTTCCTCGAGAGCGTGCGCTCGGGGGTGAGGAAGAAGTTCTTCACCAGCTGCTGCGTGAGCGTGCTGCCGCCCTGCAGCTTGCCCGAGAAGAGCGAGAGCGCCGCGCGCGCGAGCCCGCGCACGTCGAAGCCGTGATGGGTGAAGAACTTGCGGTCCTCGATCGCGATCAGCGCCTTCACGAAGTGCGGCGGCACTTCCGAGAGCCGCACCAGCACGCGGTCCTCGTTGCCCGCCGGGTAGATGCCGCCGATCGGCAGCGGCTCCAGGCGCGCGAGCGAGACGCTCTTCCCCTGCGCGTCGGCCACCCCCGACACCTTCGAGTCCTCGAAGCTCACCTTGATCCGCTTGGGCGCCTGCAGCCCGTCCCAGAAGACGAAAGGCCGCGTCGCGATCTCGAGTCCCTCGCCGGTGCGCACGTACCAGCCGTACTCCGCCTCGCGCGGCACGTCGCGGTAGCCCAGGTCGCGCAGCTCCCGCACCACCGCCTCCTTCGGCACGCGCAGGCCCGCGTGCAGCTCGAGCGGGCGCGCGTAGATCCTCGCCGGCAGCGCGAAGCGCCGCCCCTCGAACTCGCTGCGCACGCGAAAGTCGAGATACGCGGTCCACGCCGCGCCGGCGAGCAGCACGAGCAGGAACGAGTACCAGAGGAACCGGCGGAACAGCGATCGGCGCTTCACGCGCCGATTCTAAGATTATTCGGCCTCGCCTACCGTGTCTGCGGCATATGCCCCGCGTGCGCCCATCGGCTTGTCGCCGCCCGCCGTCGTGTCCTTCCTCGTCTGGCGCTCCATCTCGGCGTTGATCTCGGCGCCGATCAGGATGGCATAGGAAGACAGCAGGAACCACATGAGCAGGATGACCACCGCGCCGGCGGCGCCGTAGGTCTCGTTGTAGTTGCCGAAGCGCGTGACGTAGAGCGAAAACGCCGCCGACCCGGCGAGCCAGATCAACACGGCGATGGCCGCGCCCCAGCTCACCCAGCGCCAGCGCGGCGCCTGGCGGCTCGGGCCGTAGCGGTACGCGACGGCGAAGCCCGTGATCGCGAGAAGGGCGAGCAGCGGCCAGCGCGCCAGGCGCACGATGGCGTCGACCAGCCAGTCCAGGCCGAGCAGATTGAGCACCGCGGGCAGCGCGACCACGAGCCCGATGGCGAGCACGACCGCGACGATGCCGCCGAAAGTCAGCAGCAGCGCGGTGCCGTAGAAACCGATGAAGCCGCGGCGCTCCTCCTCGTCGTAGGCGATGTTGAGCGCTTCCATGAGCGTGCGCACCGCCGCCGAGGCGCTCCACAGCGCGAGCAGCAGGCCGCCGATCGCGCCGATGCCGAGCGCGGTGCGGTCGGTCGAGGCGAGATCGTGCAGCTGCGTCAGGAGGACCTCGGAGGCCTGCGGCGGCAGCACGGCGCTCAGGGCGCGCACCTGCTGCTCGATCTGCGCCGGGTCGGCGACGAGGCCGTAGATGCCGACCAGCGCCACGAGCCCCGGGAACACCGCAAGCAGGCCGTAGAAGGCCACGCCCGCGGCGATGATCGAGAGCCGGTCTTCCTTGATCTGGCCTTTTACCCGCTTGGCGATGTCGAGCCAGCCGCGCGAAGGAATCTCGCCCGGCTGGCCCGCCCCGCGCCCGCGGGCGTCGGCGGCGACGGCCATTACGCGCCTTGCCGGGGCGGCTTCGGCCCGCTCGGCGTGGCCGGCGGGGCAGGGGTGTGGCCGCTCGACTGCGGCTCCTTGCGTGTCGCCTGCGCGACGGCCTGCTTCGCCGTCTCCTTCGCCTGCTCGAGGTGCGGCGCGGCCGCTTCCTTGGTCTTCTCCACCAGGTCGCGGCTCGCTTCGCCCATCAGCTCCTGTTCCTTGCGCGTGCGCGGCGCCGCGGCCGCCAGTACCGCGCCGATCGCGATGCCGATCGCGCCCAGCGCGAGCGGCTGCTCGTGGATCATGTAGTCGATGCCGCCTCGCGCCCGCTCCCATTGCTCGCGCGCCGTGCCGCTGACCTGGCTTGCGCGCTCACGCATCGAACTCACGGTATCGCCGATCTGGCTCTTTGCCGATCCCACGCGTTCGGATGCGCCTTGCATCATGCCGCTCGCCTTCTCGCGCATGCCCGGACCGGAGCTCTCGGAGTCGTAGGCGCCGTAGCCCTGGTGCTGCGCCGGCTGGCGGCCGAGCGCCATCAGCCAGGTCAGGCCGATGCCGACCAGCGCGATCGGCAGCGGGTTGTTCTTCGCTGCGCCTCCGAGGTTCTGCACGAACTCGTTGGCGCCGCTGTTGCGCAGGTAGTCGATGCTCTGGTCCACGAGCTGCCCCGGGGTGAGGCGATGCTCGATCGCGCTCAGCGTGCGGTCCATCTCGCCGCGCGTGCGGTCGATCTCGGCCAGGATCTCGTCGGGCTTCCTTCCGCCGTTGTGCCTCATTTGACATGCTCCTTTGCAAGTCTTGCGTCGCGCTTGAGCGACTCCAGGGTGCGCTGCGGGGCGAGGCTCTCGGCCTGCATCTGCTTCTTGCCGCGCGAGAGCGCGATGTAGCCGACGATCATGACCACCAGCCCGACGATGAGCGGCGCGATCCAGATGGCGTGCTCGGTGGGCAGCATCAGCTCGAGCGCGCCCACCGCCGCGAAGAGCAGCACGATGAAGCCGGCGAAGAGGATCGCGCCGCCGGCGGCGATCTCGCCGGCACCGGTCGTGACCTGCGAGACTTTCTCGGAGAGCTCGGCCTTCGCGAGCTCGGCCTCCTCGTGCACGAGCGTGGTGGTCTCGCGCCAGAGATCGGAGAAGAGGCTGAGGAGCGAACGCTCCTGTGTGGGGGGTATCGATGCCATGGAAGCTCCTCGGTCAGAAAGGGATGTCGGAAGAAACGTCGCTCGATTGGACCCCGGCGCCGGAAGGCGGCTCGCTCTGCTGCGCGCTGCCGGCCTTGAGGAAGCGCGTGGCGAGAAACCCCGCCGCCGCTGCGGCGACGAAGAACGTGACCGGCTGGCTGCGCGCGAAGGACTCCACCTCGCGCACCATGGCGTTCAGGTCCTTGCTGCGCAGCGTGGAGGAGACGCGCTCCAGGCCGTCGGCCGCCCATTCGGCCATGCGCGCGCTGTCCTGGCTTTCGCCGCCGGCGTCCTTCGCTGCCTTTCGCAGCGCGCCGGCGAAGCTGCCGAGGCTCTCGGCCGCGCCGTCCTTCCGCTCTGTCAGGGAATTCCTCACGGCGTCGGTCGCGTCGCTCATCGCGGCGCGCGCCTGGTCCTTCGTCGCCTGGGCTGCGTTCTGCAGATCGCTTGCCATAAGATTTCCTCCAATGCTGGAGCCCCAAGCGCAGCAAGTCGCGTGCGCATGTGGCGCACAGTGGCAGAATCCGTAGGACGAATGTTGAAACTTCGGGGAATCGACCACGTCGTGCTGCGCGTGAAGGACATCGACGCGATGCGCCGCTTCTACTGCGACGTCCTGGGCGCCGCCCACGTCGCCGACCGGCCGGCGTTGCGCATGTCGCACCTGCGCGTGGGCAGCGCCTTGATCGACCTCGTGGAAGCCGATCCCGGGCAAGGCCGCAACATGGACCACCTCTGTCTGCGCGTCGAGCCCTTCGATCAGGACGCGATCGTCGCGCACCTCGAGAAGCACGGCGTCGCCGTCGGCCGGATCGCGTCCCGCTTTGGCGCCGAAGGTAATGGCGTGTCGATCTACCTGACCGACCCGGAGGGCAACGCGGTGGAGCTCAAAGGCCCTTCCGATGGCAAGCCGCCGCCCGCATAATTCCGGATGGCAAATCCGCTTCCCGAGCTGTCGCTCCTCGAAACGCGCGTCGTGGGCACGCTGTTCGAGAAGCAGCACACCGTCCCCGACTCATATCCGCTGACCCTCAACGCGCTGGTCTCGGGGTGCAACCAGAAATCGAGCCGCTCGCCGGTGATGGAGGCGACCGAGGCCGAGGTGCAGGCGGGGATCGACAGCCTGAAGCGCCTCAACCTGGTCATGGAAACGAGCGGCAGCCGGGTCGCGCGCTATTCGCACAACCTCGACCGGGTGCTGCAGGTTCCGGCCCAGTCCGCGGCACTGCTGGCTTCCCTCATGCTGCGCGGCCCGCAGACCGCGGGCGAGCTGCGCATCAGCTGCGAAAGGCTGCACAAGTTCTCCGACATCTCCGCCGTACAGGGCTTTCTCGAGGAGCTGGCCGCCCGGCCCGCGGGTCCGCTGGTCGCGGAGCTCGCGCGGCTTCCGGGCGCGCGCGAGAACCGCTGGGCGCATCTCCTGAGCGGCACGCCGCAGCAGGAGGCGCCTGCGGCGGCGGGGAAGGCGACGCTCGAGGAGCGCGTCGCCCGTCTCGTGGCGGAGGTCGCGGCGGTGAAGGACGAGCTCGCGCGGGTCTCGACCTAGCGCGAGCTCATGCGGCGCAGCGCCAGCCGTTCCGCTTCGATTTCGGGCTGCGTGCGGAAGCCGAGGCGGCGCAGGATGGGGACCGGAGGGCACCAGCCCTGCAGCGCATGCTGGAGCAGGAAGACGCACACCGCCGCGGGGAGGAGCAGGAACCGGCGGTTGGCGAAGGCGCCGAGCGCGACGCCGAAGAGGGCGATCGAGGCGGCATTGGCCTCGATGGCGCGCTCGATGTCCCATTCCTGCTTGAGTTCGTCCAGGCGCCGGTCGATCTCTGCCTCCGATGCGCCGTGGTACTTCTCGAGGTTGCGAACGGTCTGCCGGCGGATGCGCTCGTTGATCTCGGGCGCGGTGCTGCGCGGAACGCGGTCGACGCTGGAATTGAGCATGGCGGTCTCCTGTTCCCCGTTTCGCAGCAAGTTCCAGTCCGGGGCGTAAACTCGCGCCGAGAAGATGAAAAAGCGCTATTCCGCGGTGCTCTTCGACCTGCTCACCGGGCTGATCGACTCCTGGTCGGTGTGGAACCGCGTCGCGGGCGACGAGGCGAAGGGCCGGCGCTGGCGCGACGAGTACCTCAAGCTGACCTATGGCTGCGGCGAGTACCAGCCTTACGAGTCGCTCGTGCGCATCGCCGCGGCGCGCGCCGGCCTGCCCGAAGCGCTGGAGAAGGACCTCGAGGCGGTCTGGGAGACGCTCGAGCCCTGGGAGGACGCGCGGGAAGTGCTCGAGCGCCTGTCGCAGACGTACCGGCTCGGCGTGGTGACCAATTGCTCGCAGCGCCTCGGGCGCAAGGCGGCGAAGCGCGTCGGGGTGGAGTTCGACGTGATCGTCACCGCGCAGCGCGCCGGGTACTACAAGCCGCACCCGGCGCCGTACAAAATGGCGATGATCGAGCTCAACCTGAGGCCGAGCGGCGTGCTGTTCGTGGCCGGCTCGGCCTTCGACCTCGTCGGCACCGCGCGCGTGGAGGTCGATACGTACTGGCACAACCGCGTCGGCCTGAAGCGGCCGGAGGGCGTGCCGCCGCCGCTGCGCGAGGCGCGATCACTGGAAGATCTTTTTCGTGATTTTGGATGAACTAGAAACCCCTGCGCTGGTGCTCGACGCCTCGATCATGGAGGCGAACATCGCCCGGTTGCGCGCGCGCCTGGCCGGGCTCGGGCCGGCGCTGCGCCCGCACGTCAAGACGGCGAAGTGCGCGGAGGTGGCGAAGCGCTGCCTCGAAGGGCAGCCGGGCGGCATCACCGTCTCGACGCTCGCGGAGGCCGAGTACTTCGCCGCGCAGGGCGTGCGCGACATCCTCTACGCGGTCGGCATCGCGCCGAACAAGCTCGAGCACGTGAGGGATCTGCGCCGGCGCGGGGTGGATGTCACGGTGGTGCTGGACAATGCCGAGCAGGCCAAATTTTCTTCTGAAATACCTTGTCTTATTGAGATCGATTGCGATGGCCATCGCTCGGGAGTGAAGCCGGACGCCCCGGGCCTGGTCGAGCTCGGGCACGCGGTGCAGAACCTGCGCGGCGTGATGACGCATGCCGGCGCCTCCTACAACTGCCGCAGCACGAAGGCGATCGAGGAGATGGCGGAGCAGGAGAGGCGCGCCGTGGTGGTGGCCGCGGCAAGGCTGAGGAAGGAAAAGCTGCTGGCCCCCGTCGTCAGCGTCGGCTCGACGCCGACCGCGCACTTCGCGCGCAGCCTCGAGGGCGTGACCGAGGTGCGCGCCGGTGTCTACGTCTTCTTCGACCTGGTAATGGCCGGGATCTCGGTGTGCCGCGTCGAGGACATCGCGCTCTCGGTGCTCGCCACCGTCATCGGCCACCAGGCGGACAAGGGCTGGGCGATCACCGACGCGGGTTGGATGGCGATGTCGCGCGACCGCGGCACCGCCGCGCAGCCGCTCGACCAGGGCTACGGGCTGGTGTGCGATGCCGACGGCCGGCCGCTCGACGGGGTGATCGTCTCGGATGCCAACCAGGAGCACGGCATCCTCTCGCATCGCTCGGGCGAGGCGGCGCGCATGCCGAGGCTGCCGGTCGGCACGATGGTGCGCATCCTGCCCAACCACGCCTGCGCCACCGGCGCGCAGCACAAGGCCTACCACGTGGTGCGCGGCTCGCGGCGCATCGAGGCGCGCTGGGAACGCATCGGCGGCTGGTAGCTCTCATGGGAATGCAGACCCAGTACGCGGCGGTCGAGCCC
>CBDDRQ010000056.1:0-3131 GCA_965233125.1 uncultured bacterium
AAGACCAAGGTGCGGTGCCCGCCATCCAGCTCGCGCACGCCGGGCGCAAGGCGAGCATGGCGCGGCCGTGGTACGGCAACGGGCCGCTCACCCAGGCCGATGCCGAACGCGGCGACCGGCCCTGGAGCACGGTGGCGCCGAGCGCGAAGTCGCTCGGCGAAGGCTGGATCACGCCGCGGCCGATCGAAAAAGGCGACAAGCAGGTGCTGCTCAACGCCTATCGCAACGCCACGCGGCGCGCGCACGCCGCGGGCTTCGAGGTCGCCGAGCTGCACGCGGCGCACGGCTACCTCCTGCACACCTTCCTCTCGCCGCTCTCCAACGAAGGCAGCCTTGCCGAGCGCATGAGCTTTCCGCTCGAAGTCGTGGCCGCAGTGCGCGAGTCGTGGCCCAAGGGCAAGCCGCTGTTCGTGCGCGTCTCGTCGATCGACGATGTCGAGGGCGGCTGGAGCATCGAAGACACTGTTCAGTTTTCGAAGGAATTAAAAACCCTGGGCGTGGACGTGATCGACTGCTCCTCGGGCGGCATCCTGGGCTCGGCCACCGCGGCGACCAAGACGCTGATCCCGCGCGTGCCCGGATTCCAGCTGCCTTTTGCACAGAGAATTAAGAAAGAGGCCGACATCGCCACCATGGCGGTCGGGCTGATTCTCACGCCGCAGCAGGCCGAGGAAGCGCTTGCCGCGGGGCGCGCCGACCTGATCGCCGTCGGCCGCGAGGCGCTGTGGGACCCGAACTGGCCGGTGCACGCCGCGCAGGCGCTCGGCGCCGACCCGGAGTTCGAGCGCTGGCCGGTGCAGTACGGCTGGTGGCTCACCCGCCGCGAGGCGCTGCTGAGGAAGCAGGGCTTCAGGCGCTGACCGCTTCTTTGCCGACCCCCTGACAGGGGTGGGTTTTTAAAATGGGTACGATCGTACCCATTTTGAGGTTTCGAGGACCTCTTTCCAAGGCCGAAAGCAACCCCCCGTTCGCCTTCGGCTCGCGCCCCCCTTGTCAGGGGGGCGACCAAAACCTACCGGAGCTTGTCCAAGCGCACCTTCTCGGAGGCCGCAATCCGCTGCGCAACCGCCAGCACCTCGGCCGCGCGCTCGCACGGAACGAAGCACACGCCGACCTCGTCGGCGACGACGAGGTCGCCGGGCTGGACGGCGACGCCGGCGATGGCCACCTCGAGGTTGACGCCGACGGTCTCGATGCGCCACTTGCCGGTGACGGGGCTGACGCTCGAGGACCATACGGGATAGCCGATGGCGCGCGAGTGGTTGATGTCGCGCACCGCGCCGTCGACCACCGCGCCCGCCTCGCCCGCTTGCCTGCCGGTGCTGGCGGAGATGGCGCCCATGCTCGAGACGCCGGGCACGCCCTGGATCACCAGCACGTCGCCGGGCTGCGCGAGCTCGTGCGCCTTGCGCTCGCCCAGGCCAGACTTGCCGCCGGCGACGGCGTGCGCGACGCTTTCGCTGCGCCGGCGGTTGAGCACGGTGATCGCCTGGCCGACGATGCGCGCCGAGGGATCGGTGGGCCGCAGCACCGAGCCCGGCACCGCGCCGGCGATGCCGCACTGGTCGAGCGCGTCGGAGGTCGTGCCGGTGAGGTCTTCCAGCGCGCGGAAGCCCTCGAGCACCTCGGGGGGCAGGCGCGTCATCCGGCGAAGCGCGCTTCCGGCAGGCCGCTCACGCCGGGATGATGGGCGAATACGCTGCCTGCCAGCGGCTCCCTGGCCAGTTGCTCCTCGCTCATGCGCTGGCGGGCGGAGCTCACGAACAGCGTGTCCAGGCGCGCGCCGCCGAAGCAGCAGCAGGTGGGGTTGGAGACGGGAAGCGCGACCACGCGGTCGATGCTGCCGTCGGGCGCATAGCGAACCACGCGGGCGCCGCCGTACTCGGCGTTCCACAGGCAGCCCTCGGCGTCGACGCACGAGCCGTCGGGCCGTCCGGGATGGCCCGACGCGTCGACGAACACGCGCTCGCCCGAAAGGGTGCCGGTGTCGATGTCGTAGTCGTAGGCGAGGATGCGCGCGCGCCAGGTGTCGGCGAAGTACATGCGCCGGCCGTCGGGGCTCCACGCGAGGCTGTTCGGCACGATGATGTCCGAGAGCATTTTCGCGCACGCGAAGTCGGGATCGAGCCGATAAAGGGACCCCGTCGGCTCGCGCCGCACGTCCGACATGGTGCCGGCGAAGAACCTGCCGCGCCGGTCGCAGCGGCCGTCGTTGAAGCGGTTCTCGGGAAGGTGCGCCTCCGGCGCCGCGACGCGCTCGAGCGCGCCGCCGCCCGGATCGAGGAGGTACAGGCCGGAGGCGAGCGCCGCGATCATTCCGCCCTTCTCCCGGAACGCGAAGCTCCCGATCTTCTCGGGCAGCGGCAGCGCGCGCGTTTCGCTAAGCGAAAGGTCGTGGCGGTACAGCGCCGGCGCGCGGCTGTCGACCCACCACAGCGCCTGCTCGCGCTCGCACCATAAGGTGCATTCGCCGAGCACGTTCTGCGCCCTGATCAGGCATTCCACAATGCCACAATACAACCATGGGACGCCTGGAGGGCAAGGTGGCGATCGTCGCCGGCGCGGGCAGCGTCGGCCCGGGCTGGGGCAACGGCCGCGCCACCGCGGTGCGCTTCGCGCAGGAAGGCGCAAAGGTGCTCGCCGTCGACAAGGACCCGGCGAAGCTCGAGGAGACGCTCGAGAAGGCGCCCGGCCTCAAGCCTCATGTCTGCGACCTCCTGGACAGCGCGGCCGTCGCGGCGATGGTCGCGCAGTGCGTTTCGGTTTTCGGGAGAGTCGACATCCTCGTGAACGCCATCGGCGGCTCGGCGCCGGGCGGGCCGGTCGAGATGAGCGAGGCGGCCTGGGACGCGCAGCTCGAGTTCAACCTGAAGAGCGTCTTCCTCGGCTGCAAGCACGCGCTGCCGGTGATGGAGCGCCAGGGCACGGGCGCCGTCGTCAACATCTCGTCGTCTTCCGGCATCCGCTTCACCGGCGCGCACCAGATCGCCTATTCCGCCTCCAAGGCGGGCGTGATCCAGTTCTCGCGCGCGCTCGCGGTGCAGGTCGCCCCCAAGGGCATCCGGGTCAACACCGTGGTGCCGGGCCAGCTGCACACGCCGATGGTGGAGGCGCGCCTTGCGCGCCAGCGC
>CBDDRQ010000057.1:0-24182 GCA_965233125.1 uncultured bacterium
CGCGAGCAGCAGCACGCCGAAGAACTTGCGCACGCCTTCCATCCAGGCGCCTGCTTTCGGCAGCACGGCACCCTCGAAGACACCCACCGCCATGAGCGGCACGCCCATGCCGAGCGCCATGACCAGTAGCGCCGAGCCGCCCAGCAGCACGTCGCGCGTCTGCGAGATGTAAAGCAGCGCGCCGGCAAGCGGCGCGGCAACGCACGGGCTGACGATGATCGCCGAGAGCGCGCCCATGGCGGCAACGGAAAGGATGCGCCCGCCGCGCAGCTGCTGGTGCGCGCCGTGCAGCCGCTGGTGCAGCAAGCCGGGCAGGCGCAGCTCGTAGAAGCCGAACATCGAGAACGCCAGCACGACGAAGACGACGGCGAAGGCGCCGAGCACCCAGACGTTCTGCAGCGCCGAGGCGATCAGCACTCCCGAGGACGCGGCGGCGACCCCAGCAGCCGCGTAAGTGAGCGCCATGCCCAGCACGTAGGCCCCCGACAGCGCGGCCGCGCGCAGCTTGCCGAGGCCGCGCCCCTCTCCCGCGATGATTCCGGAGAGGATCGGCACCATGGGCAGCACGCAGGGCGTGAACGTGAGCAGCAGGCCGAGCACGAAGAAGCTCGCGAGAACCAGCGCGACGTTGCCCTCGAACAGGCGCGCGATGTCGATGTCGCTCGCGAAGATCGAGAAGCGCGGCTCGTCGGCGAGCTCGCGCGGCCCGGTGCTCATGGAAGGTCCCTGCAAGCCCGTCAGCTGCAGCGTCGCGCGGGACTCCATGGGCACGTAGCACACGCCGATGTCCGCGCAGCCCTGCGAAGTGACCGTAAGGTCCAGACGTCCCTGGCCTTCGACGGACAGCCGGATGCGCACTTCCTTGCGATAGGTCTCGACCTCGCCGAAGAACTCGTCCTTGTGCTTGATGCCGCGCGGCAGCTCCGGCGTGCCGACGCTTGCGCCCTTGGCGGCGAACTTGAACCGCTCGCGATACAGGTAGTAGCCGTCGGCGATGGCGTAGCGCACCTCAATCGAGCCGGCATCGAGCACGCGCGCGGAAAAGCGGAACGCCTTCTCGGGCTCGAGCAGGTCGTCGGCCGACCCGCCTAGCTTGAGCTGGCCGAGCGCCGGCGCGGCGAGCGCGAGGGCAAGCAAAAAGGGAAAGAATCTCTTCAAGGCTTGGTCTCGGCGGCTACCCAGTCGAGATAGGCGGGCAGGCCCCTCTCGATTGGGACCGCGATGATCTCCGGGAGTTCGTAGGGATGCTCCCGGCGCAGCGCCTGCTCGAGCGCGGGGTAGCGCTCGGCGCTCGTCTTGATCAGCATCGGATGCTCCTCGTCGTGCTGCACGACACCCTTCCAGCGGTACACCGAGCGGCAGGGGGCGAGGATGTTCACGCACGCGGCGAGGCGTTGCTCGAGCAGCAGGCCGGCGATGCGCTCCGCGGCGGCGCGGTCGGGAAGATTGGTGAAAACCAGCAGCCTTTGCATGGAGTCTTCAGCCTGCAAGTTCAAGTAGAATGCGGCCCTCTTCCGGCCTGCCGCCACTGCATCGCGGCGAGCAAGAGCAGGCGCTTCACCGCACTATTCTAGCGACATGCCCACAGTCACCCTGCAGCCGAGCGGTCAGCAGTTCCAGGTCGAGGAAGGCGAGTCCATCCTCACTGCGGCGCTGCGCCAGCAGATCGTCCTGCCCTACGGTTGCCGCAACGGCGCCTGCGGCAGCTGCAAGGGCAAGCTCGTCTCAGGAACCGTCGACTACGGCGTCCACCAGAAGAAGGCCCTGACCGACGAGGAGAAGGCGCAAGGGAAGGCGCTCTTCTGCCAGGCGCGGCCGCTCGGCGACATCGTGATCGAGGCGCGCACCATCGGCGCGACGAAGGATATCCAGGTCAAGACGCTACCCTGCCGCGTGCAGAAGCTCGAGCGGCTTGCCGACGACGTCATGGCGCTGCATCTCAAGCTGCCGGCCAACGAGCGGCTGCAGTTCCTCGCCGGCCAGTACCTCGAGTTCCTGCTCAAGGACGGCTCGCGGCGCAGTTTCTCGATGGCGAACGCGCCGCACGACGACGAGCTGATCCAGCTGCACGTGCGCCGCGTCGCCGGCGGCCAGTTCACCGACCACGTCTTCGGCAAAATGAAGGAGCGCGACATCCTGCGCTTCGAGGGACCGCTGGGCACCTTCTTCCTGCGCGAGGACTCGGAAAAGCCGATCGTCTTCGTCGCCTCGGGCACCGGCTTCGCGCCGATCAAGTCGATCATCGAAGCCGCGCGGTACAAGGGCGTGACGCGGCCGATGACGCTCTACTGGGGCGGGCGCCGGCCGAAGGACCTGTACATGAACGCGCTCGCCGAGAGCTGGGCGGGTCCCGCCTTGCGCTACGTCCCGGTCGTGTCGGAGGCGTTGCCTGAGGACGGCTGGAGCGGGCGCACCGGCTTCGTGCACCGGGCGGTGATGGAGGACTTTCCGGACCTGTCCGGTTTCCAGGTCTACGCCTGCGGCGTGCCGGTCATGGTGGACTCGGCGCGCAAGGATTTCATCACGTCGTGCGGGCTGCCCGCCGAGGAGTTCTTCGCCGACAGCTTCACTACGCAGGCAGACCTCGCCCAGCCCTGAGCCAGGGCCGGGCGGGTGCCGCTACGCTACTTCGCGTAATCGTACTTGCCGTTCTTCCAGACGTAGAAGACGTAGCCGGGCGCGGTGACGTCGCCCTTTTTGTCGAAGCCGATCGTGCCGAGCACGGTGTTGAACTTGCCCTTGCGCAGCTGGGCGGCGACCTTCTTCATGTCGGTCGATTTCGCCTGCGTCGCCGCCTGCGCCCAAGCCTGGATCGTGCCGTACGTGTAGAGCGTATAACCTTCCGGCTCGTACTTCTGCGCGCGGAACTTCTTCACCACTTCGGCCGCCGCCTTGCTCTTGCGCGGGTCCGGGCTGAAGGTCATGAGCGTGCCCTCGCCCGCAGCGCCGGTGATCTTCCAGTACTCGTCGGTGACGAGCGCATCACCGGAGACGAGCTGCACTTTGTAGCCCTGGTCGCGCGCCTGGCGCACGATGAGCCCGGCTTCCGTGTGGTAGCCGCCCAGGTAGACCACGTCGATGCCGGCGCCCTTGAGCTTCGAGACGAGCGCCGAGTAGTCCTTCTCGCCGGCGGTGAAGGACTCGTACATCGCCTCCTTCACGCCGAGCTTGTTGAGCCGCTTCTTGGTCTCGTCGGCGAGGCCCTTGCCGTACGCGGTCTTGTCGTGGACGACGGCGATCTTCTTGCCCTTGAAGTGCTTGGCGAGATAGTCGCCGGCGACCAAGCCCTGCTGGTCGTCGCGTCCGCACACGCGAAACACGTTGGGCAGGCCCTGCTCGGTCAGCGTCGGGTTGGTGGAGGCGGGCGACATCTGCAGGATGCCTTCCTCGGCGTAGACCTTCGAGGCGGGGATCGACGATCCCGAGCAGAAGTGGCCGGCGACGAGCGCGACGCCACCGCTCGCGAGCTGGTTGGCGACGGCCACCGCCTGCTTGGGATCGCAGGCATCGTCGCCGATTCTCAGGACCAGCTTCTTGCCCATCACGCCGCCTTTGGCGTTCAGGTCGGCGACGGCCATTTCGGCGCCCCGGCGCATCTGCTCCCCGAAGGAGGCGTACTGCCCGGTCATCGGGCCGGCGGTGGCGATGGTGATCTGCGCCCAGGCCGCAGTGCCGGAGCCTGCGAGCACGACTGCTAGCGCGAATCGGAATAGGGTGCGGTGCATGAGGTGCTCCTCTTAGGAAGGGTGGTGCTCGGCTACTCTAGCGGGATTTCTCGCGCCAATCCAGCAGGCCGGCGCGCTCGTAAAGCCACGGGTACTGCTCGACCATCTTGCGCACCCGCGCAACGCGGTGGGAAAGCAGCGCAATGGCGGCCAGGACCGCCGTGTCGATGAGGTAGGCGGAGGCGGAAAGGAGCTCCCCCCCGAACAGCGCGAAGGCGAGAAAGCGGTCGGCGAGCCCGAGCAGGCAGGCATAGCCGGCCGCGTGCCAGCCCGGCTTCCAGGTCAGGGCCATGGCCCGGCCGGTCATGAAGGCGGCAAAGCCCATGAGGCACACGGTCACCCCGAGGAAAACGCCCGGGCCGTTGCCGAGCAGCGCCTGCATCAGCGCCCTCCCTCCAGGTAGGCACGGCGCACCTCCGGGTCGGCGAGCAGGTCCGCCGCCGCCCCGGACAGGGCAATCCTGCCGTTCGCCATGACGTAGCCGCGGTGGGCGATGCGCAACGCCTGGTGGGCGTTCTGCTCGACCAGGAACACGGTGACGCGGTCGCGCTCGTTGATTTCGCGGATCACCGCGAAGATGCGCTTGACGAGCAGCGGCGCGAGCCCGAGCGAGGGCTCGTCGAGCAGCAGCAGCTTCGGGCGGCCCATCAGGGCGCGCGCGATCGCGAGCATCTGCTGCTCGCCGCCGGAGAGCGTGCCGCCGCGCTGGTGGCGCCGCTCGCGCAGGATCGGATAGAGCGAGAACACGCGCTCGAGGTCCCGCTCGTAGTGCCGGGGGTCGGCGCTCGTTGCGCCCATCTGCAGGTTCTCCACCACGCTCATGAACGAAAACAGGCGCCGCCCCTCGGGCGCCTGCGCCACGCCGCGGCGCACGATCTCGTGCGTCGGCAGCTGCGTGATGTCCTCGCCCATGAGCTCGACGCGCCCGTGCGAGGCGCGCGGGTTGCCGCAGATCGTCATCAGCAGCGTGGACTTCCCGGCGCCGTTGGCGCCGATCAGCGTCACGACCTCGCCTTCGTCGACGTGCAGGTCGACGCCGTGCAACGCCTTGATCGGCCCGTAGGCTGCGTGCAGCCCGGTCACGCGCAGCACGCTCATGGCCGTCCCGGGGGCCCCTCGTCCGCCGCTTCGTCCTCCTCGCCGAGGTACGCCCGGATCACGGCGTCGTCGTTGCGCACCGCCTCCGGCGTGCCTTCCGAGATCTTGCGACCGTAGTCGAGCACGACGATGCGATCGGAGATGCCCATCACCACGCTCATGTCGTGCTCGATGAGCAGAAGCGTAACCTTGTGCTCGTCGCGGATGAAGGCGAGCAGCTCGTTCAGCGCCGCCGACTCGCGCGGATTGAGCCCGGCCGCCGGCTCGTCGAGGCAGAGCAGCACCGGGTCGGCGCACATCGCGCGCACGATCTCGAGGCGCCGCTGGTCGCCGTAGGGCAGATTGCCGGCGTTCTGGTCGGCGCGCGCGGCGAGCCCCACCCGGTCGAGCCAATAGCGCGCGCGCTCGACGGCTTGCCGCTCGGCCTGCGCGTAGCGGCCGATGCCGAGCAGCGCGCCGACGGTGTAGCCGGAGGCGCGCATCAGCACGTTGTGCTGTGCCACGAGCAGGTTCTCGAGCAGCGACATCCCGGGGAAGAGCCGGATGTTCTGGAAGGTGCGGGCAACGCCGGCCTTGGCCGGGATGGCATAGGCCTCCATCTGCTCGAGAAGGAGCTCGCCGTGCCTCGGGTGGCGCAGCGTCATGCGCCCGGCGCTGGGCGCGTAGAACCCCGTCAGGCAGTTGAACAGCGTCGTCTTGCCGGCGCCGTTCGGGCCGATGACGGCGGTGATCCTGCTCGTCGGCGCGTCGAACGAGACGTCGTCGACCGCCACGAGCCCGCCGAAGCGCATCGTCAGGTGCTCGACGGAAAGCAGCGGGACCGTCATGGCGGCGACCTGCGCTCCGCGGCGGGCGGCGCGAGGCCCGAGAGGCGGACCGTGGGCTCGCGGTGCGCCAGCAGTCCGCGCGGGCGCCAGACCATGATCGCCACCATGGCCGTGCCGAAAGCGAGCATGCGGTACTCGTTCAGCTCGCGGAAGATCTCCGGCAGGCCGATGAGCAGGATCGCGGCGAGCACCACGCCGATCTGGCTGCCCATGCCGCCCAGCACCACGATCGCCAGGATGATCGCCGACTCGATGAAGGTGAAGCTCTCGGGGCTGATGAACCCCTGCCGCGTGGCGAAGAAGCTACCGCCGAAGCCGCCGAACATCGCACCGATGGCGAAGGCGGTGAGCTTGGTGTTGCGCGGATGCACGCCGAGGCTGCGGCTGGCGATCTCGTCCTCGCGCAGCGCCTCCCACGCGCGCCCGACCGGCAGCTTGCGGATGCGCAGCGTCACGAAGTTGGTGACGAGGGCGAGCGCGAGCGCCAGGTAGTACAGGAAGATGATCCGGTCGATCGGCGAGTACTCCAGCCCGAAGAAGCTGTGAAAAGAATGGCCGTCCTCCGGCGGCGTGCGCACCATCGGCAGGCCGAAGAACGTCGGACGCGGGATGCCCGAAAGCCCGTCCGGGCCGCGCGTGAACTCGTACCAGTTGAGCAGGATGATGCGGATGATCTCGCCGAATCCGAGCGTGACGATGGCGAGGTAGTCTCCGCGCAGGCGCAGCACCGGGAAGCCGAGCAGGACGCCGGCGAAGGCGGCGAGGATGCCCGCGAGGGGCAGGCAGACCCAGAAGCCGAGGTCGAAGTTCAGCGCCAGCAGCGCGTAGCTGTAGGCGCCCACCGCGTAGAACGCGACGTACCCCAGGTCGAGCAGGCCGGCGAGGCCGACGACGATGTTGAGGCCCCAGCCGAGCAGGATATACGTGACCACCAGCGTGGCGATGTCGAGCAGCCGCCGGTCGGCCCACGGCAGGAACGGCAGCGCGATCGCCGCGGCGAGCAGCAGCGGGCCGACGAACCGCGCCGAGCGCTGGATGCGCGCGCCGATGCCGTCCATCAGCGCGTCGCGCGCCTCGGCGCTGAGCTCGCTCGTCGCGTGCCAGCGCAGCCAGGCCGCGCGCGCGGCGAGAATCCCCGCCGCGAGCGCGATCGTCCAGTTGAACGCTGGGCTGCCGAAGGGCAGCAGGCGCGTGTGCTCGCCTTGCAGCAGCAACGCCACGAGCACGAGCCCGAGCGCCGCCGAGCCGATGAGCACTGGCTTGGTCCGGCGCGCGCGCAGCAGCAGGATGGCCAAGCGGCCGAGAAAGGCAAGCAGGGCAGCCGCAAGCACGTCGTCGAAGCGGTAGTCGAGCGCACCCTCGCCGGCGGCGGCGGTGGTGCGAAAGCCGACCAGCGCGACGGTGAGCAGCACCACGATCAGGGCGACGGTGCCCGCGTCCTTGAGCGCGCCTTGCAGGTCGAACGCGGGCGCGCCGGCCGTCCCGGACATCACACCTTTTCCACGTCCGGCCGGCCGAGCAGCCCCGTCGGCCGGAAGATCAGCACGAGGATGAGGACGGCGAACGCGGCGACGTCCTTGTACTGCACCGAGAAGTACGCCGACCAGAACGCCTCGATCAGCCCGATCAGCAGGCCCCCGAGCATCGCCCCCGGGATCGAGCCGATGCCGCCGAGCACCGCGGCGGTGAACGCCTTGATGCCGGCGAGAAAACCGATATAGAAATCGATGACGCCGTAGTTGAGCAGGAACATCAGCCCGGCAACCGAGGCAAGCGCAGCGCCGAGCACGAACGTGCGCGCGATGGTGCGGTCAACGTCGATGCCGACCAGCGCCGCCATGCCGAGGTCCTGCTGGCAGGCGCGCTGCGCGCGCCCGAGCGCGGTGCGGTTGATGAGCAGCGTGAAGCCGGCCATCAGGCCGACCGTGATCAGGATGATGAGCATCTGCAGGTAGCTGAAGCTCACCGGGAACGCGCCGCCCTCGAAGAAGCGCATGCCGCCGGTGACCACGGGCTGCAGCGGCTTCACGCGCGCGCCCTGCAGGAGCTGCACGTAGTTCTGCAGGAAGATCGACATGCCGATCGCGGTGATGAGCGCGGCGAGGCGCGGCGAGTGGCGCAGCGGCCGGTAGGCGACGCGCTCGAGCGCCCAGCCGTACACGGAGGTGAGCAGCATGGTCGCGGCGAGCACCACCAGCAGCGCTAGCGGTATCCATCCCAGGCCGACCAGGCCGAGCACCGTGAACGTGATGAAGGCGATGAACGCGCCGATCATGAAGATCTCGCCGTGCGCGAAATTGATCATGCCGATGATGCCGTACACCATCGTGTAGCCGATGGCGATCAGCCCGTAAATCATGCCGAGCGTCAGGCCGTTGATGAGCTGCTGCAGGAAGTAGCCCATGGATCCACCCGTCGCCGTGAGCGCGTGCTCGATTGATTCAATGTTACAAGACTGCCGGGCAGCAGACCGGCAAGGCAAGCCCGCCGCGGCGGCGGCGGTCTTGCCTGCTTCTCCCGTGTGGCGGGCCTAGCGCACCGGGCGGGTGAACGGGAAAATCTTGGTGAAGCCCAGGATGTCGGTGATGAGCAGCACCAGGAACACCAGCACGATCGCGCCGACGACGCTGCCGCCGGCGGGCAGGCTGTCGAGCTGCGCCGCGAGCTGCGCCGCCTCCTCGTCGGTGAGCGCCGCGACGCGAGCCTTCACGTCGGCAGCGTCGACGCCGTAAGCCTGCAGCTGCGCGCGCACCTCGGCACGCTCGAGCAGGCTGGAGATGCGGCCGCGCTCCGTGCTCGCCACGGCGGCGTCGGTTGCGACCATGGCAGCCTGTGCCGGGGCGGTAAAACCCAGGCCGGCCAGGGAAAGGATCAGCAAGCTGGCAATGAAACGACGGATCATGGTGGGCCTCCTTATTGGTAGTTGTTACGCTTCGAGCTTAGCATCGCGGCACGATGGCCAGCCACCTCGAGGTGCTCGAATTCTGGTTTGGCGCCCCGCGCGGCGCGCGCAGAAAGGCCTGGTTCGAGAAGGACCCCGCCTTCGACGCGCGGATCCGCGAGCGGTTCCTGCCGCTGCACGAGGCGCTCGCGCGCGGGGAGCACGCGCAATGGCTCGACGATGCCGAAGCCTGCCTCGCGCGCATCGTCGTCCTGGACCAGTTCCCGCGCAACATGTTCCGCGGCACGCCGCTCGCGTTCGCGACCGACGCGCTAGCGCTGCGCTCGGCACGCCACGCCCTCGCGCAGGGCTGCGATCGGCGTCTCCTGCCGGTGGAGCGGATGTTCGTCTATCTGCCCTTCGAGCACAGCGAGGTCCTCGCGGACCAGGAGCGCGCCTGCGAGCTTTGCCGGCCGCTGGCTGCGTTCCCCGAGACCGAAGATGTCTACCGCTACGCGCTCGCGCACCGCGACATCATCGCGCGCTTCGGGCGCTTTCCCCATCGCAACGCCATCCTCGGGCGCGCGAGCACGCCCGAGGAGCTCGAGTTCCTCAAGCAGCCGGGGTCAAGCTTCTGAGTCGGTGATGGCGCCGCGCGAGGCGGTGGAGACCAGCCGGCGATACTTCGCGAGTAATCCGCTGGTGTAGCGCGGCTTGGGCGGCTTCCATTTCTTGCGCCGCGCGGCGAGCTCCTTCGCAGCCACGTTGAGCTGGATCAGCCGCTTTCTCGCGTCGATGGTGATGGAGTCGCCTTCCTTCACCAGCGCGATCGTGCCCCCGGCGTACGCCTCGGGCGACACGTGGCCGACCACCATGCCCCAGGTGCCGCCGGAAAAGCGGCCGTCGGTGAGCAGCCCCACCGACTCGCCCAGGCCCTGGCCGATCAGCGCCGAGGTCGGCGCCAGCATCTCCTGCATGCCGGGCCCGCCCTTCGGGCCCTCGTAGCGGATCACGATCACGTCGCCCGCCTTGATGCGCTTGGCGAGGATCGCCTTCATGCAGGCGTTCTCGGAATCGAAGACGCGCGCGCGGCCGGTGATCACCGGGTTCTTCAGCCCGGTGATCTTCGCGACGCAGCCTTCCGGGGACAGATTGCCCTTGAGGATCGCGAGATGCCCCTCGCGGTAGAGCGGCTTCGCCCAGGGCCGGATGACTTCCTGGTCCGCGCGCGGCTCGGCGGGTATGTCCTTCAGCATCTCGGCCATGGTCCTGCCGTGGATGGTCACGCACTCGCCATGCAGCACGCCGTTCTCGAGCAGGATCTTCAGCACCTGCGGCACGCCGCCCGCGCGGTGGAAGTCCACCGCGACGAAGCGCCCGGAGGGCTTGAGGTCGCACAGCACCGGCACTTTGCGCCGCACGCGCTCGAAGTCGTCGATGGTCCACTTCACGCCCGCGGCGGCGGCGATGGCAAGGTAATGGAGCACGGCGTTGGTCGAGCCGCCGGTCGCCATGACCAGCGCCACCGCGTTCTCGATCGACTTGCGCGTGATGATGTCGCGCGGCTTGAGATCCTTCTTGATGGCCTCGACCAGGACGCGCGCCGACTGCGCGGCGGAGTCGGCCTTCTCGCCGTCGGGCGAGGCCATCTGCGAGGAGCCGAGCAGGCTCATCCCGAGGGCCTCGAAGGACGAGCTCATGGTGTTCGCGGTGAACATGCCGCCGCAGGCGCCGACGCTCGGGCAGGCGTTCTTCTCGATGCCGACGAAGTCCTCCTCGGGGAGCTTGCCCGCGCAGAACGAGCCCACGGCCTCGAAGGCCGAGACGATGGTGAGGTCCTGCCCCTTCCACCTGCCCGGCTTGATGGTGCCGGCGTAGACGTAGATGCCCGGCACGTTCATGCGCGCCATCGCCATCATGCCGCCGGGCATGTTCTTGTCGCAGCCCCCCACGACCAGGACCCCGTCCATCGCCTGGCCATTGACGCTCGTCTCGATCGCATCGGCGATCACCTCGCGCGAGACGAGCGAGTACTTCATCGCCTCGGTGCCCATGCCGATGCCGTCGGTGACGGTCGGCACGCCGAATACCTGCGGCTTCGCGCCGGCCTGCTCTAGCGCCGCCATCGCGCGGTCGACCAGCGGCTGGATGCCGGCGTTGCAGGGATTCATGGTCGAGTGGCCGTTCGCCACGCCCACGATCGGCTTCTCGAAGTCGCCGTCGCCGAAGCCGACGGCGCGCAGCATGGCGCGGTTCGGCGAGCGGGCGACGCCCTGGGTAATGAGACGGCTGCGTCGGTTGTAAGCCATTTACAATGAATTTTAGCGTGCTCGTCCATCCCGCCATCGACCCGATCGCGTTCTCCATCGGCCCGCTCGCCGTGCGCTGGTACGGGCTCATGTACCTCGCCGGGTTCGCCGCCGCCTGGTGGCTCGGCGTTCGGCGCATCGCGGGGGGCGCCGCGCCGGTGACGCGCCGGCAGTTCGACGACCTGCTGTTCCTCGCGGTGCTCGGGGTGATCCTCGGCGGGCGGCTGGGCTACGTGCTCTTCTACAAGCCCGGGCACTACCTGTCGAACCCGCTGGAGATCTTCGCCATCTGGCAGGGCGGCATGTCCTTCCACGGCGGGCTCCTCGGGGTGATGGCGGCGATGAGCTTCGCCGCCTGGCGCCAGCGCATCGACTACCTGCGCCTCATGGATTTCGTCGCGCCGCTCTGCCCGCTGGGCATCGCCGCCGGCCGCATGGGCAATTTCATCAACGGCGAGCTCTGGGGGCGCGTCACCGATGTCCCCTGGGGCATGGTGTTCCGCGGCGCGGGCGAGGCGCCGCGCCATCCCTCGCAGCTCTACCAGTTCGCGCTGGAGGGCGTGCTCCTGTTCGTCATCCTGTGGTGGTACTCGGCCAAGCCGCGCCCGCGCGGCGCCGTGTCGGCGCTTTTCCTCATCGGCTACGGCAGCCTGCGCTTCATCGCGGAGTTCGGCCGCGAGCCCGACGCCTTCCTCGGCTATCTCGCGCTCGGCCTCACCATGGGCCAGTGGCTGTGCCTGCCGATGGTGGCCGGCGGACTCGCGCTGTATTGGTGGAGCCGGCGCTAGCGCCGGTCCTGGGCGCGGTGCTGCCGGTCTTCGGGCTGGTGGCCTGCGGCTACTTCGCCGGCCGCTTCAGGGTAGTTACCCAGGCCTCGAGCCACGCGCTCAACCAGTTCGTCTACGCCTTTGCGCTGCCGGCGATGCTCTTCGTCGCAGTCTACCGCGGCTCGCTCGAGGAGATCCTGAGCGGCTACTTCCTGCTCGCGGTGATCGGCGCGACGCTCGCCACCGCGGCCGCGGGGTTCGCGCTGTCGCACTTCGCCGGGGCCGCGCCCGCCGAAAGCACGCTGCGCGCCCTGAACGCCTCGTTCGCCAACACCGGCTACCTCGGTATTCCGCTGGTCACCGTCGCCTACGGCGAGCGCGCCGCGCTGCCCGCGGCGCTCGCGACCGTTGCGACCAACATCGTCTCGTTCGCGCTCGCCATCGTCTGCCTGGAGCTGTTCGTGAACCCACGCCGCGGCGGCGTGCGCCGCGCCCTCGCCGGCGTGGCGAGGAGCCCCCTCATCTGGCCGATCGCCCTCGCCGTGGCCCTGGTGGCCCTCGAGGTCAAGGTGCCCCTGCCCGTCGAGCGGTTCGCCTCCCTGCTCGCCGCGGCGGCGGGCCCCTGCGCGCTTTTCGCCATCGGCCTGTTCGTCTCGCAACTCTCCATCCGCGAAGGCGCGGCGGCGAGCTGGCAGAGCGCCCTCCTCAAGCTCGTGCTGCACCCGGCGCTCATGGCGCTGCTCGCGTTCTCGCTGCTGCCGGTCGATCCTTTCTGGGCGAAGATCGCCGTGGTGTGCGCGAGCCTTCCCCTGGGTGCCACGGCCTTCGTCCTTGCCCAGCGCTACCAGCTCCTCGAGGCGGAGACCTCCACCGGCGCCGTGATCTCGACCGCCGCCTCGATCCTCACGGTGTCGCTGGTGATGGTCCTGCTCGCGGGCCGCTAGGAGGCTTGTACCCCGATCGGGGTACAAAACGCGCTTTTTCCCCCTTATTCCAAGGCCTCGGACAGCACCCGCGCCACGTGCCAGGCCTCGCGCCGCGTGCCGTCGGCGATCTGGTGCCGGCAGCTCGTGCCGTCGGCCACCACCAGCGCCTGCGGCGCCTTGCGCACCGCCGGCAGGAGCGAAAGCTCGGCCATCTTCATCGACACGTCGTAGTGCTCGGCTTCGTAGCCGAAGCTTCCGGCCATGCCGCAGCAGCTGGTTTGCACGGTCTCGATGCTGAGCCCGGGAACCATGCGCAGGACCTTCTCGACCGCGGGCATCGCGTCGAAGGCCTTCTGGTGGCAATGGCCGTGCAGCAGTACCTCCTGTTTCATCTCCTTGAACTTCAGCTTGCCGGGTTCCCGGGCGAGGAATTCCTCGAGGAGGAGGGCGTTCTTCGCCAGGTCCTCGGTGCCCGGGAGCAGGACGCCGTACTCGTCGCGCAGGCCGAGCAGGCAGGAAGGCTCCAGGCCGATGATCGGAATGCCGCGCGCCGCCCAGGGCCCGAGCGACTCCATCACCCGGCGGGCCTCAACCCTCGCCTCCTCGACCAGACCCACGGAGAGGAAGGTGCGCCCGCAGCAGAGCGGCCGCCCCGCCATCAGCGGCTCGGCGACGTGCACCCGGCAGCCCGCGGCCTCGAGCACGCGGATCGCGGCGCGGGCGTTCTCGGGCTCGAACCAGCGGTTGAAGCAGTCGACGAAGAGCAGCACGTCGCGCTCGCCGCTCTTGGCGAACGCGCGCTCGACGAAATGGTCGCGCCGCCAGCGCGGCAGCGCGCGGCGCGGCGAGAAGCCCAAGGCGTTCTTCAGCGCCTGCGAGACGAGGTTCGACAGCGGCGCCGCCTGGGCGGCCCACGGTGCATAGCGCGGAAGGTAGGCGACTGCGCGCTCGCGCAGGCTGAGGCCGTGCCTGCGGCGGTAGTGCGCGAGGAACTCGATCTTCATGCGCGCCATGTCGACGCCGGTCGGGCATTCGCGCTTGCAGCCTTTGCACGAGACGCACAGATCGAGTGCGTCTTTGGCGGAATCCATTTCAAGCTGCCCTGACAACGCGAGCCGCAGCGTGTTGGCGCGTCCCCGGGTGAGGTGCTGCTCGTCGAGCGTCGCGCGGTAGGACGGGCACATCGTGCCGGCGTCGAACTTGCGGCAGTGGCCGTTGTTGTTGCACATCTCGGCCGCCTTGTCGTAGCCGCCCCATTCGCTCCAGTTCAAATGGGTTTGCAGAGCTATGGTCTGGTAGCCCGGTGCGTAGCGGAAAAGCGTCTTGTCGTCCATGCGCGGCGGGGCGACGATCTTGCCCGGGTTCATCAGCCCCTTGGGGTCGAGCCAGGACTTGATCTCGCCGAGCGAGGCCGTGAGGCGCGGCCCGAAGAAGGGCGCGATCCACTCCGAGCGCACCAGCCCGTCGCCGTGCTCGCCAGAGTAGGCGCCCTTGAACGCCTTCACCATGGCGCAGGCCTCCTCGGCGATGGCGCGCATCTTCTCCGCGCCGTCGCGGCGCATGTCGAGCACGGGCCGCACGTGGAGCGTGCCGACCGAGGCGTGCGCGTACCACGTGCCGCGCGTGCCGTGCTTCTGGAAAACGCGCGTGAGGCGCTCGGTGTACTCGGCGAGATGCTCGAGCGGCACGGCGCAATCCTCGATGAAGGAAACCGGCTTGCCGTCGCCTTTCATCGACATCATGATGTTCAGGCCCGCCTTGCGCACTTCCCACACGGCGCGCTGCAGGCCCGCATCGGTGATCTCGACCACGCTTCCCGGGTGGCCGAGGTCGGCCATCAGCTGCGTTAGGTCTCTCAGCTTCCCCACCTGCCCGTCGGCGAACTCCACGAGCAGGATGGCCTCGGGCGCGCCCTTGATGAAGGCGCTCACGGTCCGCTCGAACGCCGCGTTCTCGCGCGCGAGGCCGATCATGGTGTGATCGACGAGCTCGACCGCGGTAGGACCCAGCTTGACGATGTGCTGCGTGACTTCCATCGCCCGGTGGAAGCGCTCGAAGTGGCACACGCCGAGCACGCGCGCTTTGGGCAGCGGCGAGAGCTTGAGGTGCAGGCGCTCCGAGTACGCGAGCGTGCCTTCCGAGCCCACCAGCAGATGCGCCGCGTTGGCGTGCGGCGGGCCCAGGTGATCGAGGTTGTAGCCCGCGACCTTGCGCAGCAGCTTCGGAAAGCGCGTTTCGATCTCGTCTTTTTCGCGCTCATACAAGGAACGAATTCTGTTGATGAACTCCAGATAGGCGGTCGGTCCCGAAGCACTGTCCATCGGCCCGAAGCGCCAGCGGTGCCCCTCGGCGGTGACCGCGTCGATGGCGAGCACGTTGTGCACCATGTTGCCGTAGGCGATCGAGCGCGAGCCGCAGGAGTTGTTGCCGGCCATGCCGCCCAGGGTGGCCTGCGCGCTGGTGGAGACATCGACGGGGAACCACAGCCCGTGCGACCGCAGCCGCGCGTTGAGAGCGTCGAGGACCACGCCGGGCTGGACGACCGCAACGCCCGCCTCGGGGTCTACCGAGAGGATCTCCCGCAAATACTTCGTGTGGTCGATGATGAGCGCCGCACCCACGGCCTGCCCGCATTGCGAGCTGCCGGCACCGCGCGGCAGGATCGGCACGCCTGCCTCCGCGGCGATCGCGAGGGCGCTGCGCGCGGCTTCTTCGCTGCGGGGCAGCACGATGCCGATGGGCTCGATCTGGTAGATCGACGCGTCGGTCGAGTAGCGGCCGCGGCTCGCCCGGTCGAACAGCACCTCGGCGTCGAGCTTCTTCAGGCGAGCGGCAAGTGCGTTCATGGGCAGCGAAGTAGAATACCGCAGCCATGCCTCGCGCCGCCGGCCGCCACTTCCTGCAGATCCCGGGACCGACCAACGTGCCGGAGCGCGTGCTGCGCGCGATCGATTTCCCGACCATGGACCACCGCGGCCCGGATTTCGCGACGCTGGGCAAAACGGTCCTCGCCGGCATGAAGCGCGTCTTCAAGACGACGCAAGGCGACGTGGTGATCTACCCCGCGTCGGGAACCGGCGCGTGGGAAGCCGCCCTCGCCAACACGCTCTCCCCCGGCGACCAAGTGCTGATGGCCGAGACCGGCCATTTCGCCACACTGTGGCGCAAGATGGCCGCGCGCCTCGGGCTCGAGGTGGAATTCCTGCCGGGGGACTGGCGCCACGGCGCCGATCCCGAGGCGATCGAGAAGCGCCTGCGCGCCGATGCCGAGAAGCGCATCCGCGCCGTGTGCGTGGTCCACAACGAGACTTCGACCGGGGTGGTTTCTCGGATCCCGGACGTGAGAAAAGCCATCGACGCGGCCGGACACCCGGCGCTCTACATGGTCGACACCATTTCGTCGCTCGCCTCGATCGACTATCGCCACGACGAATGGAACGTCGACGTGACCGTGGCGGGCTCGCAGAAAGGCCTGATGCTGCCGCCGGGGCTGTCGTTCAACTGCGTCTCGCCGAAGGCGCTCGCCGCCTCTAAGTCGGCGCGCCTGCCGCGCAGCTACTGGGCCTGGGACGAGATGATCGCCAACGGCAAGGGCGGCTACTTTCCTTACACGCCCGCGACCAACCTGCTTTACGGCCTGCGCGAGGCGCTCGCCATGCTGCTCGACGAGGAAGGACTGGAGGCAGTGTTCGCGCGCCACCAGCGCCACGCCGAGGCGACCCGCCGCGCGGTGCGCGCGTGGGGGCTCGAAGTGCTGGCGCTCGACGCGCGGGAGTACTCCGCCTCGCTCACCGCGGTGCTGCTGCCTTCGGGGCACGACGCGGACCGCGTGCGCTCGCTCATCCTCGAGGCGTTCGACATGTCGCTCGGCACCGGGCTGGGCAAGCTCGCCGGCAAGGTGTTCCGCATCGGCCACCTGGGCGACTTCAACGATCTCGCCCTCGCCGGCACCCTCGCCGGCGTCGAGATGGGCCTCGGCCTCGCCGGCGTGCCGGTGAAGAAGGAGGGCGTGCAGGCGGCGCTAGGCTATCTGGCGGAGTGCAGGGCGAAGCCGGCACGCGCGGCCGCTTGAGCGGCCCCCTCGACGGGATCAAGGTGCTGGAGCTCGCCCAGATCATGGCGGGCCCGACCTGCGGGATGCTGCTCGCCGACCTCGGCGCCGACGTCATCAAGGTCGAGCGCGTTCCCGGCGGCGACGACACGCGCACCTACAACCGGCCCAGCGTGAACGGCGAGTCGGCGGCCTTCATGGCGATGAACCGCAACAAGCGCGGCATCGCGCTCAACCTCAAGCTGCCGGCGGCGCAGGAAGCGTTGAAGCGCATGGCGACGCGCGCCGACGTGCTGCTCGAGAACTACCGCAAGGGAACGATGGAGAAGCTCGGCGTGGGCTACGAGACACTCAAGGCCCTCAACCCCGCGCTCATCTACTGCTCGATCTCCGGCTACGGCCGCACCGGCCCCTACGCCGACAAGGGCGGATTCGACCTCATCGCGCAGGGCATGTCGGGCCTCATGGCAATCACCGGCGAGCCCGGCGGCGCGCCGGTGAAGGCCGGCTCGCCGATCTGCGACATCAATGCCGGCATCCTCGCCGCGCTCGGCGTCGTCTCGGCGTACGTGCACCGGCTGAAGACCGGCGCGGGCCAGCTGGTGGACACGTCGCTCTTCGAGGCGGGCGTGCAGCAGACCTACTGGCAGTCGGCGATCTTCTTCGCCACCGGCGCGCCGCCGGGGCCGAGCGGCTCGGCGCATATCCTCTCCGCGCCCTACCAGGCGTTCCGCGCCGCCGACGGCTGGCTCACCATCGGCGGCGCGAACCAGGCGAACTGGGAGCGCGTGGCGCGCGTGCTCGGCGCGCCCGAATGGGCGATGGATACGCGCTTTCGCACCAACGCCGACCGGATGAACAATCTGCCGGATCTGGTTTCCCTCATGAGCGAGAGATTGAAGACCCGGCCGGCGCGCGAGTGGCTCGCGGCGCTCGAGGCCGAGGGGGTGCCCTGCGGGCCGATCAACTCGATCGCCGACATGGCTGCGGACCCGCAGACTGCCGCGCGCGAGATGGTCGTGGAGCTGGAGCATCCGCGCGCCGGGCGCACCCGCGCGCTAGGCCTGCCGATCAAGCTCGGGAAGACGCCCGGTAAGGTCGCGCGGGCGGCACCGCTGCTCGGCCAGCACACCCGCGAAGTTCTAGCCGAGTTCGACTTCTCGAGCGGGGAGATCGACCAGCTCCTCGCTTCGGGCGCCGCGGTGGCGCCCGACTGAGTGTTCTTTCCCGTGATGCTAGACTCACCGCCCCATGGCGAGCCTCCTTGAAGTAAAGAATCTGCAGACCAGCTTTTCGACCGCCTCTGGCGTCGTGCGCGCCGTCGACGGCGTGTCCTGGGACGTGCGCGAGGGCGAGACCGTTGCCCTGGTCGGCGAGTCGGGCTGCGGCAAGTCGGTCTCCGCGCTAAGCGTGATGCGCCTGGTGGCGGAGCCCGCCGGCCGCATCGAGGGCGGCCAGATCCTCTTCAAGGGTCGAGACCTGCTCGCGCTCAGCGACGAGGAGATGCGCCACGTGCGCGGCCGGGAGATCGCGATGATCTTCCAGGAGCCGATGACCTCGCTCAACCCGGTGCTCACCATCGGCCGGCAGCTCACCGAGGGACTGGAGATCCACCTGAACATGGCGCGGGAGCCGGCGCAGGCCCGGGCCATCGAGCTGCTCGGCATGGTGGGAATTCCCGACCCCGCGCGGCGCCTCGGCCAGTACCCGCATCACTTCAGCGGCGGCATGCGCCAGCGGATGATGGTTGCCATGGCGCTCGCCTGCAATCCGTCGCTGATCCTCGCCGACGAGCCGACCACCGCGCTCGACGTCACCATCCAGGCGCAGATCCTGGAGCTCATGAAGGACCTGTCGCGGCGCCTGGGCGTCGCCATGCTGATCATCACCCACAACCTCGGGGTCGTGGCGCGCTACGCCGACCGGGTGAACGTGATGTATGCCGGGCGCATCATCGAGCAGGCGAGCGCCGCGGATCTCTACGGCGACCCGCAGCATCCGTATACGCTCGGGCTGCTGCGCTCCGTGCCGCGCCTGGACGAGCCGCGCCGCGCGCGCCTCGCGCCGATCGAGGGGCAGCCGCCGGACCTCACGCGCCTGCCCCCGGGATGCGCTTTCGCGCCGCGCTGTGCCTTCCGCGTCGAGCGCTGCGCCGAGGCCGTGCCGCCGCTGCGCTCGATCGGCTCTCCCGAGCATCTGACGGCGTGCTGGGAGGCCGAGCGCCTGGTCAAGCGGGCCGCCGCATGAGCGACGTGCTGCTCGAGGTCCGCAATCTGGTGAAGCATTTCCCGGTGAGCGGCGGCATGTTCGGCGGCCCCGTCGCCACCGTGCGCGCCGTCGACGATGTCAGCTTTTCGGTCCGCCGCGGCGAAACGGTCGGCCTGGTGGGCGAATCGGGCTGCGGCAAGACCACCACCGGGCGCTGCATCCTCCAGCTAGAGCGACCCACGAGCGGCCAGATCCTCTTCGAGGGTACCGATCTCACGACCCTCCCGGCCGAGGAGCTGCGCGTGCTGCGCCGCCGCATCCAAGTCATTTTTCAGGACCCGTACTCATCGCTCAATCCGCGCATGACGATAGGCCAGATCCTGGCCGAGCCGCTCAAGGTCCATCGCATCATCCCCGAGAAGGCGGCCCGGGCCGGGCGGGTGCAGGAGCTCCTCGCCCAGGTCGGCCTGCTGCCCCAGCATGCCCATCGCTACCCCCATCAGCTCTCGGGCGGCCAGCGCCAGCGTGTGGGAATCGCCCGGGCGCTGGCCACGGAGCCCTCGCTCATCATCTGCGACGAGCCGGTGTCGGCGCTCGATGTGTCGATCCAGGCGCAGATCATCAACCTGCTGGAGGAGTTGCAGAGCCGGCTCGGCCTCACCTACCTTTTCATCGCCCATGACCTGTCCGTGGTACGCCACATCTCGGACCGGGTCGTGGTCATGTACCTGGGCAAGATCGCTGAGGTGGCCGACCGCACCGCACTTTACGAGACGCCCGTCCACCCTTACACGCGTGCTCTGCTCTCGGCAGTTCCGATCCCCGACCCAAAGCTCGAGGCGAAGCGCGAGCACACCGTGCTGCGCGGGGAGGTCCCCAGCCCGCTAAACCCCCCCACCGGATGCGTATTCCACCCGCGCTGCCCGATCGCCGAACCGCGCTGCAGTGCGGAAATCCCGTTATTGCGCGAAATCCACCCCGAGCACCGCGGCGCCTGTCATCTCGCTTGACAGGTGCTAGCTCACGCCCTTAACTAGCGGGGCAAATCAAAAGGGCCTCCCATGCTGGGGCCCGCATTGAAGACAACTCTTAGGAGGAGGTGTTTCATGAAACAGCTCGCGCGCGTTCTCGCGTTCGCGGTGGCCGCAGTGCTTTCCCTGCCCGGCCTGGTCCAGGCGCAGCGCAACGGTGGAGAGCTGGTGTTCCCGGTTCCCTCGGAGCCGCCTTCGTATGACGGTCACCGGGAGGAGACTTTCGGGCTGATCCACCCGATCGCGCCGTTCTACAACACGCTGCTGCGCGTCGACCCCAACGACAAGGGCGGCACCGAGCCGCACCCGTCGATCGCCGAGAGCTGGAAGGAATCCGACGGCGGCAAGACCTATACCTTCAAGATCCGCTCCGGGGTCAAGTTCCACGATGGCTCGAACCTGACGGCGCGAGACGTGAAGGCCTCCTACGACAAGATCATCTTCCCGCCGCCAGGCGTCGGCTCGTCGCGCAAAGGGCAGTACGCGGTGGTCGAGAAGATCGAGGCGCCGGACGCCTCCACGGTGGTGTTCCGCCTGAAGCAGCCCTCGGGCTCGTTCATCGCCTCGCTGCTCTCGCCCTACAACTTCATCTACAAGGCCGACATCCTGGCGAAGGATCCGAACTGGTACGAGAAGAACATCATGGGAAGCGGCCCGTTCACCTTCGTCGAGCACGTCAAGGGCTCGCACGTGGTGGGCAAGAAGAACGCGAACTACTGGGACAAGGGCAAGCCCTACCTCGACGGCTTCCGCGCCATCTTCATCCGCAGTTCGGCCGCGCAAGTGGCGGCCGTGCGGGGCGAGCGCGCGCACATCCAGTTCCGCGGCTTCACGCCGGCCGACCGCGACAATCTGAAGGCGGCGCTGGGCGACAAGATCACGGTGCAGGAATCGGCCTGGGACTGCATCCTGCTCGTCGCGATCAACCACGAGCAAAAGCCGTTCGACGACAAGCGGGTACGCCGGGCACTGACCCTCGCGCTTGACCGCCACCAGGCCTCGCAGTCGCTCTCCAAGATTGCCATCGTGAAGGCGGTGGCCGGCGTGCAGGTGCCCGGCACGCCGTTCGCCACGCCGCCCGAAGAGCTGAACAAGCTTGCGGGCTACTGGACCGACATCAACAAGTCGCGCGCCGAAGCGCGTCGCCTGCTGAAGGAAGCGGGCGTGGCCGAGGGCTTCTCGTTCACCTTCAAGAACCGCGGCATCCCCATGCCCTATGAGCCGCTGGGCGTGTGGATGATCGACCAGTGGCGCCAGATCGGCCTCAACGTCAGGCAGGAGGTGATCGAGCCCGCGGCCTACTTCGGCGTGATCCGCAAGGGGGATTACCAGGCCGCGATGGACTTCCAGTGCGGCTACATCGTCGAGCCCGACCTCGACATGTACAAGTTCCTCTCCGCCGACCGCAACCCGGCGAACTACGGGCGCTACAAGGACCCGGTGCTCGACGCGCTCTACGACAAGCAGAGCGGCGAGACCAACCCCGAGAAGCGCAAGCAGATCATCCGGCAGTTCGAGAAGCGGCTGCTCGACGAGGAAGCGCACTACCTGATGACCCTGCAGTGGCACCGCATCATCCCGCACTCGTCGAAAGTGAAGGGCTGGACGGTGACCCCGAGCCACTACCTCAACAACACGCTGGACACGGTCTGGCTCGAGCAATGACGTTCGATACGCCGGCGGCGCGCAGAGCGCCGTCGGCGTAGCCAGCCATGCTGCACTACATCATCAAGCGGCTGCTGCTGATGATCCCGACGCTGTTCGGCGTCGCGGTGCTGATCTTCCTGCTGCTGCGCGTGGTTCCCGGCGACGTGGTCGAGGCGCGCTACATGAGCCAGGGAAGCCAGTTCACCTCGCAGGACCTGATGGACATCGAGCGTAAGAAGCTCGGACTCGACCAGCCGCTGTGGAAGCAGTTCACCTCGTGGATGGGCGGCGTGCTGCGCCTGGATTTCGGGTTGTCGATGTGGACCGGCTCACCCATCACCGAAGAGATCAAGCTGCGCTTTGCGCTGTCGCTGCAGCTCGCGGTGATGGCCACGGTGGTGGCGACGCTGCTCGCCATCCCCCTCGGCATCCTCGCGGCGGTGAAGCAGGACACGTGGATCGACTACGCGGTGCGCGTCTTCTCCATCGCCGGCCTGGCAATGCCTTCATTCTGGCTCGGCATCCTCATGATCCTGGTGATGCTGATCGTCTTCAAATGGCTGCCGCCGATGGTGTTCACCCCCTTCTGGGTCGATCCGTGGGAGAACCTCGCGCAGCTCATCTGGCCGGCGCTCGCCGTGGGTTACCGCTATTCCGCAGTCGCGACGCGCATGATGCGCTCCGCGATGCTCGAGGTTCTGCGGGAGGACTACATTCGAACGGCGCGCGCCAAGGGCCTCTGGCTGAAGCTCATTCTCTCGCGCCACGCGATGAAGAACGCGATGCTGCCGGTGCTTACCGTGATCGGCCTGGAGTTCGCCTTCCTGCTGGGCGGGCTGGTGGTCACGGAGCAGGTGTTCAACCTGAACGGCCTCGGACTGCTCTTCGTCGAGGCCATCTCGCACCGCGACTACACGCTAACCCAGGCGCTGGTACTGATCGTCGCCGCCGTGTTCATCTTCGTGAACTTCGCGACCGACATCGCCTACGCGTGGCTGGATCCGCGCATCCGCTACCGCTAGATCATGGCCGTCACCGAGGAAACCCTCGAGCGCCTCGCGACCCCCAAGCGGGAGCGCGCCCGCTGGCTGCAGGCGACGCTCGATTTCAGCCGCCAGCGGCCCCTTGGCGCGATCGGCGCGGCCATCATCCTCGTCATGGCTGTGGTCGGGCTGAGCGCGGAATGGCTCGCCCCCTACGACGCGCTGCAGACCGACTACGGCGCGATGCTGGCGGCGCCGAGCGGCGCACACTGGCTCGGTACCGATGCCTATGGCCGCGATGTCTTTTCGCGCATCATCTTCGGCTCACGCACCGCGCTCATCGTCGGTCTGGGCGCCTCCATCATCGGCGCCACGCTGGGCGCCCTGATCGGCGTGGCGAGCGCCTTCTTCGGCGGCCGCATCGACCTCATCGTGCAGCGGATCATGGATGTGCTGATCTCGTTTCCCCTGATCATCCTGGCGCTCGCCGTGGTGGCGATTCTCGGCACCGGCGTGCAGAACGTGATCCTCGCCATTGCCATTCCCATGATTCCGCGTTGCGCGCGCGTGGTGCGCTCGAGCGCGCTCGCGGTGCGCGAGATGCCGTATGTGGACGCGGCGCGCGCCGCCGGCTTCACCAATGCGCGCATCGTGCTGCGCCACATGCTGCCGAACGTGACCGCGCCCTACCTCATCATGCTGACGGCTTTCCTCGGCCAAGCGATCCTGCTCGAGGCATCGCTGTCTTTCCTGGGCCTGGGCGTGCAGGAACCGGTCGCGGCCTGGGGTCTGATGCTGCGCGGCGCCGCGGTCGAGTTCGCCGAGACGGCGCCCTGGATGGCGATCTTCCCGGGCCTTGCGATCAGCCTCGCCGTGTTCGGCTTCAACCTGTTCGGCGACTCGCTGCGCGACGCGCTCGACCCGCGCCTGCGCACCCAGTAGCTAGATCGCGCCGGCGGCGCGCAGCTTCTCGATGTCGGCCGGCGTGCAGCCGAGCAGGCCTTGCAGGACTTCGTCGGTGTGCTGGCCGAGCAGCGGCGGCGGCACGCCATGCTCGACCGGCGTGCCGGAGAAGCGCATCGGGCTGCGCACCAGCGACACGCTTCCGGCAAGCGGATGCGCCAGCTCGAGCTTCAAGCCGCGCGCGATCGCCTGCGGCTCGCGAAACACCTCTTCCAGCGTGTTGATCGGACCGTTGGGCACGCCTGCCGCCTCGAGCGCCTCGACCCACTGGCGCGTCGTGCGCGCTTCGAGCAGCGGGCCGATGATCGCGTCCAGCGCGGCGCGATTCTCCACGCGCTTGCCGTTGGCGGCAAAGCGAGGATCCTTCGCCAACTCCTTGCAGCCGGCGACGGCACAGAATTTGTTGAACAGGTTGTCGTTCCCGCAAGCGAGGATCACCGCGCCGTCGGCAGTGCGGTAAGCGCCGTACGGCACGATGTTGGGGTGGGCGTTACCCAGCCGCTTGGGAGAGACTCCTGTCGAAAGGTAATTGGCCGCCTGGTTCGCCAGCACCGCGACCTGGGTGTCGAAGAGCGCGAGATCGAGGTGCTGGCCCCTGCCGCCCTGCGAGCGGTGTACCAGCGCGGCGCAGATGGCAATCGTGGCGTACATCCCGGTCATGATGTCGGCGATCGGCATGCCCGCCTTCTGCGGGCCGCCGCCGGGCAGGTCGTCGCGCTCGCCGGTGATGCTCATCATGCCGGCCATGCCCTGGATCATGAAGTCG
>CBDDRQ010000058.1:0-22103 GCA_965233125.1 uncultured bacterium
CGCTTGCAGCTCGTCGAGCCGGCTGTTCCAGCCCACGCGCTCGTGGAGATAGGTCTTGCGGCTGCCGTGGTGGCGGAGCATGCGCAGCGTTTGATCAAACTCAGAATTCGACGTTGTGATCAATCCCGCATCCCCGGCGGCTGCCAGGTTCTTGGTCGGATAGAACGAGAAGCAGCCGAAGTCGCCCCAGCTTCCCGCGCGCCGGCCGTCGTAGTCGGCGCCGAGCGCCTGCGCGACGTCCTCGACGAGGACGAGATCGTTCGCCTTGCAGACGCGCGAGATCTCGTCGAGCGCCGCACACTGGCCGAAGAGGTGGACGGCGATGACGGCCTTCGTCTTGCCGGTAATGCTTTTTTCCAGCGAATCCACATCCAGGTTGAAGGTGGCCGCATCGACATCGGCGAACACCGGCGCCGCGCCGGTATAGGAGACGGCCTCGGCGCTCGCGAAGAAGGTGAAGGCGGGCACGATCACCTCGTCGCCGGGGCCGACGCCGCAGGCGACGAGCGCGAGGTGCAGGGCGTCGGTGCCGGAATTGACGCCGACGGCGTGCGCCGCGCCGGTGAAGGCGGCGAGCTCGCGCTCGAGCGCCTCCCCTTCGGGGCCCAGGACGTAGCGCCCGGAGGCGAGCACGCGGCCGACGGCGGCGTCGATCTCGGCTTTCAGCGAGCGGTACTCCGCCGCCGGGTCGATCATGGGAATGGGGGAGGTCATGGTGAAACGAGGCTCATTCGAATCTCTCCAGCCGTTCCCGGACCAGGCGCCCGACCTGCAACGCGAGCGCGAGCGCGCGGCGGCCCTCGCGGCCGTCGAGGCGCACCGGCGCCTCGCCGCGCGCCGCGGCGACGAACGCCGCGGCCTGCGCCGCGAGCGCGTCGCCGCCTTCGTAGCGCTCCTCGGTCTGCGCGATAACGCCGGCGGACTGGCGCACGTAGCGCAGCGTGCCCGCCTGCAGGTCGGCGGAGACGTAGAGGTCGCTCTGGAAGACGCGCAGCTTGCGCACCGCGGACTGGCTGACGCGGCTCGCCGAGAGGTTGGCGACGCAGCCGTTGGCGAACTCGATGCGCGCGTTGGCGATGTCGATGTCGCCGGTGAGCACGCGGAAGCCGCAGGCGCTCACCGCGAGCACCTCGGCGCGCGCGAGCGCCGCGGCGAGATCGAGATCGTGGATCATCAGGTCGAGCACCACGTCGACCTCGGCACCGCGCTGCTTGAAGCCCGAGAGCCGCTCGGCGTCGACGAACACCGGCCGGTCCATGCGCTCGGCGAGCGCCCCGAAGGCCCTGCTGTAGCGCTCGACATGGCCGACCTGGAGCACGAGGCGGCGATGCTCGGCGAGCGCGATGAGCGCATCGGCCTCCTCGACGCTCGTGGCGATGGGCTTCTCCACCAGCACGTGCAGCCCGCGCTCGAGGCAGGCCATGCCGATCTCGTGGTGGCGGTCGGTGGGCACGGCGATGACCGCGGCATCGATCTTTTCAGGAATCTGTCCGTAGTCTGAAAATGCCGGGCAGCCATGCTTCGTCGCCAGCTCGCGCGCGCGCCCCGCGTCGGCATCGACAACGCCCGCAAGCGTGACGCCCTTGCAGGCGGCGAGCTTGTCGGCGTGGTAGCGGCCCATGTGCCCGGCGCCGATGAGCACCGCTTTCAATAGAACCTCGCTTCGCCTTCGGGTCGGGTCTTGAACCGCTTGTGCAGCCAGAAATACTGCTCGGGCATCTCGAGCACGCGCTCCTCGATGAAGGCTAGCATGCGCCGCGCGTCCGCCGCCGCATCGCCGCCGGGAAAATCGCGCCACGCGGGGTAGAGCCGCGCCACGTACCCGCCGCCGCCGGGGAGCATGCGCGTCACGCAGGGCACGACCGCGGCGCCGGTGAGCCGCGCGAGGTCCGAGAGGCCGGTCACCGTGGCGGCGGGCACGCCGAAGAACGGCACGAACACCGCGCGCGAGCGCCCGAGGTCCATGTCGGGCAGATAGTAGAACGGCGCGCCCGAGCGGATGGCGCGCACGGTCCTCCTCATGCTGTCCTGGCGCGTCATGAGCTCGCCGCCGAAGCGCCTGCGCCCGCGGTGGAGCAGGCGGTCGAACACCGGGTCCTTCTGGCGCGAAGCCATGGAAGCCATGGCGCGGTCCATCGCAAGGCGCAGGCCGCCGGCGTCGAGGCCGACGAAATGCGGCGCGAGCAGGATCACCGGGCGCCCCGCGTGCGCCTCCAGGTGCTCGAGCCCCTCCACCCGCACCAGGCGGCGCAGCCGTTCCGGGCGCGACCACCACAGGATGCCGTGCTCGAGGAAGCTCCTCGCGAAGGCGCGGAAGCTCGCGCGCGCGAGGCGCTCGCGCTCGCGCTCCGGCATCCGCGGGAAGCACTTCTCGAGATTGATGCGCGTCACCCGGCGCCGCTCCGGGATGAGCCAGAAGAGCAGCGCGCCCACGGCGTTGCCGGTCGCGGCGATCGCGCCCAGGGGCAGCAGGCGCAGCAGCCACATGAAGCCGAACACGAGCCGGCTCATTGCGGCTTTGCGCCCTTGGGGGTCTTGTAGCGGTTATAGCCCCAGAGGTACTGCCCCGGGCATTCGCGCACCAGCGCCTCGAGGGCGCGGTTCAGCCTGCGAACCGGCTTCTCCTGCGCCTGAGCTTCCGGATAAGGCCGGATCGCGATGGCGTAGCCCTCGCCGCGCGGCAGGCGCTTCGCGTAGGCGAGGAAGCACTGCACGCCCTCGCGCTCGGCGAGGCGCGCGGCGAGGGTCATGGTGTAGGCGGGCCGGCCGAAGAACTCGGCCCACTCGCCCTCGCCTTCGCCGGGCACCTGGTCGGGGAGGAATCCCGCCGACTCGCCGCGCTTGAGCGCCGCGAGGACCGCGCGCACCCCCGACACATCGGCCGGAACGAGCCGCACGTTCGGGCGCGCGCGCCCCTCGTGCATGAGCGGCTCGAGCCAGCCGATCTTGGGCGGGCGGTAGAGGACGGTGATCGGCATGCGCGAGGCGGCGTACTGCGCCGCGACCTCGAAGCAGCCCATGTGCGGCGTGAGGAACACGACCGGCCGCCCCTGCGCGTGCGCGGCGAGCGCGGCGTCGAGGCCCTCGACCTCCTTCACCAGCGCGACCACGCGCTCGTGCGGCCGGAACCACAGCGCCGGCAGCTCCGCCAGCATGCGGCCCGCGGCGGCGATCGCCTGCCGCCGGACGCGCGCGTCGGCGAACCCGGCTTGGGCGAGGTTCGCGCGCAGGTGCCGGCGATAGGTGGGCGACATCCCATAGAGGGTCCAGCCGAGGACGCTGCCCATCGCGTGCGCGAGGGAGAGCGGCAACCGCGCAGCGAGCCGTAGGAGGAGCCTGGGGAAGCGGTACAAGATTTGGTATCCTTGCGGCCTTCCAACGAAGACACGCACGCAATGAGCGATTTTCTGTTTACTTCCGAGTCGGTATCCGAGGGCCATCCGGACAAGGTCGCCGACCAGATCTCCGACGCGGTGCTCGACGCGATTCTAAAGCAGGACAAGACCTCGCGCGTCGCCGCCGAGACGCTGGTCAAGGACAACCTGGTGGTGCTGGCCGGCGAGATCACGACCAACGCGCGCGTGAACTACGACGCCGTGGCGCGCAACACCATCAAGCGCATCGGCTACAACGATCCCGCGATCGGCTTCGACGCGTCGACCTGCACCGTGCTGATCGCCTACGGGCAGCAGTCGCCCGACATCGCGCAGGGCGTCGACGAAGGCAAGGGCCTCGACCTCGACCAGGGCGCGGGCGACCAGGGACTCATGTTCGGCTATGCCTGCGACGAAACGCCGAGCCTGATGCCGCTGCCGATCTTCCTCTCGCACCGGCTGGTCGAGCGCCAGGCGGAGCTGCGCAAGGCCGGCAAGCTGCCGTGGCTGCGCCCGGATGCGAAGTCGCAGGTCACCGTGCGCTACGTGAACGGCAAGCCCGATTCCATCGATACCGTGGTGCTCTCGACGCAGCACGCGCCCGGCATCGAGCACAAGAAGCTCGCTGAGGCGATCACCGAGGAAGTGATCAAGCCGGTGCTGCCCAGGGCCATGGTCAAGGGCAAGATCAACTACCTCGTCAACCCGACCGGCGCCTTCGAGATCGGCGGCCCCAAGGGCGACTGCGGCGTCACCGGCCGCAAGATCATCGTCGACACCTACGGCGGCTCGGCCCCGCACGGCGGCGGCGCCTTTTCAGGCAAGGATCCTTCCAAGGTCGACCGCTCCGCAGCGTACGCGGCGCGCTACGTGGCGAAGAACATCGTCGCCGCCGGCCTCGCCGCGAAATGCCTGGTGCAGCTTTCCTACGCCATCGGCGTGGCGCGCCCGACCAGCGTCATGGTCACCACGCAGGGCACCGGCCGCATGTCCGACGACGCGCTCTCGGCACTCGTGCTCAAGCACTTCGACCTGCGCCCGAAGGGCATCATCCAGATGCTCGACCTCCTGCGCCCGATCTACGAGAAGACCGCGGCGTACGGGCACTTCGGCCGCGAGGACCGCGACTTCACTTGGGAAGCGACCGACAAGGCGCTGGCGCTCAAACAGGCGGCGTAGAGGCCCGCCAGGAAGCAAGGCGGCTTAAAGCTTCAGATTCAAGACTTCTTTCACGGGCGCCGCGTGCTCGCGCATCAGTGCTTCCGCGCGCGCGCCTTCGCGGTTCTCGAGCGCCTGCACGATCGCGTGATGCTGCCGGTGCGCGTAGTCCAGCACCGGCAATAGCTGCGCGGAATCCCGGCTGAACGCTACCGCGCTCGCGGAGGCGAAGGGCACGTGGTCGTTGCGCGCGAGCGCGTCGGCGACGATGCGGCTCGCTGCGCCCTCGACGATCAGCGCGTGGAAGCGACCGTTCATCTCGCTGTAGCGCTGCTCGTCGGCGACTTCGAAGCGGCGCTTGGCAAGGATTGCGTCGCCCTGGGAAAGACATTCTTTCAAGGATCGGACGAGTTCCGGCGTCGCGCCGCGCTCGGCGACGCGGCGCGCGGCGAGGCCTTCCAGCACCCCGCGCGTCTCGATCGCGTCGAGCACATCCTGCGGGCTGAAGGCGCGCACCACGTAGCCGCGACGCCCCGCCGCGGCGAGCAGGCCCTCGCGCGCTAGCGCCGGCAGCGCCTGCCGGATCGGCGTGCGCGACACCCCGAGGCGCTCGGCCAGCGCCTCTTCCGCGAGCCGCTGGCCTGGCGCCAGCTCGCCGCGCAGGATCATCTCGCGTAGCCGCAGGGCGACGTTTTTGTATCCAATCACGCCGGTTCCAGCGCAATACGTGGCCCAGGGAGGGCTGGATTGGATCCAATCATTGCGCTAGAGTAGCCCTCCCCACCGGAGGAGGCAAACAGATGCGGAATCTCGAGGAAGTGCTCAAAGCAGCGGAAGGAAGGGGAGAAAGCGCCGTGGCAATGCTGCGCAACTCGCAGATCGGTGCCTACGTCTATCCGGTGGTGCCGGGCGAGTTCTCCAACTGGCGCGACGAGCAGGCCGCGTGGCAGAAAACCGCCGTGCTCTACGACCAGTCGCACCACATGGTCGAGCAGTACGTGCAAGGCCCCGACACGCTGAAGCTCTTCACGCACCTCGGCATGAACAGCTTCGCCAGTTTCCCGGTCAACCGCGCGAAGCAGCTCGCGCCCTGCAACTACGACGGCTACGTCATCGGCGACGGCATCCTGTTCCACCTCGAAGAGAACCACATGGTGTTCGTCGGCCGCGCGCCGGCGGCGAGCTGGATCCAGTTCCACGCCGAGACCGGCGGCTTCGACGTGAAGACCCGGAAGGACGACCGCTCGCCGGGCAACACGAAGGGCCTCGCGATCAACCGCACCAACTACCGCTTCCAGATCCAGGGCCCCAATGCGTGGAAGGTGATCGAGGCGCTGAACGGCGGGCCGATGCCCGAGATCAAGTTCTTCCATATGGGCGAGATGCGGATCGCCGGCCGCAAGGTGCGCGCGCTGCGCCACGGCATGGCCGGCGCGCCGGGCCTGGAGATCTGGGGCCCGTACGCCGAGCGCGAGGAGATCCGCGCCGCGATTGTCGCCGCGGGGAAGGCGTTCGGACTGAAGGAAGTGGGCGCGCGCGCCTACGCCACCAACACGCTCGAGTCGGGCTGGATCCCCTCGCCGCTGCCCGCGGTCTACACCGGCGAGAAGATGAAGAAGTACCGCGAGTGGCTCCCGGCGGCGAGCTACGAGGCGACCGGCTCGATCGGCGGCAGCTTCGTCTCGAAGAACATCGAGGACTACTACGTCACCCCCTATGAGATGGGCTATGGGCCGTTCATCAAGTTCGACCACGACTTCATCGGCCGCGCGGCGCTGGAGAAGATCGCCGGCAAGCCGCATCGGCGCAAGGTGACGCTCGCCTGGAATCCCGACGACGTCGCCAAGATCTGGCGCTCGATGCTCGAGCAGGGCGATCCGTACAAGTACATCGACCTGCCGCTGTCGAACTACACCTCCGCCTCGTACGACAGGCTCACCCACGAAGGCAAGATGGTCGGCCTGTCGATGTTCGCCGGCTACAGCTACAACGAGCGCTCGATGCTCTCGCTTGGCATCGTCGACGCGGACATCCAGCCCGGCAACGAGGTGAGGCTCCTGTGGGGGGAGGAAGGCGGCGGCACGAAGAAGACTACCGTCGAGCGGCACCGCCAGATCGAGATCCGCGCCATCGTCAGCCCGGCGCCCTACGCCAAGCAGGCGCGCACCTCCTACGCGGCGGGCTGGCGCACCCAGGCCGCCACGGCCGCATGAGGCGCTTATGAGCGTGAGCGCGCAACCGCCCTTCCGCGCCGAGCATGTCGGCAGCCTGCTGCGCCCGTCCGCGCTGCACGAGCTGCGCGAGAAGGTGCGACAGGGGAAGGCTGGCGCCGCGGAGCTCAAGGCCGCCGAGGACCAGGCGATCCGCGAGGCGGTGCGGCTGCAGGAGGAGCTCGGCCTGCAGTCGATCACCGACGGGGAGTTCCGCCGCGACTTCTGGCACATCGACTTCCTGCACGGCTTCGACGGCGTCGAGCTCTCGACCGGCGATATCTACGGCGAGGCGAAGTTCAAGGGCACGCACGAGCAGCCGCCGACGATGGTGGTCGCGGGCCGGATCCGCCGCTCGAAGCCGAGCATGGTTGCGCACTTCCAGTTCCTCAAGCAGGCAATGAGGAAAGGCACTGCCAAGTTCACCATGCCCTCGCCCGCCATGCTGCACGCGCGCGCGGACCGGGCGTCGCTCGAGAAGGTGTATCCCGAGGTGGACGAGCTCTGGGCGGACCTCACGAAGGCCTACCGCGAGGAGATCGCCGATCTCTACCGGGCGGGCTGCCGCTACCTGCAGATCGACGACACCACCATCGCCATGTGGGGCGACCCCAAGGTGCAGGAGCATTTCCGCAAGCTGGGCGACGACCCGGCGAAGGACGCGGCCATGTACGCCGACGCGGTCAACGCCGCCATCCGCGAAGTGCCCGAGGACATGACGGTCGCGATCCACACCTGCCGCGGCAACTTCAAGAGCACCTGGCTGGCGAGCGGCGCCTACGCCGACTTCGTCGCCGAGCGCGTGTTCACCGGCCTCGACGTGGACGCCTTCTTCCTCGAGTACGACACCGAGCGCGCCGGCGGCTTCGAGCCGCTGCGCTTCGTCCCCAAGGGCAAGAAAGTCGTGCTCGGCCTGGTGAGCTCGAAACTCCCGCAGCTGGAAAACAGGGACGACCTCAAGCGGCGCATCGAGGCCGCCGCCAAGTTCATCCCGCTCGAGAACCTGTGCCTCTCGCCGCAGTGCGGCTTCTCCAGCACCCACCACGGCAACAACCTTACCGTGGAGCAGGAAAAGGCGAAGCTCGGGCTGTGCATCGAGGTGGCACGGGAGGTGTGGGGATGAAGCCCATCGCCGATACCACCATCTTCGACCTGCGCGCTTCGCGCCGGGGCTTTCGGCTCAACAGGATGTGCGGCTCGCTGTGCTCGCCGGAGAACCGCGCCGCCTTCAAGCAGGACGAAGAGGCGTACCTGGCCAAGTACACCCTCACGGAGGAGGAGAAAAACCTCATCCGCAAGCGCGACTTCGGCGGGCTGATCCACGCCGGGCTCAACATCTACTGGATGCTCAAGCTCGGCTCGGTCACGGGCAACAGCCTCTACCGCATGGGCGCGCAGATGCGCGGCGAGAAGTACGAAGATTTCCTCGCCACGCGAAATTTCAAAGATGCCGTCTAAGGTCGTCGGCGGCATCGGGCTGTCGCACGTGCCCTCGGTGGGCGTCGCCTACGACCGCGGCAAGATGCAGACCCCGGCGTGGAAGCCGCTGGCCGACGCGTACGTTCCCGTCAGGGACTGGTTGAAACGGTTGAAACCCGATGTGGCGATCGTGGTTTACAACGACCACGGCGCCGACTTCATGCTCGACAAGTACCCGACCTTCGCCCTCGGCGCGGCCGACTCGTACGCGATCGCCGACGAGGGCTTCGGCACGCGGCCGCTGCCGGAAGTGCGTGGCGATGCAGAACTTTCGATTCATCTTTGTGAAGAACTTGTAAACGCCGAGTTCGATCTGACGATCTGCCAGGAGATGGGCGTCGAGCACGGCTTCCTCGTGCCGATGAACCTGTGCTTCGAGCATGGCCCCGGCGGCTGGCCGGTCGCCGCGGTGCCGCTGCAGGTGAACGTCATCCAGCACCCGCTGCCGACCGGGCGGCGCTGCTTCAAGCTCGGGCAGGCGATCCGGCGCGCCGTCGAATCCTATGAAAAGGATCTTCGTGTCGTCGTGATGGGAACGGGCGGCATGTCGCACCAGCTGCAGGGCAAGCGCTTCGGCTTCATGAACGAGAAGTTCGACCAGATGTTTCTGGATGAACTGGAAAGAACTCCGGAAAAGCTGGCGGCGATGTCGCACCGCGACCTGATGGAGCAGGCGGGTGCGGAAGCGGTGGAGCTCATCATGTGGCACGTGATGCGCGGCGCGCTCCCGCCGGACGCGAAACGCGTGCACCGGCATTACTACGCCCCGATGACCACCGGGATGGGGCTGATCACCTTTCAGGACCCCCAGGCGATATAGCCGCCGGCCGCGGCGGCGAGCAGCAGCGTCACGATCAGCCGCCGTACGGGCGGGTCGGCGACGATCCGGCGCACGATGCCCACCGGGTGCGGCTGGCGCCGGTCGCGCCGCGAAGGCGCGGCAAACCGCTCGAGCGCCGCGGACGAATCGAACTGCCGCGCGAGCGGCAGGCGCGTATCGATGGCGATGACGCGCGCCGCCGGCGCGTCGCTCAGGGGCTCGGCCGATCGCTCGATCTTCACCGTCCGGGTGCCGGTCGGCTCCCCCGGCGGAGAGGCCGGGCGGGCGCGCAGCTCGCCGAAGCAGGTCGAGAGGTCGGCGGCGAACTCGGCGGCGTCCTGGTAGCGCGAGGCCGGGTCCTTCTTGAGCGCGCGCGCCACCACGAAGTCGAGCATCGCCGGCAGCTCGGGCTTCAGGCGCGTCGGCGGCTCGTGCTCCTGGTAGGTGACGTTGTGCATGATCTGCGTCATGTCCTCGGCGCCGAAGAGCCGGCCGCCGGTGAGCATCTCGTAGAGCACGATGCCCAGCGAGAAAAGGTCCGAACGCTGGTCGACGGGCGAGCCCGCCACCTGCTCGGGCGACATGTACTTCGGCGTGCCGAGCACCATGCCGGTGACGGTCTTGTGGTCGGCGGCGCGCATGCGCGCCAGGCCGAAGTCCATGATCTTCGCCTGGCCGCGCCCGAGCAGCATGATGTTGCCGGGCTTGACGTCGCGATGGACGATGCCGCGCTCGTGGGCGAAGCCCAGCCCCTCGGCGACCTGGCGCGCCACTTCGACCGCCTCGGCCGGCGGCAGCGCGCCCTCCTTCAAGCGCGTGCGCAGGTCGGTGCCCTCGAGGAGCTCCATCGCGAGGTAGGCGACGCCGTCCTGCTCGCCGAAGTCGTAGGTGGTGACGATGCCCGGGTGCGTGAGCTTGCCGGCCGCCTTCGCCTCGAGGAAGAAGCGCTTCTGGTATTCCTCGCGCCCTTCCGCGTCCTCGCCCAGGATGATGGTCTTCAGCGCCACCACGCGATCGAGCGCCGGGTCCTGCGCGCGGTAGACGATGCCCATCGCCCCGCGCCCGAGCTCGCCGAGGATCTTGTAGCGCCCGATGGTCTTCTTCTTCGCCGCCATCAGTAGCTGACCTTGCGCACCAGCGCGCGCCAGTAGGGCTGCACCTTCTTCGCCACCGAGTCGACGAACGGCTCGCGCCCGTCCTTGGCGATGCGCGCGCCGATGCCGCCGCCGACCAGCGCGATCACCAGGGCCACGCTCGCCGCGGCATAGCGCCGGCCGCGCCGGCGCGGCGCGCCGCGGTCGGGCGCGAAAAGCTCGTGGCTGCGAAGCCCGGGATCGGTGAACGTGCCCGCGGGCGCGAGGGCCGCCTCGAGCCCCGGAACGAGGTCGGCAAGCGCGTCGCGGAAGCTGCGCGAGGCGAGGAGGCGCGCGGGCGCCGCGAACTCGGCGATCGCCGCCGCCACGGCGATGCCATCCCCGGTCATGCCGCCGTTCGCCTTGGAGACCTGCACCGCGCCGTGATTGATGCCCGCGGACAGGGGCAGGCCCGCGGCGGACGCGGCAAGCGCGCGCTGGGCGAGGCGCAGCGCCCCGCGCGGATCGCGCAGCACGACGACGGCGACGCCGTCGCCGGCCTCGAGCACCACGCGGCTCGCGGGATCGATCTCGGCCACGGTGACGGCCACGACCGCCTCGAGCTGCGCGCGCAGGCGCGCCTGCTCGCTCGCGGCGCGGCGCGCGAAGTCCTGCATCTTGAGGAACACGACGCTCGCCTGGGGGGACGCGGGCATGGGGAGCAAAGGATGCAGGGTTTGCGCGCCTTTGAAAAGGAAAGAGATCCGGTTAGAATTCACGCTGCTGAGGAGCGTTGCGTCCCCGCGGGTCCATCGAGGGGGTCAGGCTCAGCTAAATTCAACGGCGCTCGCATCGGAAACGGTGCGGGCGCTTTGTCTTTTCTGGAGACCATCCGTATGAATGCAGCCGTCGTCGATCCCAAGTTCACCGATTTCCGCGTCGCGGACCTGAAGCTCGCCGACTGGGGGCGCAAGGAAATGCTTATCGCGGAGTCCGAGATGCCGGCGCTCATGGCGATCCGCGCCGAGTACGCGGCGGCGAAGCCCCTCAAGGGCGCCCGCGTCGCCGGGTCGCTGCACATGACCATCCAGACCGCGGTGCTGATCGAGACGCTGCAGGCGCTCGGCGCCGAGGTGCGCTGGGCTTCCTGCAACATCTTCTCGACCCAGGACCACGCCGCGGCGGCCATCGCCGTGCGCGGCACGCCGGTGTTCGCCTACAAGGGCGAGTCGCTCGACGAGTACTGGGAGTACACGCACAGGATCTTCGAGTTCGGCGACAGAGGGCCGAACATGATCCTCGACGACGGCGGCGACGCGACGCTTCTGGTTCATCTGGGAAAGAAAGCGGAACAGGATGCGTCCGTCCTGGCGAAACCGACCAGCGAGGAGGAGGTTTCGCTTTTCAACGCCATCCGCAAACGTCTCGGGACAGGCTGGTACGGCAAGATCGCAAAAGACATCAAAGGCGTGACCGAGGAGACCACCACCGGCGTGCACCGTCTCTACCAGATGGCGAAGGAGAAGCGCCTGCTCTTCCCCGCCATCAACGTCAACGACTCGGTCACCAAGTCCAAGTTCGACAACATCTACGGCTGCCGCGAGTCGCTGGTCGACGGCATCAAGCGCGCCACCGACGTGATGATCGCCGGCAAGGTCGCGGTGGTCGCCGGCTACGGCGAGGTCGGCAAGGGCTCGGCGCAGGCGCTGCGCGGGCTGCAGGCGCAGGTCTGGGTCACCGAGATCGACCCGATCTGCGCGCTGCAGGCGGCGATGGAAGGCTACAAGGTGGTGACCATGGACTACGCCGCCGACAAGGCCGACATCTTCGTCACCGCCACCGGCAACTTCCAGGTCATCACGTTCGCGCACATGCAGCGCATGAAGAACAACGCCATCGTGTGCAATATCGGCCACTTCGACAACGAGATCGACATCGCCGGCCTCAAGGCCTGCAAGTGGGAGAACATCAAGCCGCAGGTCGACCACATCATCTTCCCCGACGGAAAGAGGATCATCCTGCTGGCGGAAGGGCGCCTGGTGAACCTCGGCTGCGGCACCGGGCACCCCTCGTACGTGATGAGCTCGTCCTTCGCCAACCAGGTGCTGGCGCAGATCGAGCTCTTCGCCAATACCGCCAAGTACCCGGTCGGGGTCTACATCCTGCCCAAGCAGCTCGACGAGAAAGTGGCGCGGCTGCAGCTCTCCCAGCTCGGCGCCATGCTCACCGAGCTCACGAGCGAGCAGGCGAAGTACATCGGCGTGCCGAAGGAAGGCCCGTACAAGTCCGACCACTACCGCTACTAGATGAGGATTCTCGTCATGGGGGCGGGCGGCGTCGGGGGCTACTTCGGCGCCAGGCTGCAGCAGGCCGGCAACGACGTGGCCTTTGTCGCGCGTGGGGCCCACCTGGGCGCGCTGAAGAAGAACGGCCTCAGGCTGAGCAGCCCGCTCGGCGACGCGCAGCTCGAGGTGCAGGCGATCGAGGACCCGGCGCAGGTCGCCGCGGCGGACGTCGTGCTCTTCGCGGTGAAGCTCTGGGACACCGAGAGCGCCGCCGAGCGCCTGCGTCCGGCCATGGGACCCGCCACGGTGGTGATCCCGTTCCAGAACGGCGTCGAGTCGATCGGGCAGCTCGCCAGGGTGCTCGGCGACAGGGCGGTGATGGGCGGGGCGGCGTACATCGCGGCGCGCATCGCCGAGCCCGGCGTGATCGCGCAGACGGGCGAGTTCGCGCGCCTGCGCTTCGGCGCCGTGCGCCCGGAGCAGCGCCAGGCCGCGCAGGCCTTCTTCGCCGCCTGCCAGGCCGCCGGCGTCTCCGCCGAGCTTGCCGACGACATCGTGCGCGTGCTGTGGGAAAAGTTCGTCCTGCTGGTGGGGATCTCGAGCGCCACGGCCGCCGCGCGTGCCCCGCTGGGGGTCGTGCGCGCCGATCCGGACCTGCGCTGGCTGCTGGAGTCGGCGCTGCGCGAGACCTGGGCGCTCGCGCTCAAGCGCGGTATCTCGCTGCCCGAGGACTTCGTGGCGAAGCTCCTCGCGCAGATCGACAAGCTGCCGGCCGACATGAAAGCCTCCCTCGCGCTCGACCTCGAGGCCGGCGGCCGGCTCGAGGCGCCCTGGCTGTGCGGCGCCGTGGCGAGGATGAGCGCCGAAGCCGGGCTCGAGGCGCCGGTCAACCGCGCGGTGTACGCCGCGCTCAAGCCCTTCGTCGGTGGATCTGCGCGCAAAGCTGCTTGACGCGGCGCAGCCGGTCCTGCTCTACGGCACCACGCCGCCGCGACTGGGCACCGCGGCCGCCGAGGTCGAGGCCGCGGCCGAGAAGCTCGCGGCGCGAATCGCCGGCCTGCCCCTCGACGGCCTGGTGGTCTACGACATCCAGGACGAGACCGGCCGCAGCGCCGTGCCGCGCCCGTTTCCCTTCTCGAGCACCGTCGACCCGCGGCAGTACGCGGCGCAGCTCGAGAAACGCATTGGCCGGCCGGCGATTGCCTACAAGGCGCTCGGCGCGATGGACGAGGCCCAGTGGCGCGCCTGGCTTGCCGAATCAACCAGTCATTTCAAGACGAAGTTTCTTTCGGTGGTGGGGCGCCCGACTTCGGGAATCCGCTATCCCCTGCCGCTCGGGCGCGCGATCCGCATGGCCGCCGACCCGGCGATCGGCCTCACCGTCGGCGCCGTGGTCATCGCCGAGCGCCATAGCGAGGTGCGCAGCGAGGCGGCGCGCCTGCTTGCCAAGGGGCTGGAAGGCTGCGCTTACTTCGTTTCCCAGACCGTGTACCACGCCCCGCCCACCGAGGCCCTGCTGCGCGACTACCTGCGCGACTGCCGCGGCGCCGGCATCGAGCCGCGCCGCGTGGTGCTGACCTTCGCGCCTTGCGGGCGCGAGAAGACGCTCGGCTTCCTGCGCTGGCTCGGCGTCCACATCCCGGCCGACACCGAGCGCGCGATCCTCGGCGCCGCGAGCCCGCTCGCGAAGTCGATCGCGATCTGCCGCGACAACCTGCGCCGCATCCTCGATCACCCGTACGCGCGCGAGGTGCCGCTCGGCGTGAACGTCGAGAGCGTCTCGATCAACCGCGACGAGATCGACGCGAGCGTGGACCTTTTCCACGCGCTGCGCGAGGTGCTGGCCGACAGATGAACCGCAACCTTGCCGCCATCTCGCTCCTGGTCATTGTGCTTGCCGGCCTGGAGCTCGGGCTCATCCATTCGCTGAAACCCCTCGAGAACCGGCTGCTCGACAGCTTTGTCAAGCGCCAGGCCGCGCAGCTCGCCCCCGACCCGGACATCGTGCTGGTCGACGTCGACGAGAAGAGCCTGGCGAGCATGCAGGAGACGGCAGGGCGCTTTCCGTGGCCGCGCGAGGTCTACGCCGACCTCATCGACGGGCTCGCCGCGCAGAAGCCGCGCGCCATCGTCTTCGATATCCTGTTCGTCGAGGCCGACCGCTTCCGGCCGCAGAGCGACAAGGCGTTCATCGAGGCGGCCTCGCGCCACCGCAACATCTACTACCCGCTGGTACGCCTGACCGAGAAGGACGACGTGCGCGGCGCGCCGGCGGCCGAGCTCGCCGCCATGCTCGGGCTGGTCCGCGGGCCCAAGGCCGACCCCCGCGCGCGCATCGCCGTGATCCCGCCGCTGGTGCTGCCGCCCAAGCTCTGGCGCACCGGCTCGATCAACTTTCTCGCCGACGACGACGGCGTGGGACGGCGCTACTACCTGCGCCACCGCATCAGCGGCTGGGACCTGCCCTCGCTGCCGGCGCGCGTGGCGATGGACCTCGGCTTCGCGGTTCCCGACGCCGACGACCTGCTGCTCGCCTGGCGCGGCGAGGCGCAGAGGTTCCCGCGCGTCTCGTTCAGCGACCTGTACGAGGACTTCGGCCGCAAGCGGCGCACGCGCGCCGCCGACGAGTTCGCCGGCAAGATCGTCGTGGTCGGCGTGGGTGCGGCCGGCCTGGGCGACCTGCGCGTGACGCCGCTCTCGCACACCCAGCCCGGTTCCGAGATCCTGGGCACCGCGATCGAGAACCTGAAGAACGGGCGCGCCATGCGCTACGCCGCGCCGTGGTGGCCGGCGGCGATCGGCATCGGGCTGATCTTCCTCCTCTACCTCGCTTTCCATCGCCGCCTCGATGCGCGCATCACCGGGGCCACGCTGGTGGCTGCGACGCTGGGGATTCTGTGGGCAGGCTGGGTTTTGGTCGGCAGGCTGGTCCTGATGCCGGTGCTCACGCCGCTGGCGGCCGCCTGGAGCTTCTACGCGGCGGCGGCGCTCGGCGACATCCTGCGCGAGCGGCGCGCCAAGCGCGAGGCGGTCGCGCAGTTCTCGCGCTTCGTCAACCCGCACGTGGTGCGCCAGCTCGTCGAGCGCGGGGGCATCGAGGGCGCCGGGCAGACGCGCGAGGTGACGCTGCTCTTCTCCGACATCCGCGGCTTCACCACGCTCTCCGAGTCGCGCAGCCCCGGGGAGGTGGTGGAGCTCCTCAACCGTTATTTCTCGCTGCAGGTCGACGTGGTATTCGCGCACGGCGGCTCGCTCGACAAGTTCATCGGCGACTGCATCATGGCGCTCTGGGGCGCGCCGCTCGATGACCCGGAGCACGCGCGCCACGCAGTGGCCTGCGCGCTCGACATGGCCGACACCCTGCAGGCGTTCAAGCGCGAGCTCGGCGCCGGCGAGCTCGATTTCGACGTCGGCATCGGCCTGCATTCCGGGCCGGCGGTGGTCGGCCTGATCGGCTCGCAGAAGCGCCGCGAGTACACCGCCATCGGCGACACGGTCAACCTCGCGAGCCGCATCGAAGGCCTCACCAAGGACGCGAAGCGGCGCATCCTCGTTTCCCGCGATACCATGGAACGCTGCGGCGACGCCTTCGATTTCGTATCATGCGGGACCTTCCCCGTGAAAGGGCGGGCGCAACCGGTGGAGCTGTTCGAGCCGAGACGAAAGACATGAGATTTCTTCTGTTCCTCCTGGCCGTGCCGCTGCTCGCCGCAGCCGAGCCGGCCGCGCTGATCCGCGCCACCGAGCTCAAGGAGGCGCCCGCTACCGACGCCGCCACCGTCGCCAGGCTCCCCGAGAACGCCGCGGTCGAGACGCTCGAGCGCAAAGGCGGCTGGACGCGGGTCAAGGCGGGCGCCGGCGAAGGCTGGGTGCGCATGCTCGCCCTGCGCTTCGGCGGTCCGGGCGAGGCGAAGAAGGGCGACAGCGGGATCACGCAGATCTTCAACGTCGCGCGCACCGGCACGAGCGGCACCCAGGTCACCACCGGCGCGCGTGGCCTCGACGCCGACCAGATTGCCAACGCCCAGCCCAACCCGGCCGAGCTCGCCAAGATGGACGGCTTCGCTGCCAACGCCGAGGCCGCCGCCAGCTTCGCGGCGAAGGGCAAGCTCGCGGCGCAGAGCGTGGAGTACCCGAAATGAGAGCCGTTCTCTGTCTTCTCCTGGCTGTCTCGGCCCCGGCATACGCGCAGTTCCGGATGCCCAGCTTCGACATCAACAAGCTCGTCGATACCGTGAAGAACGTGGGCAAGGCGGTGCAGGAGATCCCGGAGCCCGAGGAGATCGAGATCGGGCAGGACGTAGCGTCGCGCCTGCTCGGCGCGAGGCCGCTGGTCCCCGACCCCGCGCTGCAGCGCTATGTGAACAACGTCGGCCGCTGGCTCGCGGCGCAGACCGAGCGCCCCGACCTGCCGTGGCGCTTCGGCGTGCTCGATGCGCCGCAGCTCAACGCCTTCGCGGTGCCCGGCGGCACGATCTTCATCACGCGCGGGCTGCTCGAGCGCATGAAGAGCGAGGCGGAGCTCGCCGGGGTGCTGGCACACGAGATCGTGCACGTGCTGCAGAAGCACCACCTCAAGGCGATCCAGAAGGGCGCCAAGACCGCGCTCGCCGGCGACGCGCTCGGCGCCGCGCTCAAGGACCGCGGTGGCGCGGCGCGCGACAAGCTGATCGCTTTCGGCACCGAGATGTACACGCGCGGGCTGGACAAGGGCGACGAGCTCGAGGCCGACCGGCTTGGCGTGGTGATCGCCGCGCGCGGCGGCTACGACGCCTACGGGCTGCCCTCGGTGCTGCAGACGCTGCAGGCGATGAACGCCCAGGATTCCGGCGTCGCGCTGATGTTCAAGACCCATCCCGCGCCCGCCGAGCGGCTCGACGCCCTCGACCGGATGCAGGCGACCCTGGACGCCTACGCCTCGCAGCCGCAGCTTGCCGAGCGGTTCGTGCAGACCCTCAGGAGATAGCGAGGCGCCAGGGCCCGCCGGGCGCATCGCGACACGCGCCGTAGCGGAAGGGCATCGTCTCGCGGCCGGGCGTCAGGAAGCGCAGGTCGACAAACCAGGCGCAGGTCGATCCCTTGCTCATGCCGTCGAAGGCCGGCTGATCGGCAAACCAGCGGTAGAAGCCGAGCGCCTCGGATTCCCAGGCCTCCTTCGCCACTTCACTTCCATATCTCGCTCTGGTTTCCCACCGCGCCTGCGCAAGCGGCGCGTACGGCGCGTCCAGCCGCGCGATGAAGCCCTCGCCGGGCTGGTAGCGGCGCGGCTCGGCGCGCACGAGGTTCACGTGCGCGAAATGGTGCTCGCGGTCGGTGCTGACGAACACGGTCCAGTTGAACGGCGAGACCGGCTTCGGGTGCGCCACGATGCGCGCGCCCGTCAGGCCTTTCTGCGTCGCGAAGCTCTGCGCGAACTCCAGCGCTTTCTCTTTCTGAATCGCCTGAAAGCCCACATAGCCTGCGAGCAGCGCGGCGGCCGCGACTGCCGGAACACGCGAGCGGTACAGCACCGCCGAGGCGACCAGACCGGCGACGATGACACCGGTGAACCACAGATCGATGATGAAGGTGGTGCCGATGCCGGCGCGCCAGTCGGAGAAAGGTGCGAGCACGATGGTGCCGAAGCTCGTGATCACGTCGCCCGCGATGTGCGCGCCGAGCGACAGCGCAGTCACGCCATAGAGCGCTCGCCAGCCTCCCGGTTCCCTGAGAATTCCTGAAAGAACCCATGAAAGCAGGAGCGCCCAGAGCGGCAGCAGGATCAGCGAGTGCGTCGGCCCGCGATGGTGCAGCAGGTACTCGACCGGCCCGATGAAGCCGATGACGAAGTCGAGGTCGGGCGCCGCGGCGGCGAAGAAGCCGGCGGCGACGCGGCGCGGGATGGAGCGCGGCAGCGCATCCTTGGGCGCCGTGGCACGTGCGAGCAACGCCCCCGAAAGGGCGTGAGTCAGGGTATCCAAGTGGTGAAATCAGGAAATGGGGTCTGACCCCATTTTCCCTAATTTCACGCTGCCCGCTTCTTCCGCTGAGCGTCCTTGACGTGCATCTGCGCGTAGGCGCCATGCGCCGCGGCCTCGGCATCGCCGACGTGCACCGGCAAGCCCATGTCGGCGAGCACCGAGCCAAGGGCGGAGAGGCACAGCATCACGTTGTCCGGGCGGCACGAGTAGCCCATCAGCCCGAAGCGCCAGATCTTGCCCTTGAGAGGTCCGAGGCCCGCGCCGATCTCCAGGCCGAACTCCGAGAGCAGCCGCTTGCGCACTTCCTCCTCGTTCACGCCCTCGGGGCAGAAGACGGCGTTCATCTGCGGCAATTGATTTTTTTCAGCAACCAGGAACTTCAAACCCATTGCTTCCAGTCCGGCCTTCAGCGCCAGGTGATGGCGCGTGTGGCGCGCCCAGGAATTCTCCAGCCCTTCCTCGCGGATGAGCAGCAGCGCCTCGTGCAGCGCGAACAGCGAATTGGTGGGCGCGGTGTGGTGGTAGGTGCGCGCGCCGGCGTTCCAGTAGCCCAGCAGCAGGTTCATGTCCATGAACCAGCTGTGGATCTTGTCCTTGCGGCTCTTCACCCGCTCGACCACGCGCTCGGAGAACGACACCGGCGAGAGCCCGGGCGTGCAGGAGAGGCACTTCTGGCTCGCGGAGTAGATGGCGTCGATCTCCCACTCGTCGACCTTGACCGGCGAGCCGCCGAGGGAGGTCACGGCGTCGACGATCACCAGCGCGCCGTGCTTGTGCGCGATCTGCGTGAGGACCTTGGCGTCGGACTGGCAGCCGGTCGAGGTCTCGGCGTGCACGAAGCCGACGACTTTCGCGTCCGGGTTCTTCTTCAGCGCGTCTTCCAGCTTCTGCGGGTCGACGGGCTCGCCCCACTTGTCCTCGACCACCACCGGCGTGCCGCCGCAGCGCACGGCGTTCTCGAGCATGCGCCCGCCGAACACGCCGTTCTGGCACACGATCACCTTGTCGCCCGGGGCGACCATGTTGACGAAGCAGTATTCCATGCCGACCGAACCGGGGCCGGAGAGCGGGAAGGTGAGCGGGTTCTTCGTCTGGTAGACGTAGCGCAGGAGCGACTTCAGCTCCTCCATCATCTCGACGAACACCGGGTCGAGGTAGCCGATCGCCGGCTGGCTCATGGTGGTGAGCACGCGCGGATGGATCTCGGTCGGCCCGGGACCCATCAGGGTGCGTTGCGGGGGGTGGAAGGAGTGGATGCGCTTGGAGGGGGCGAACTGGCTCATGGTGTCCTCAGAAGAAATCCCGAACGGCGCGTTCTCGGGCCGAGACTTCACGCGCACCGGGTTTTTTACGCTGGCTTCGTTGATCACTTCCATCGCGCTGATGCCGCCCTGCGTGACGCGCTCGACCTCGCCGGCCCAGCGCGCCGGAACGTAGCCGGTCTTCACCCAGTGGTGCACCACCGCGCGGTCGAGCTGGAAGGCGCGCGCGACCTCGGCCTGGCTGCCGAACAGCTCCACGAGGCGCTCTGCCGAGTTCACGCCGGGAGGCTAGCATGTCAAATCTACTTTGACAAACCTCCCTATGGGCTAGTGCCAGATGGGACAAGTGACGTACCATCTGGCACATGGCACGACCAGCGACCGCGCCCACCGTCGACCTGAGCACGCGCGCGAGCCGCGAGCGCCTGGCGCGGGTCGTCGCGCAGCTCCTCGAGCACTGGAAGCTTTCCGCGGTAGACCAGGCGACGCTGCTCGGGCTCTCGGCGAACTCCCGTTCGACGCTCGCGCGCTACCGCCGCGGCGAGCCGCTCGCCGACAGCCCCGACCTGATCGCCCGCGCGGGGCACCTGCTGGGTATCCACAAGGCGCTGCGCATCATCTTCCCCCACGACAATGACCTCGCCTACCGCTGGGTGAGCGCGCCCAACCGGCGCTTCGGCGGCGAGCCGCCGCTCGCCATCATGCGCCGCCACGGCTATGAGGGGATCCTCGCGGTGCGGCGCTATCTCGACTTCGAGCGCGGCCGCTAGGCGATGGTCGAAACGCTGGTCCGCGAGGTCGCCGATTTCGACGCCGACCTGGTGCGCAACATCAAGGGCATCCGCGTCTCGCAGGCGCTGTTCGACGATCTCTCCGCCGATCCGGCCGACCAGGCCGTGGCCATCGCGGCGGAGGGGATCGAGCGGATCCGGAGCGAGGCGCCGCTCATCACGCGGCCGTTCGACTACGGCTCGGTGATCACCTATCCGTTCGTGCCGCACAACTGGCACGCGACGCGCTGGTCGGACGGCCTCTCTTATGGCGTGTGGTACGGCTCGCTCGAGCTTGAAACCACCGTGCATGAGTCGGTGTTCCACTGGCACCGCTTCGTCATGGACGCCTTCCCCGACATCAAGAAGGAGGTGGTCGGCGAAAGACGCGTGCTCGAGGTGCGCTGCCGGGCGCTGCTCATCGACTTGCGCGGCAGCGCGGACCCGCGGCTGGTCGACCGGCGCGATTACAGCCACACGCAGCGGCTGGGACGCTACCTGCACGAGCGCTCGCAGAACGGGCTGCTCGCCCGCTCCGCGCGCTGCACGGGCGTGAACGCGGCGCTCCTCGACCCGCGCTGCCTGTCGGATCCGCGCGATGCCTGCTTCCTGAGCTATCGAATGAATTCCAGTAAAGATCTTGTTGCCGTGGAGCGCACGCCGGGGGAAACGTGGCTCGAGATCAAACCGGGCATGCTGTACTAACATTGCACGATGAAAGCCGAGCACCCCGTCGTTTTCAAGCCCGAAACCGCCGCGGAAGCCTGGCTCGGGCTGCTCGCGGCGCGCGGCATCGAATACCTGTTCGCCAACGGCGGCACCGATTTCGCGCCGCTCGTCGAGGCCTACGCCAAGGGCCGCAAGCTCGGCTGGCGGCTGCCCGAGATCGTCATCGTGCCGCACGAGAACCTCGGCGTGGCGATGGCGCACGGCTACACCATGCTCACCGGGCGGCCCCAGGCGATGATGGTCCACGTGGGCGTGGGCACCGCGAACGCCATCAATGGCCTCATCAACGCGGCGCGCACGAACACCCCGATGCTGTTCACCGCGGGGCGCACACCCCTTACGGAGTCGGGTGCTTTGCCCGCCGCGCGCAACAACTACATCCACTGGGCGCAGGAGCACTTCGACCAGGGCGGCATGCTGCGCGAGTTCATGAAATGGGACTACGAGCTGCGCCACGCCGAGCAAGTCGAGACCGCCCTCGACCGCGCGCTCGCCATCGCCAGGAGCGAGCCTCAGGGGCCGGTCTACATGACCCTGCCGCGCGAGATTCTCGCTTCTCCCTTCAATTGTTCTTTCTCGTTAACTTCGACAATTGCCCCGGCCTCGCCGCCGGCGCCCGACCCGGACACGCTCGAGGAAGCGGCGAAGCTGCTCGGCCGCGCCGAGAAGCCGCTCATCATCACCTCCAACGCCGGGCGTACCGCCGACAACGTTCGCGCCCTGCGCCTGCTCGCCGAGACCTTCGCCATCCCGGTGGTGCAGTACCGGCCGCGCTACCTTTCGCTCTCCACCGAGCATCCGCTCGCCGCCGGATGGGACCCGCATGCGGCGCTGAAGGAAGCCGACGTGGTGCTCGCGATCGAGTGCGACGTGCCCTGGATCCCGGTGCAGGGCGCGCCGCGGCCGGAGGCGAAGATCATCCACATCGGCGCCGATCCGCTGTTCGCGCGCTACCCGATGCGCGGCTTCCGCACCGACATCGC
>CBDDRQ010000059.1:0-4022 GCA_965233125.1 uncultured bacterium
ACATCCGCGAGGTGCGCCTGGCCGCAGGCGCCGAGTTCGTGGTGATGATCTGCGGGGACATCATGACCATGCCGGGGCTCCCCAAGGTCCCCTCCGCCGCCAGGATCGACCTCGTCGACGGGAAAGTGGTGGGGCTGTTCTAGCCGCGGCTCGCGGGCGGCTTGCGCCGTCCGGTCAGCACGGTCTTCGCGCGCATGCGCAGGTTCAGCATTTCCACGGCCACCGAGAAGGCCATGGCGAAGTAGATGTAGCCCTTGGGCACGTGGAAGTCCAGGCCGTCGGCGACGAGCGCCATGCCGATCATGACGAGGAAGGAAAGGGCGAGCATCTTCACCGTGGGATGGCGCGACACGAAGCGGCCGATCGGCCCGGCGGCCACCATCATCAGCAGCACCGAGGCCACCACTGCCGCCACCATCACGGCGATCTCCTTGACCATGCCCACGGCGGTGATGATCGAGTCGAGCGAGAACACGAGGTCAATGATGATGATCTGCACCAGCACGCCGGCGAAGGTGGCGGCCGCGGCGCGCCCCGGCTCGCCGTCCTCCTCGCCCTCCATCAGATCGTGAATCTCGCCAGTGGCCTTCCATAGCAGGAACAGGCCCCCGGCGATGAGGATCAGGTCGCGGCCGGAAATCGCCTCGCCCAGGAAGGTGAAGAGCGGCGCGGTCAGCCCCACCAGCCAGGCGAGCGTGACCAGCAGCGCGATGCGCATGAACATGGCGAGCCCGAGGCCCAGGCGCCGCATGAACTCGCGCCGCTCGGGCGGCAGGCGGTCGACCAGGATCGAGATGAAGACGATGTTGTCGATGCCCAGCACCAGCTCCAGCGCCGTGAGGGTCAGGAATGCGATCCAGGCCTGCGGGTCGAGAAGGAGCTCCATGCCGTGATTGTAGAATTTCGCGCTTTGGGGAGAGAAGAAGAATCATGGAAAGCCTAGGCGGCGCGGTTCTCGTGTTCGTGGTCAGCGCGGCGTTCGTCATCGCCGGCGGCGTCGGCCTGGCCCGGTTCGGCGACGACATTGCCGACGTCACCGGCTGGGGCAAGCTCTGGGTCGGCACCCTGCTGGTCGGCATCGGCACCTCGCTGCCCGAGGTGGTGGTGAACATCTCGGCGGTGTGGCTGGAGAAGAACCCCGGCCTCGCGCTCGGCAACGTGTTCGGCGCGGACATGATCAACATCTTCGTGCTGGCGATCGTGGCGCTGGTCTTCGGGGTGCACAACCTGTTCGGCAAGCAGGGCCGCGACACCGAGCTCCTGATCCTCACCGGCCTGGTGCTGGTGGCGATGGCGCTGTTCTTCGGCTCCTTCGGCGACATCAAGCTCATTGGCTGGACGAGCCTCGGCGCGATCCTGATCGGGGTGGGCTACGTGTACGGCATGCGCCTGGTCTACAAGGCCGGGCGCACCGACATGGACCTGGAGGACATCAGGCCGTTCACCGGAAATGCGCGCAACGTGTGGATCGGCTTCCTCACCTCCGCCGCGGTGGTGATCGTCGCCGGGCGCTTCCTCGCCGGCAGCGCCGATGCCATTGCCGAGGCCTCCGGCATCAGCGCGAGCTTCATCGGCGTGCTGCTGGTGTCGATCGTCACCACGCTGCCCGAGGGCTCGGTCACGGTCGCGGCCAGCCTGCGCCGCTCCTACGGCATCGCCATGGGCAACGTCTACGGCAGCTGCGCCTTCAACGTCACCATCATCTCGATCGCCGACCTCTTCTACACCGAGGGGCCCCTCCTGCGCGCCATGGAAGGCGCGCACTTCGCCGCCGCGATCTCGGCGCTCGCCCTGATGGCGATGGGCTACGCGGTATTCCGCTTGTGCAATGCGGGGAAGCTGCCCCCGGCGCGGCTGGTGGCGGTGGTGATCCCGGTCGTCTACATCCTGGCGCTGTTCGCCGTGTACACCCTCGGCCAGCGCTGAGCGGGAGATTCTTGACTGTGGTCAAGGCCGTTGGTTTGGAGTAAGAATGACAATCCCGCAGTTACAAAAGGAGGAGGACGGATCATGAGAACCCCATTCCGCAGTACCCTCGGGGCGGCGCTTGCCGCGGCGCTCGTCGCCGCGCCGGCCGCGGCGCTCGCGTGGGAGCCGACCCGAAACATCGAGTTCATCATCCCCGCCGGCACCGGCGGCGGCGCCGACCAGATGGCGCGCGCCGTCCAGGCCATCGTCGCCAAGCACAAGCTCGCCAAGGTCGCGATCCTGCCCATCAACAAGTCGGGCGGCGCGGGCGCCGAGGGCTTCCTCGACGTGAAGGGCTCGCCGGGGGAGCCGCACAAGATCATCATCACGCTGTCGAACCTCTTCACCACGCCGCTCGCCACCAACACGCCGTTCAACTGGCGCGATCTCACGCCGGTGCAGATGCTGGCGCTCGACAACTTCGTGCTGTGGGTTCAGGCGGACGCCCCGTACAAGACGGCCAAGGACTACGTCGCGGCGGCGAAGGCGGCCGGCGCGGGCAAGTTCCGCATGGCCGGCACCGGCGCCAAGCAGGAGGACCAGATCATCACCGTGGCGATCGAGCAGGCGACCGGGGCGAAATTCACCTACATCCCGTTCAAGGGCGGCGGCGCGGTGGCGGTGCAGCTCGTCGGCGGCCACGTCAATTCGACCGTCAACAACCCGATCGAGGCGGTGGCGCACTGGCGCGGCGGCAAGCTGAAGCCCCTGTGCGTGTTCGAGCTCAACCGCCTGCCTTACAAGACCAAGGTGACGGACAAGATGTCCTGGGCCGACATTCCGACCTGCAAGCAGTCGGGGCTGGACATCGACTACCTGATGCTGCGCGGCATCTTCATGCCGTCGGGCGTCTCGCAGGAGCACGTCGACTACTACATCGGCCTGTTCGCGAAGGTGTTCGCGACGCAGGAGTGGAAGGACCTGATGGAGCGCGGGGCCTTCAACCAGACCAAGCTCAAGGGCAAGGAGTACGCGGCATGGGTGGCGAAGGAGGAAGCGCGCCACGTGTCGCTCATGAAGGCCGCGGGCTTCATCGCCAAGTAGGCCGTAACGGAGCAGACGGGCCCGGCGCTTGCCGGGCCTTTTTTTGACCGCTAGGAGGGGGGGCATGTCGCAGGAACCGGCGGAGCGCGCGGCGTTCAGCCTGCGCAGCGCGGAGATCGGCATTGCGCTTTTTTTCCTCGCGCTCGCCGCCCTGGTCATCTTCGACAGCGTGCGCCAGGGCGCCCGCTGGCTGGCGGAGGGCCCGCAGCCGGGATACTTCCCCTTCTATCTGGGCGTGATCATCGCCGCCGCCTCCGCCGTGACGCTCGTGCGCGCGCTCATGATGCCGGCCGAGCGCAACAAGGCTTTCGTCCAGGTCGGGCAGCTGAAGCTCGTGCTGAGCGTGCTCGTGCCCTCGGCCGTGTACGTCGCGCTGGTGGGCTGGATCGGCATCTACGTCTCGGCGGTGCTGTTCGTGGCGTTGTTCATGCGCTGGCTCGGGAAGTATCCCTGGTGGAAGGTCGCGGCGGTCTCGGTCGGGCACAGCGTGGTGCTGTTCCTGATCTTCGAGATCTGGTTCCTCGTGCCGCTGCCGAAGGGCGCGCTCGAGCGCGCGCTCGGGATCGGCTAGGACGATGGACGAGATCCAGTCGCTGATCCACGGCTTCGGCGTCGCGCTGACGCTGAAGAACCTGGCGCTGATGTTCATCGGCGTGCTGCTGGGCGTCATCATCGGCGTATTGCCGGGGCTGGGCGGGGCGAACGGCGTGGCAATCCTGCTGCCGCTCACCTTCAGCATGGCGCAGACCCCCGAGGGACAGACCTCCGCCATCATCCTGCTCTCGTGCATCTACTGGGGGGCGCTGTTCGGCGGCGCCATCACCTCGATCCTGTTCAACATCCCCGGCGAGCCCTGGTCGGTGGCGACGACCTTCGACGGCTATCCGCTCGCGCAGAAAGGCCGCCCCGGCACCGCGCTCACCGCCGCGTTCACCTCTTCGTTCGTCGGCGCCCTCGTGGCGGTGATCCTGATCACGTTCCTGGCGCCGGTCGTGGCCAATTTCGCGCTC
>CBDDRQ010000060.1:0-6042 GCA_965233125.1 uncultured bacterium
GCCTACTTTAATCATAGAAATAAAAAAGCCGCCCGGGGGCGGCTTTCGGTTCGCGGAATCCTGTGTTCAGCGTTTCGAGTACTGCTTGCGCCGCCTTGCCTTGTGCAGACCCACCTTCTTTCGCTCGACTTCGCGCGCATCGCGCGTCACCAGGCCGGCCGCACTCAGCACGCCCTTCAGAGCGCCATCATACTCGATCAGCGCGCGGGTGATGCCGTGGCGCACCGCGCCCGCCTGCCCGCTCTCGCCGCCGCCGTATACGTTCACCGTGATGTCGAAGCTCGCCAGGCTCTTGGTCAGCTCGAGGGGCTGGCGCACCACCATGCGGCCGGTCTCGCGGCCGAAGAAGGTGTCGACCGGCTTGCCGTTGACGTTGAACTGGCCCTTGCCGGGCTTGAGAAACACGCGTGCGACCGCGCTCTTGCGCCGCCCCGTGCCGTAGTAGTAGTCGCCGACCATTTAGATTTCCAGGGGTTTGGGTTGCTGTGCGGAGTGGGGATGCGTCGCGCCGGCGTAGACCTTGAGCTTCTTCAGCATCGCGTAGCCGAGCGGGCCCTTGGGCAGCATGCCTTTGACCGCGTGCTGCAGCGCGCGCTCCGGCCGGGTGGCCTGGACCCTCGCGAAGCTGGTCCGGCGCAGGCCGCCGGGGTAGCCGGTGTGGCGGATGTAATCCTTTTGCTCCGCCTTGCGGCCCGTGACGCGCACCTTGGCGGCGTTCACCACCACGACGTAGTCGCCGGTGTCCACGTGCGGGGTGTATTCGGGCCGGTGCTTGCCGCGCAGGCGCATGGCGATCTGCGACGCAAGGCGGCCGAGCACCTTGTTCTGGGCGTCCACGAGGACCCAGCCCTGCTCGACTTGGCCTGCTTTTGCGGTATACGTTGTCATGCCGGGAGCGGAGAAAAGCCGCGGATTTTACACGAAAAGGACTGTTCGATGGAATGCAGCGTGCGGTGGACGGGCGAGGGCATGACCTTTCTCGCCGAGACCGGAAGCAACCACGTGGTGGCGATGGACGGCGCCCCGGACGGGGGTGGCCGCAACCTCGCCCCGCGGCCCATGGAGATGGTGCTCCTTGGCACCGGCGGGTGCACGGCCTACGACGTGGTCGTGATCCTGAAGAAAAGCGGCCAGGACGTCACCGGCTGCGAGGTGAAGGTCGCCTCCGAGCGGGCCGCCACGGACCCCAAGGTCTTCACCCGGATCCACATGCATTTCGTGCTGCGCGGCCGCGGTCTCAAGCGCAACCTGGTGGAGCAGGCGATCCGGCTCTCGCACGAGAAGTACTGCTCGGCCTCGATCATGCTCGGCAAGACCGCCGAGATCACCAAGGACTTCGAGATCGTCGAGGGCTGAGCGCTTGGCGGACCTGATCGCGAATCTGATCCTGGTGCACCAGGACACCAAGCAGGATCGCGCCGACTACGAGGAGATCGCGCGGCGAGCGGGCGTGGAGGTCTTCATCGTCGATACCAAGGCCGGCGAGCTGCGGGACCCGCGCTTCGACGCCGCGGCGCCGACGCTCACCGTCTCGCCCATGCCGATCAAGAAGTTCGTGCCGCCGCGCGGCGCCGTGTGCCAGGGCTTCGAGCACCCCAAGAGCGAGCAGTACACGCGGCTCGCGCGCCTGGGCTTGCCGGTGCCCCGCTGGGTTTCGATCACGCCACATCTCGCTCTTGATCTCGATGAGTGGGGCCCCTATGTGCTCGTCAAGCCCGACCTCGGGCGCAAGGGCGCCGAGATCTTCATCAAGCGCACCGGCCGCGTGCGCTACGGCGCGCCGGGCTTGCTCGCGCAGCAGTTCATCTACACCGGGCGCTGGCCGGTGAACTACCGCGTCGTGACGCTGTTCGGCCGCACCCTGATGAGCTGGCGCTGCGAGGCCGACCACCGCTTCGTGCCGCTCGAATCGCGCTGGGACTTCAAGGCGCGCGGCGGCATTACCGTGGTGTCGAACAAGAAGGATTCGCGTTACAGCCTTGCTTTCGACCGCGACGTCATCTCCCTCGCCGAGCAGGCGCACGCGGCCTTTCCCGACCAGCCGCTGCTCGGCACCGATATCGTGCGCGACGCAGACTCGGGCGCGCTCTACCTGATCGAATGCAATCCGCGCGGCGACGCCTGGCTCATCTCCTCGGTGATGGGACGACTGATCGAGCAGGCGAACGGGCTCGACTTCGCGGCCCAGTTCGGCGCCATCGACATCGCCGCGGCTGTGCTGGACCGGGAAACCGCCATCCGCGCGGCGTAACATCGCGGGCATGAATCCGGTCATCGTCCCGCACATCATCACCGCGCTCCTCGCCCTGGGCATGGCAATCGCCTTCCTCGCCGCAGACCGGCGCTCCCCCACCAGCCGCGCGCTGGCGCTCTTCCTCGGTACCGTCGGTATCGCAATCGCCGTGGGGACCCTGATAGCTCCCCGGGCTTATGCCGGCGGCATCCCTGCCTGGGGCGGCGTGCTCGCCCTCCCGGAAACGCTCGCGTTCGTGTTCGCCTACGAGTGGCTGCTGCGCGTGCGACGCACCGTGCCGGCGCACAACCTCAACACCGAGGGCCCCGACCGCCTGATCCGCATCGCGCAAGGCCTCGCGCTCCTCTACGGCGCGCTCTCGCTTGCCTACCCGGAGCAGCGCGTCGCGCATTTCTCCGGCGAGCTGCTGCTCGAAGCGGGGCAGTCCCGCCAGTGGTGGTTCTACCTCTTCCTGGTGCCCCTCGGCCTTTCGCTCCTGCTCAGCAGCTTCTCCGGCCTGCTGCTCCTCAAGCGCCGCCCGGACAAGGCGGAAGGCCTGCGCGTCGTCGCCTTCGTATTGGGCGGCCCGTTCATGGCTTCGGGAATGCTGCTGCCGCAGGAGCTGTCGCCGATCCCCACCACCATCGGCATGCTCATCTTCCTGTACGGCGCCGTGCAGTACCACGTGATCCAGGGCCGGCGCGCGCAGTTCATGTCGCGCTTCCTCGCCCCTCAGGTCGCCGAGCTCGTGCACCGGCGCGGCCTCAAGGCGGCCACGCAGGAGAACAGCCTGGAGCTCTCGGTCGTGTGCTGCGACCTGCGCGGCTTCACCGCCTACTCCAAGAGCACGCCGCCGCAGAAGGTGATCCAGATCCTGCGCCAGTACTACGACGTGGTGGGCGCCGCCGCGGCACGCTTCGGCGGCACGATCAAGGACCAGGCCGGCGATGGCGTGCTGATCCTGGTCGGCGCGCCGGTCGCCTTTCCGGACCACGCGCGGCGGGCGCTCGACATGGCGAAGACCATCCGCGCCGATACGATGGTACTGATCGCGCGCTGGTCGGATGCGGAGCTGCGACTGGGCGTCGGCGTGGGCGTCGCGAGCGGCTTCGTCACCGTGGGCGTCATCGGCGCCGCCTCGCGGCTGGAGTACACCGCCGTCGGCCCGGCCGTGAACCTCGCCTCCCGGATGTGCTCCGAGGCCGAGCACGCCGAGGTGCTGGTCGACCAGCGCACCAACGAGCTCCTCGACAGCCTCGCGCGCGAGCGCGAGCTGCGTCCCGGCGAGGCGCTGCGCCTCAAGGGCTACGAGCAGCCGGTGCCGAGCTACGTCCTCGCGGCGGCGTGAACCCCGCGGTGAGCGATCTCCCCGAGGTCAGGCGGCAGTACGAGCAACTTCCCTATCCGCCGCGCAACCCGGCAGACGAGAAGACGCGTCTCGTCCGCACGTGGCTCGACGACCTGCCGATGCTCTCGCACTACTGCTTCCAGGGGCGGGACCCATTCGGCGACTCGTTCCGCGTCCTCGTGGCCGGCGGGGGCACCGGCGACGCCACCATCTTCCTCGCCGAGCAGCTGCGAGATCGCGGCGCCGAGATCGTCCACCTCGACATCAGCGCAGCGAGCATCGCCATCGCCAAGGCCCGCGCCGAGGCGCGCGGCCTTGCCAACATCACGTGGGTACACGACTCGCTGCTGGTGCTGCCGCAGCTTGGCCTCGGCACCTTCGACTACATCAACTGCGTCGGCGTGCTGCACCATCTGGCCGATCCGGACGCCGGATTGCAGGCGTTGATGGGGGCCCTGTCCGACCGCGGCGCCATGGGACTGATGCTCTACGCGCAGATCGGGCGCACCGCCGTCTACCAGGTGCAGGAGCTGATGCGCCTCATCTGCGGCGAGGCCGACCTGCCGGCGCGGATCGCGGTCACGCGCGAGGTGCTCAAGTCCGCGCCACCTTCGAACTGGTTCCGGCGCAGCGAAGATTTGCACCGCGATCACGTCGAGTATAGCGACGCGGGCCTGGTCGATCTTTTCCTGCATTCGCGCGACCGCGCTTACGCGGTCGAAGAGCTCTACCAGTGGCTCGCGGACCGGCACGGCCTTCACCTGCAATTCACCGAGGTCGGCCGCGGTGCCTCGCGTTACCTGCCCTCGATCGTGGTGGGACCGCAGCGGCCGGCCTTCCTCGCCACGGTCGGGGAAATGCCTGTGCGTCGCCAATATGCCATCGCCGAGCTGCTGGACGGCAGCATCACCATGCACTGCCTCTACGCGACGCGAGCAGGCTGCGCGTCGGCGCCCTACGGCGAGTCGAACTATGTGCCATTTCTCTTCCACGAGCCGGTGACCGGCACGGACCTCGCAAACCTGATCGAGCGGCACAAGGGCGGACCCTTTATCCTCGACCACTCGCATACCGGGATGCGGCTGCAGCTCGATCCAGGCCCGTACTCCGCTTACATCCTCAGGTACATCGACGGCACGCGATCCTTCGGGAAGGTCTTCGATCTGGTGCGCGCTGAACCGCGCTTTCGCAAGCAGCCGCCGGACGATCTCGCCCTGTTCGCCGGTTTCAAGCCCTTCTACGATGCCCTGCGCGCAGTCGACCGAATCCTGTTGAAAGCGCCGTGAGCCGACTCGAGAGCTTCATCCGCCGGCTGCAGGCACAGCGGGCCTGCCTGGATGAGGCGATCTCCCTTTCGACGAACGTGCGCGGTGCTGCGCTGGAGCTTGGCCTGGGCAATGGCCGCACTTACGACCACCTGCGCGAGCGGCTCGGCGGCAGCCGCACAATCTATGCCCTCGACCGGCAGCTTGCCGCCCACCCGGACTGCATCCCCGTGGAGCTCATCCTGGGGGATTTCCGGGAGACGCTGCCGCGCCTAGCGAACCGCACAGGACGCTCGATCGCCCTGGTGCATGCCGACACCGGATCCGGCGACGAGGCGGCCAGCCGCGCGCAGGCGCTGGCGCTGCCGCCCTTGCTCGATCCGCTGCTCGTCGATGGCGCCATCGTCGTCTCGGACCAGGAAATGAGCCCGAAAGATTTTCCCTGGAGTTCGATCGACCTTCCAGAAGGAGTGCCTGTGGGCCGTTACTTCATCTGGCGCCGCTCGGCGAACCACTCGTCGGCGTAGTCGCAGGCCCGGTATTCTTCGAAGTACGGGCCGCCGAGGGTGTAGTGCGCGATCTTCGCCGCCGGGTTGAAGGCGTACTCGCCCACCAGCCAGTTCCATTCGAGCGGCAGCTCGCCGATCAGGCGATCCTCCACCCAGGCGAAGCGGTGCAAGTCGAGGCCGGAGGCGGAGTTCACGTAGTCCGGCGTCAGCGCGCCGCAGCGCTCGTTGTTGAAGAGCATGAGGCTCGACCAGTTCTTGCGCGCATACCGGGTCTGCACCTGGTCGAGGAACTTGCGCTCGGTCTTCGGCACGTACTCGTGCTTGCAGACCATCACCGCCTTTGCATCATCCTGCAAGGAAACAACCTCGGCTATGTCCACCCGGCAGAGCATGTCGCAGTCCATGTACAGCGACCAGCCGCGATATTCGCTCAGCGCGGGAACGATAAAGCGGGTCATGCTGAATTCGGTCGATTCCGTCGGCCCCCGCTCCCGCCAGTACAGGTCCTTCAGCTGGCCCCGCATCAGCGGCGCGATGGACACCGGGATCGACGAGCGCTCCAGGATGGAGTGCGCCAGCGTGTAGAAGGCGACCGCCTCCCTCGGGTCGAACCCGATGTAGACATGCAGCATCGCTACACGCGGTAGGCGACGGTGGTCATCACCTTGGACGCAATGCGCATCGCCG
>CBDDRQ010000061.1:0-3337 GCA_965233125.1 uncultured bacterium
CAGGTGCTTCGGGCCGCTCTGGTCGGCGGTGATGTAGGGCAGGTTGAACTCGGTCTGCTGCGACGAGGAGAGCTCGATCTTCGCCTTCTCGGCCGCCTCCTTCAGGCGCTGCAGCGCGAGCACGTCCTTGGAGAGGTCGACACCCTGCTCCTTCTTGAACTCGCCCACCACGTAGTCGATCAGGCGCTGGTCGAAGTCCTCGCCGCCGAGGAAGGTGTCGCCGTTGGTGGAGAGCACCTCGAACTGCTTCTCGCCCTCGACGTCGGCGATCTCGATGATGGAGATGTCGAAGGTGCCCCCGCCCAGGTCGTACACGGCGATCTTCATGTCCTTCTTCGCCGCCTTGTCCATGCCGAAGGCGAGCGCCGCGGCGGTGGGCTCGTTGATGATGCGCTTCACGTCCAGGCCGGCGATGCGCCCGGCGTCCTTGGTCGCCTGGCGCTGCGAGTCGTTGAAGTAGGCCGGGACGGTAATCACCGCCTCGCTCACTTCCTCGCCGAGGTAGTCCTCGGCGGTCTTCTTCATCTTGCGTAGGATCTCGGCCGAGACCTGCTGCGGGGCGATCTTCTTGCCGCGCACCTCGACCCAGGCGTCGCCGTTGTCGGCGCGCGAGATCTTGTAGGGCATCAGGTTGATGTCTTTCTGCGTCTCCTTCTCGTCGAACTTGCGGCCGATGAGCCGCTTCACCGCGTAGATCGTGTTCTTCGCGTTGGTGACCGCCTGGCGCTTGGCCGGTGCGCCGACCAGCACCTCGCCGTCGTCGGTGTACGCGACGACCGAGGGCGTGGTGCGCGCGCCTTCGGAGTTCTCGATCACCTTGGGCTTGCCGCCCTCCATGATCGCGACGCAGGAGTTGGTGGTGCCGAGGTCGATGCCGATGATTTTCGCCATGGGATGCTCTCTCTTAATCTAAGTCTGTGTCGGATATGGGGTTTCCATCGGGGTTTTCAACCCTGCTTTCCCGGTTTTCATCCTTGGGTTTGGCGACGGTCACCAGCGCCGGGCGCAGCACTCGGTCGTGCAGCAGGTAGCCCTTCTGCATGGTGGCGACGATGGTGTTGGGCTCCGCGTCGGCTTCGACGGCCGCCATCGCCTGGTGCCGGTGCGGATCGAACCGCTCGCCCGGGACCGGCGCCACCTCGCGCACGTGCGATTTCTCGAGCGCGCCCTTGAGCTGGCGCAGGGTGAGCTCGACGCCGGAAAGGTCGCCGGTGTGGATCGCGGCTTCGAGGCTGTCCAGGCCCGGGAGGAGGGACTCGGCGAAGCGTTCCAGCGCATACTTCTGGGCCGTGGAGGCCTCGGCCTTGGCGCGCTTGCGCGCATTCTCGGCCTCGGCCGCGACCCGCAGCATGGCTTCGCGCTGCTGCTCGATGCGGGCCAGCGCCTCGGCGAGCTGCTGCTCGAGCGAATTTTCGGAGTCGCCCGCGTCCCGGGGCTGAACGGTCTCTTCGTGCATCTTGTCGAACTGGGGGTGCCTGGAGTGCATTTCAAGGCGCGTTTCAGAACATTCATGAACGGATAAGCCTTTGAAAGTAATCAAATACGCGATTTACACGGTGCTGGTCCTCCTGGCCCTCGTCCTCATCGGCGGGGCGATCTTCGCGATGACCTTCGATCCGAACCGCTACAAGGACGACATCGAGCGCATCGTCCAGGAGCGCACCGGCCGCACGCTCAAGCTGAGCGGGGACCTCGCGGTCGCGGTCTGGCCGAGCCTCGGCGCCAAGGTCGGCGGCGTCACGCTGAGCGAGCGGGCCCGCGGCGAGCAGTTCCTGGCGCTGGAGTCGGCGCATGCCTCCGTCGCCCTGATGCCGCTCCTGCGCGGCGAAGTGATCGTCGACGGGATCAGCGTCGCGGGGCTCAAGGCGCAGGTCATCAAGGACAAGCAGGGGCGGTTCAACTTCCAGGACTTGCTCGGCGAGGAAAAGCCGGCGGCGCAGAAGCCCGCGCCGGAGCCGAAGGCGGGCGGGGGCGGCGAGCCGGTCAGGTTCGACATCGCCGGCGTCGAGATCGAGCGTTCCGCGATCTCCTACCGCGACCTCGGCACGGGGCAGGAATTCGCCCTCGACGAGCTCAACCTGCGCCTGGGCCGCATCGCCGAGCAGGCGGAGGGCGAGATGCGGCTTTCCGTGCACGCAAAGGGAAACAAGCCCGCCGTCGATGCCCGCGTGGACGTTTCCTCCGACTACCGCTTCGACCTGCCGGCCCGATCGTTCGCACTTTCCGGCATTGACGCGAAGCTCACCGGCGCCGCCGCCGGCCTGACCGGCCTGGAGCTGGGGGCCAAGGGCGATGTCGCCGCCAATCCGGAGAAGAACGAGTACCGCGTCAGCGGCCTGAGCGTGGAATTCAAGGGCATGCAGGGCAAGGACGCGCTCGAGGCGAAGCTCGCCGCGCCGAGCCTGGTGGTTGCCGCCGATACGGCCAAGGGCGAGGCGGTGAACGCCGAGTTCCGGCTCAAGGGCGAGAACCGCTCCGTCGAGGCGCTGCTCAAGCTGTCGGGCGTGCAGGGGTCGGCGAAGGCGCTGGTGGTGCCGCAGTTCACCGCCGAGCTCGCCATGACCGATCCGGCGCTGCCCATGAAGAGCATCAAGGTGCCGCTGAGCGGCAGCCTGCGCGCCGACCTCGACAAGCAGACCGCCGATGCCGACATCAAGGCGAAGATCGACGACTCGAACCTCCAGGCGAAGCTCGGCCTCGCCAAGTTCAGCCCGCCGGCGTATCGCTTCGACGTCAATATCGACCAGCTCAACCTGGACCGCTACTTTCCGCCGGCGGAGAAGGCCGCGGCGGCCGGACCTTCTTCGAAAGAATCCCCTGGTAAAACCGCCGACACGCCGGTCGATCTGTCGGCGCTCAAGGGGCTCGACGCGAACGGCAAGGTGCAAGTCGGCGCGCTGCAGGCGCGCGGCCTCAAGCTCGCCGACGTGAAGGCCGAGGTGCGTGCCGCCGATGGCCGCGCCGAGATCGCGCCGCATTCGGCGAACCTCTATGGCGGCTCGGTCGCCGGGGCGATCGCCGCGCAGGCCGACGGCAACCGCGTGACGGTGAAGGAGAAGCTGACCGGCATCAACATCGGGCCGCTGCTCCGCGATTTCGCGCAGCAGGACCGGCTGGAAGGGCGGGGCAACCTCTCGCTCGACGTCGCCGCGGCCGGCCCGACCGTGGAGGCCATCAAGAAGGCGCTCGCCGGCAGCGCGCGCATCGACCTCAAGGACGGCGCCATCAAGGGCATCAACATCGCCCAGGTGCTGCGCAAGGCGAAGTCGCGCCTGGGCGGCGAGCAGTCGGAGGCCGCCAGCCAGACCGAGAAGACCGACTTCAGCGAGTTCTCGGC
>CBDDRQ010000062.1:0-6190 GCA_965233125.1 uncultured bacterium
CTCGACAAGGACACGAGCGGGCTGCTGGTGGTGGCGAAGACCGTCGAGGCGCAGGCGCATCTCGCGCAGCAGCTCGCCAGCCGCAGCGTGCGGCGCCTGTACCTCGCGCTCGTGCAGGGCGATCCGCCGGCGAGCGGCGCCATCGACGCGCCGGTAGGGCGCGACTCGCGCACGCGCACGCGCATGGCGGTCACGCATCGCGGCAAGCCGGCGCGCACCCGCTACCGGGTGCTCGAGCGCTACGGGCGCGCGGCGCTGGTGGAGTGCCGCCTGGAGACCGGCCGCACGCACCAGATCCGCGTGCACTTCCAGCACATCCGGCATCCGCTGTTGGGCGACACGGTCTACCGCCGCGGCACGCGCCACGGCATTTCTTTTCCGAGGCAGGCCCTCCACGCAACCGAGCTCTCATTGGTGCATCCCGTTTCAGGACAGCAGATGACCTGGCGCTCGCCTGTGCCGCGCGACATGAAGCGGCTGGTCGAGGAGCTGCGCCGGGATGATTGAGCCGGACTGGCCCGCGCCCCCGCGTGTGCGCGCGCTCGTCACCACCGGCGACCTCGGCGACATGGCGGGCGAGGCGGGCAGGCGCGCACTGCGCGCGCAACTCCCCTCCGAGCCTCTGTGGATGAGACAGGTGCACGGAAACGAAGTGATCGTTGTGGACGAGAATTCTCAACGCGTGGGCGACGCAAGCACTTCCAGTAAACCTGGAACCGTCTGCGCCGTGATGATCGCCGACTGCATGCCGGTGTTCTTCGCCGACGACGAGGCGAGCGTGGTCGGCGTGGCGCATGCGGGCTGGCGCGGGCTCGCCGCGGGGGTGCTCGAGGCCACCGTCGACGCGATGCGCGTTCCTCCCGGCAGCCTGATGGCGTGGCTCGGTCCGGCGATCGGGCCAAAGGTGTACGAGGTCGGGGAGGATGTGCGCGGCGCATTTCCCGATCAGCAGGATTCATTCGTGGTGAACCGGCCCGGGCACTGGCTGCTCGATCTCTACGGCGTGGCGCGGGCGAAGCTTGCCGAGCACGGCGTGAAGCGCGTCTACGGCGGCGGCTTTTGCACGTACTCGGACACCCAGCGCTTTTTTTCCTACCGGCGCGAGCGCACGAGCGCGCGCATGGCGGCGGTCATCTGGCTCACTGGAGACGCGGAGGGCCGCTACAAGGGCGTAGAATCGCCACCCCCATGACCCTCGGCTGGATCGTTGCCGCGAGCGTCGCCGGCGGCACGCTGTCGGCGGGCCTCGCCGCCGTCTCGCTCTACCTGCGCGCGAGCTGGATCCCGATGCTGGTGTCGTACGCCATCGGCGCGCTGCTCGGCGCGGCGTTCCTCGAGATCATCCCGGAAGCCTTCGAGAAGGGCGACCCGCACCAGGCGGCGAGCGCCATCCTGGGCGGCATCTTTGCCTTCTTCGTGCTCGAGAAGCTGCTCATCTGGCGCCACTGCCATACCGAGGACTGCGAAGTGCACGACGCCCACGAGCACGGGCGCAGCGGCCTGCTCATCGTCGTGGGCGACACGGTGCACAACTTCCTCGACGGCGTGCTGATCGCCGCCGCCTTCCTGCAGAGCACGGAGCTCGGCGTCATCGCCGCGATCGCGATCATCGCGCACGAGATCCCGCAGGAGGTCGGCGACTTCCTGATCCTGCTGCACTCGGGCTACACGCGCGCCCGCGCGCTCGCCCTGAACGTCATGTCCTCGGCCGCCACGGTGGTGGGCGGGGTGCTCGGCTACTTCGGCCTGCAATTCTTCGCCGGCCTCGAGCCGACGCTGCTCGGCATCGTCGCGGCGAGCATGATCTACGTCGCGGTCGCCGACCTGATTCCCGGGCTGCACCGCCGCCCGCAGCTGCGCGATACCGCGTCGCAAGCCCTCCTCATCGCGCTCGGAATCGGCACGATCGCGGGCGTCGGAATGGTCCTGCAGCACTGAGCAAAAAGAACTATCTATCAGGGCGTTGAGAATCATTTGACGGGGTGGGTTGTGCGGCGCAGAATCGTCCCGCAATGCACCAATCCGGGTCTCCCGACGCCCTCCTTGCCGCCATCGCGCAATCGGGCAACGAAGTGACGCAAGGCTGGATGCGGCTGATGGCGGGCGCGGGCGGCGCGATGCCGTGGATGGAAGGCCTGCAGCGCTCCAATGCCCTGCAGGCCGCTTACCTCGAGAAGCAGACCCGGTTGTGGAATTCGATGCTCGCCGGCAAGCGCGAGGCGGTCGCCGATCCGCTCCCCGGCGACCGGCGCTTCGCGGCGCGCGAATGGCGCGAGAACCCCTACTACGACTACCTGAGGCAGTCCTACCTGCTGGCGGCGCGCTATTGCCAGGAGCTGGTCGAGCACGCCGATCTCTCCGGCGAAGCAAAGGAGCGCGCGCGCTTCGCCGCGCGCCAGTGGGTCGACGCGATGTGCCCGGCGAACTTCGCCGCCACCAACCCCGAGGCGATGCGCCAGGCGCTCGAGACGAAGGGCGAGAGCCTCACGCGCGGGCTCGCGAACCTGCTCGGCGACGTGCACAAGGGGCGCATCAGCCAGACCGACGAGGCGGCCTTCGAGGTCGGGCGCAACCTCGGCGTCACGCCCGGCGCGGTGGTGTTCGAGAACGAGCTGATCCAGCTCATCCAGTACCGCGCCGCCACCGCGGAAGTGGCGAAGCGCCCGCTGGTGATGGTGCCCCCCTGCATCAACAAGTACTACATCCTCGATCTCCAGCCCGAGAACTCCTTCGTCGGCCACGCGGTGACGAGCGGGCACACCGTGTTCATGATCTCGTGGCGCAACGTCGGCCCCGAGCTCGGCCATCTCACCTGGGACGACTACCTCGAGAAAGGCGTCTTCACCGCCTTCCGGGTGGCGAAGGAAATCAGCGGCGCGGAGCAAGTGAATGCGCTCGGCTTCTGCGTCGGCGGGACGCTGCTTGGGGCTGCGCTTTCCGTTCTATCTGCCAGAAAAGATACCCTGGTGAGCAGCGTGACCTTCCTCGCCACCATGCTCGACTTCAGCGAGAGCGGGCAGATCGGTCTGTTCGTCGACGAGGCGAGCGTGGCGGCGCGCGAGGCGGCGCTCGGCCGCGGCGGCATCCTGCCCGGCACCGACCTCGCCTTCGTCTTCTCCAGCCTGCGCGCGAACGACCTGGTGTGGAGCTACGTGGTCAACAACTACCTGCTCGGCGGCCAGCCGCCGGCGTTCGACCTCCTCTACTGGAACTCCGACGGCACCAATCTCCCGGGGCCGATGTACTGCTACTACCTGCGCAACACCTACCTCGAGAACAGGCTGCGCGTGCCGGGCGCGCTCGCGAACTGCGGCGTGCCGGTCGACCTCGGCCGCGTGGACCTGCCGGCGTACGTCGTCGCGACGCGCGAGGACCATATCGTGCCCTGGCGCTCGGCGTATCGCACCCTCAACCTCGTCGGCGGCGACAAGACCTTCGTCCTGGGCGCGAGCGGGCACATCGCCGGCATCGTCAATCCCCTCAGCAAGAACCGCCGCAGCTACTGGCTGGGTGCGCATTATCCGAAAGAGCCTGAAGCGTGGCTGGAAAAGGCGAAAGAGCATCCGGGCAGCTGGTGGGGACGCTGGGCCGAGTGGCTCGCGCAGCACCGCGGCGGCAGCCGCAAGGCACCCCGGAATGCCGGGGCGAAGAAGTACCCACCCATCGAGCCGGCCCCGGGCCGCTATGTGAAGCAAAGGCTCCACTAAGGAGGCAGTCATGGAAGACATCTTCATCGTCGGCGCGGCGCGCACCCCCATCGGCAAGTTCGCCGGCAGCCTGGCGAAGACGCCGGCCGCCGAGCTCGGCGCGCTCGTGATCCGCAAGGTGCTCGAGCGCGCCGGCGTGCCCGCGGAGCAGGTTTCCGAGGTCATCATGGGACAGGTGCTCACCGCGGCGACCGGCCAGAACCCGGCGCGCCAGGCGGCGATCCGCGCCGGCCTGCCCGAGATGATTCCCTCGATGACCATCAACAAGGTGTGCGGCTCGGGCCTCAAGGCGGCGATGCTCGGCGCGCAGTCGATCGCCAACGGCGACTCGGACATCGTGGTCGCGGGCGGGCAGGAGTCGATGAGCATGTCGCCGCACGCGCTGAACGGCTCGCGCGATGGCTTCCGCATGGGCGACGCGAAACTCGTCGACACCATGATCGTCGACGGCCTCTGGGACGTCTACAACCAGTACCACATGGGCGTGACCGCCGAGAACGTCGCGAAAGAATACGCCGTGACGCGCGCGGAGCAGGACCAGTTCGCGCTCGCGAGCCAGCACAAGACCGAGGCCGCGCAGAAGGCCGGCCGCTTCCGCGACGAGATCGTTCCGGTCGAGATCCCCTCGCGCAAGGGCCCGGTGGTATTCGCCGACGACGAGTACCCGCGCCACGGCGCGACGCTCGAGGCGCTGGCGAGCCTGAAGCCCGCGTTCGACAAGAGCGGGAGCGTGACCGCGGGCAATGCCTCGGGGATCAACGATGGTGCGGCCGCCGTTGTTCTGTGCAATTCGAAGAAGCTCAAGGAGCTCGGACTGAAACCGCTTGCGCGCATCAAGGCCTTCGCTTCGGCGGGCGTCGACCCGAAGTACATGGGCATGGGGCCGGTGCCGGCCTCCAAGCGCTGCCTCGCGCGCGCGGGCTGGGAGCCGAAGGACCTCGAGCTGATGGAGATCAACGAGGCGTTCGCGGCGCAGGCGATCGCGGTGAACCGGCAGATGGGCTGGGATACCGGGAAAGTGAACGTCAACGGCGGCGCCATCGCGCTCGGCCATCCGATCGGCGCTTCCGGGTGCCGCATTCTGGTGACGCTGCTCCACGAAATGCAGAAGCGCAACGCCAGGAAAGGCCTTGCGTCGCTGTGCATCGGCGGCGGCATGGGCGTCGCGCTCGCGGTAGAACGATAGAAAAGGAGAATGACGAACATGGGAAATCAAGCCGAAGTAGCGCAGCGGCCGGAGGCGTGGCGCGACGAGTCGCTGCCGACGACGACTCGCATCGCCTTCGTCTCCGGCGGCATGGGCGGCATCGGCACCGCGATCTGCCGGCGCCTCGGGCGCAGCGGGCACACCGTGGTCGCCGGGTGCCTGCCGGACTACGAGAAGAAGGGCGAATGGCTGGAGCAGATGCGCCGCGACGGCTTCCGCGTCCACGCGGCCGAGGGCGACGTGTCCGAGTTCGACTCCTGCGCCGCGATGTTCTACCAGGTGCGCTCCGTGGTCGGCCCGATCGACATCCTGGTCAACAACGCCGGCATCACGCGCGACTCGGTGTTCAAGCGCATGACCGAGCAGGACTGGATGGCGGTGATCAACACCAACCTCAACAGCGTGTTCAACGTCACGCGCCAGGTGATCGACGGCATGGTCGAGCGCGGCTGGGGGCGCATCATCAACATCTCGTCGGTGAACGCCATCAAGGGCCAGTTCGGCCAGACCAACTATTCCGCCGCCAAGGCCGGCATGGCCGGCTTCTCCAAGGCGCTCGCGCAGGAAGTGGTCAGGAAGGGCGTCACCGTCAACACCATCTCGCCAGGCTACGTCGAGACCGACATGGTGATGGCGATCCGCCAGGAAGTGCGCGACCAGATCGTGGCCTCCATCCCGATGGGACGGCTCGCCAAGCCGCAGGAGATCGCCGCGGTCGTGGCGTTCCTCGCCTCCGAGGAGGCGGGCTACATCACCGGCGCGAACATCTCGGTCAATGGCGGCATGCACATGATGTAGACTGCCTCCTCCCACGGAGGGGGTTATGGCAAAGCAGCGCACCGCAGTCGTCACCGGCGGCATGGGCGGCCTCGGCGAAACCATCTCGACCAAGATGGCGGACGCCGGCTACCGCGTGGTGGTCACCTACTCGCCGTCCAACACCAAGTTCAAGTCCTGGCTCGAGGAGATGAAGTCGCGCGGCTACGCCTTCGCCGCCTTTCCGGTCGACGTCGTCGACTACGACGACTGCGCGCGCAAGTGCGCGCAGATCACGGGCGAGTGCGGCCCGATCGACATCCTGGTCAACAACGCCGGCATCACGCGCGACATGACCTTCAAGAAGATGTCGAAGTCCGACTGGGACGCGGTGATGCGCACCAACCTCGACTCCTGCTTCAACATGACCAAGCAGGTGATGGACGGCATGGTCGAGCGCACCTGGGGCCGCGTCATCAACGTCTCTTCGGTGAACGGCCAGAAGGGCGCCTTCGGGCAG
>CBDDRQ010000063.1:0-12051 GCA_965233125.1 uncultured bacterium
GGAAAGCGACGTCGATGCGCTTCTCCAGCTGGAAGGTGATCACCACCTGCGAGATGCCGGGCGAGGACGTCGACTGGATATGCTCGATACCCGGCACGCTGTTGACTGCCGTCTCGATCAGGTTGGTGATCGAGGCGTCGATGATGTCCGGGTTGGCGCCGCGCTGCGTGGTGCTGATGGAGATGATCGGGAATTCGATGTACGGCAGCTTGTCGACGCCGACGCGCTGGTAGGCGATCCAGCCGAACAGGACGAGCACCGCGCTCAGCATGAACGCGAAGACGTGGCGCCGGATCGAAAGCTCGGGCAGGTTCATTTCGCCTTGCCTTTGCCCTTTCCGGTTCCCGGCGCGCTGGCTTCCGGCAGCGTCACGGCTGCGCCGTCGCTCAGGAACCCCGCCCCGTCGGCGGCAATCACCTCGCCTGCCGTGAGGCCCTTGACGACCTCCTGCCACCCATCCTGCTTGAGTCCGGTCTCGACCTGTCGCTGTGCGACGCGTCCTTCGGTGACCACATAGACGACCTTGCCGGCCGGGCGAAGGACCACGCTCTGTTCGGGCACCATGAGGGCGTCGGGCTTCACGTCGATCACGACTCGCGCGTTGACGCTGCCGCCGCCGCGAAACGCGCCGTCGTCACTGTCGAAGCGCACGATGGCGTCGAGCGCGCGATTCCCCGCGTTCACCGTCGGCTTGATGTCGTCGATGCGCGTCTCGACGATGCGTCCCGGCGCGGCAGGGGACTCGAGCGCGACCTTGAGCCCGGGGCGAATGCGGTTCGCCGCGCTCTCCGGGAACAGCAGATGCGCCCGCAGGCGGCTCATTCCGACCAAGGCGAACAGCGGATCGCCGACCTTGACGTAGTCCCCGGTCGCCACGACCTGCGTCTCGATCTCGCCGTCGATCGGCGCGACCACGCGCGTCTTGCCCAGGCTTCGCCCAGTGGACTCGGCGCGCACGCGGGCCGCGGCCAGCTGCTCGCGCAGCACGGTGCGCTGCGCGAGCGCCTCGTCGAGCGCATTTTGCGAGATGAAGCCCTGGGAGACCAGCTTCTGCTGGCGCTCGACCACGCGCTCCTGGTTGGCGAGCAGCGCCTGCAGTCGCTTGATCTCGGCGGTGTCGCCCCGCGACTGGATCTGGAAATCCTGGGCGTCGATCTCGGCAAGCAGATCGCCCTGCTTGACCTTCTTGCCGGTGAATCCGAGCACGCGCGTCACCCGGCCGGCAACCTCGGCGCTGATCTTGGGATCGGCGATGTTCTCGACCGACCCCACCACTTCCTCGTAGACCTCGAGTGAGCGTGGCTGCACCGATACGGCGGTAATCAGCACCGCGCGCGGACCGGCGGGACGCTTGGCCGACTCCGCGTCACCGCCGCAGCCGGCGACGAGCGCGAGCCCCAGCGCGGCGCAGCATGCGGCAAGAACCCGGCGCCCTGTCATCGCGGCGGCGACTCCTCGAGGGCGAGCAAGTCCTCGATCGACTCGCGCCGGCGCACCAGGCGCGCTTGCGCGCCACTCACCAGCACTTCCGCGGCCCGCGGCCGCGTGTTGTAGTTGGAGCTCATCACCATCCCGTACGCGCCGGCGGACATCACCGCCAGCAAGTCCCCGGGCCGCGCCGAAAGGCGCCGCTCGCGGGCGAGGAAGTCGCCACTCTCGCACACCGGGCCCACGACGTCATAAACACCGCTCTCGACGGCGTCTTCCGGCTGTCGTACAGCTTGCACCTCATGCCAGGCCCCATAGAGGGCCGGGCGAAGCAGGTCGTTCATCGCCGCATCGACCACCAGGAAGTTGCGCGCCGCGCCCGGTTTCACGTATTCCACGCGCGTCAGCAGGACGCCGGCGTTGCCGACCAGCGAGCGGCCCGGGTCGACGATGAGCGTTTCGCGCCGTCCTGCGAGCGTGCCGAGCGCCCCCTCCAGAAAGCTGCCGATGGGCGCCGCGGGCTCGTCCGCGCGGTAACGGATGCCGATCCCGCCGCCGACATCGAGGTGGCGCAAGGCGATGCCTCGACTGGCGAGCCGGTCAGCAAGCGCGGCGATGCGTCCCGCCGCCTCCGCGAACGCCGCGGCATGCGCGAGCTGCGAGCCGATATGGCAGCCGATGCCGACCAGCTCGATGCCCGGCATGGCGGCCGCCCTCGCGTAGAGCCGCTCCGCCTCGTCGTGCGCCACGCCGAACTTGCTCTCGCGCAGGCCGGTCGAGATGTAGGGGTGCGTGCGCGCGTCGATGTCCGGGTTGACGCGGAACGCGACCGGCGCGCGCCGCCGCAGCCGTCGCGCCACTTCGTCTACACGCTCCAGCTCCGCCTCGGACTCGATGTTCAGGCAGTAGATACCGTGCTCGAGCGCAGCCGCAATCTCGCTCTCGGTCTTTCCAACCCCGGAGAACAAAGTCTTGCGCATGTCGCCGCCGGCCGCGATGACCCGCGCCAGCTCTCCGCCGGATACGATGTCGAAGCCGGCGCCCAAGCGCGCGAGCAGCGCCAGTACCGAAAGGTTGGAGTTCGCCTTCACCGAATAGCACACCAGAGCATCTCGGCCCGCCAGCGCCGCGCGAAACTCGCCGTACGCCGCGCCGATCGCCGCGCTCGAGTAGACATAGCAGGGCGTGCCGAAACGCCGCGCCAGCTCCTCGAGCGGCGCCTGCTCGACGCAGAGCACGCCATCGCGGTAAGCGAAAGCCATTACTTGCTTTCGGTTTCTCCCTCGCGCGCCGGGTAGGGAACCGGCTCGAGAGGCTTGGGCTTCAGGGGCTTTATGCCGGGCGGCGGATTGTCGCGCAGATACAGCGGGCCCTTCTGCCCGCATCCGGCGGCGAGGGCGAGCATCGCGGCGCCGAGGAGGAAGATGCGCATAAAATCGCGATGTTAACCCATGGATGAGACCGAGTTCGAAGCGCTTGCAGAGCGCGCGCTGGAACGGCTCGAAGCCGCGCTGGAGGCGAGCGGCGTCGACGCCGACGTCGAGCGCAAGGAAGGCGGCGTGCTCGAGATCGAGTTTAGCGATGGCTCGAAGATGATCGTCAACCGCCACGGCGCCGCGCGCGAGATCTGGGTGGCGGCGCCGCGCGCCGGCGGCTTTCATTTCCGCTGGGACGGCTCGCTCTGGCGCGATACCCGGGACGGCGGCGAGCTGTTCGCGGCCCTTTCGCGGCTGGTATCGGCACAAAGCGGCCAGCCGGTGCTGTTGCGTCCCTAGGAGGGCGGGGGGGAGCGCTGCTCGAAGATGGCCGGCGGCTCGTATACCGGCAGCGGCAGGGGTGCGGGAGGCCGCAGTACCTCCGGTGGCGGCACCGCCTCCTCGTAGAAGAATTCTGGCACCAGCTTCCCCTCGCCGGCGGGAGCGGCGACCGGCGCCGTCGGCATCGTGACGATGCCCGCCGGCAGCTCGCGCGCGGTCTGCGGCGTGTCCTTCAGGACGGTCTCCATGTAGTCGATCCAGATCGGCAGCGCGACCACCCCGCCGGTCTGGTTCTTGCCCAGCGTACGGGGCTGATCGAAGCCGACCCACGAGATGGCGACGAGCGAGGGCTGGTAACCGGTAAACCAGGCATCGACAAATTCGTTGGTCGTGCCGGTCTTGCCGGCGAGGTCGTTCCGGCCCAGGCGCGCCACGCGCGCCGCGGTGCCGTAACGCGTCACGTCCTGCATCATGCTGTCCATGATGAAGGCGTTGCGCTCGTCGATGACCCGCGGGGACTCCTCGCCGGCGCGGGGTGGATCGGCGAGCGCAAGGGGGTTGCCGCGGTCGTCCACGATCTTGTGGATGAAGTAGGGCTGCACCAGGTAGCCGCCGTTCGCAAACACTGCGTACGCGCGTGCCATGTGCCAGGCCGTCACCGAGCCCGCGCCGAGGGCCATGGTGAGATAGGCGGGGTGGCGCTCGGGCTCGAAGCCGAAGCGCGCGACGTAGTCCTGGGCGTACTTCGGCCCGATGGCGTCGAGCACCCGGATCGAGACCATGTTCTTCGATTTCGCGAGCGCCGAGCGCAGTCGCATCGGACCCTCGAAAGCGCCGTCGTAGTTCTTCGGCTCCCAGCGCTGGCTGCCGGTCTCCTCGGCCTCCAGCACGACCGGCTCGTCGGACACCACGGTGGCGGGCGTGAACCCCTTCTCGAGCGAGGCCGAGTAGATGAAGGGCTTGAACGAGGAACCGGGCTGTCGCCAGGCCTGCGTCACGTGATTGAACTTGTTGCGGCTGAATTCGAACCCGCCGACGAGCGCGCGGATCGCTCCGTCGCGCGGGTCGATCGATATGAATGCCGCCTCGACCTCGGGCAGCTGGACGACCTGCCACGCGCGTCCCTCGCGCGCTACGCGGACAATCGCGCCGCGCCGGATGCGCCTCTGGGGCGCGGTTTTCGGCTCGAGCGCCCGGGCGGCGAACTTGAGGCCCTCGCCCGAGATCGTGATCTTCTCGCCGTTGCGAAGCGCTGCCTGGACCTGGCGCGGGCTGGAGGCGAGCACCACCGCCACGAGCAGCTCATCGCTGTCGGAGTAGTCGGCGAGGGCGTCCTCGTAGTCGTCGTCCGTTGCGTTCGCGGGCAAATCGACGAAGGCCTCGGGGCCGCGATAAGGCTGGCGGCGGTCGTAGTCCAGAACGCCCTTCCGCAACGCCTGGTAGGCGACTTCCTGATCGGCCTTGCGGATCGTGGTGTAGACCCGGAATCCGCGGGAATACACGTCCTCGGGGTAGTGCTCCGCCAGCGCCTGCCGCACCATCTCGGCGACGTATTCCGCATGAACGGAGTAGTCGTTCACTTCCCCCTTCCGCGGCCGAATAGGGGCATTCAAGGCGTCTTCGTATTGCGTAGCGGTAATGTAGCCGAGCTCCGTCATGCGGCGCAGAACGTACTTCTGTCGCTGCTTGGCGCGCTGCGGGTTTGCGATCGGGTTGTACACCGAAGGGGCCTTGGGCAGGCCTGCCAGCATCGCGGTCTCGGCGAGGGAGAGCTGGCCCAGCGCCTTGCCGTAATAGATCTGCGATGCCGCGCCAAACCCGTACGCGCGCTGCCCTAGATAGATCTGGTTCACGTACAACTCGAGGATCTGCTCCTTCGCCAGGCTGTGCTCGATCTTGAACGCGAGAAGCGCTTCGTAGAGCTTGCGGGTGAGCGTCTTCTCCGAGGAGAGGAAAAAGTTGCGCGCCACCTGCATCGTTATGGTGCTCGCGCCCTGGCGCCTGCCGCCGGCCGCCAGGTTCGCGTAAGCCGCGCGCAGGACGCCGACATAGTCGATGCCGGGGTGCTCGTAGAAGCGCTCGTCCTCCGCGGCAATGATCGCGTTCTTGAGCTGGGCCGGGACCTCCTCGATCGCCACTACTGCGCGGCGCTCCTCGCCGAACTCGCCGATCAGGATGCCCTCGGCCGTATAGATGCGCAGGGGCACCTTGGGCTGGTACTCGGTAAGGGCCCCCAGCGCCGGCAGATTGGGGTAGGCGAGCGCGACGACCAGGGCGAGGACCAGCACACCGATGCCCGCCAGGCCCGCGAGAAGGGTCAGCGGAAACACGAGAAAGCGGAGCCACATCAAGGGTGTTAGGCCGTTCCCGCGGCGTTGTTGCGGGGCTTGCTGGAAACGTAGCATCATAACCCCTTGAACCCTGTGGAAGATTAACTAGACACAGGCAGGGGTTGTTGCTAGCATTTAACGCCATTTCTACGTATCGCGGCTAAGACCCGATGCGCAAAGGGAAATAGGGGAAACAACTAAATGTCGTTCGACATCTTCAAGCCGAAGGCGCCACCCCTGTTCGGGCTGGATATCAGCTCTTCCTCGGTGAAGATGCTCGAGATCGTCGACGCTGGCAAAGGAAGCTATCGCGTGGAGCGCTACGCGATCGAGCCCCTCGCGCGCGACGCCGTCGTCGACGGCAACATCAACAATCTCGAGGCGGTGGCCGATTCGGTCAAGCGCGCCCACAAGCGGCTCGGCACGCGCACCAAGCATGTGGCGATGGCGGTGCCCACCGGCGCCGTGATCACCAAGAAGATCATCGTTCCCGCCGCGTTGCGCGAGGACGAGCTCGAGGTGCAGGTCGAAAGCGAGGCGAACCAGTACATCCCCTTCGCGCTCGAGGAGGTGAATCTCGACTTCCAGGTGGTCGGCCCCTCCCCCACCACGCCCGACGAGCAGGAAGTCCTGATCGCCGCAACGCGCAAGGAGAAGGTCGAGGACCGCGTCGCCGTGGCCGAGTCCGCGGGGCTCAAGGCGCTGGTCATGGACGTGGAGTCGTTTGCCCAGCAGGCTGCGCTCTCGCTGGTCGTGCAAGCGCTGCCCAACGCCGGCAAGGACCAGAACATCGCCGTGGTCGATGTGGGCGCCAACGTGATGAACGTGACGGTGCTCCGGAACGACCAGTCGGTCTACACGCGCGAGCAGGCATTCGGCGGCAACCAGCTGACGCAGGAGATCGTCAGCCGCTACGGCATGAGCCCGGAAGAGGCGGAGAACGCGAAGCGTTCCGGCGGCCTGCCCGATGACTTCGAGGCCGAGGTGCTCAAGCCGTTCATGCAGAACCTGTCGCAGGAGGTGCAGCGGGCGCTGCAGTTCTTCTTCACCTCGACCCAGTACCACAGCGTCGATCACATCCTGCTTGCCGGGGGCTCCGCGGTGATCCCGGGGCTCGACGAGGTGGTCAACAGCACCGCCCAGGTGCCTGCGAGCGTGGCCAACCCGTTCGCGCTGATGCAGACCTCGCCGCGCATCCAGCTGAAGCGCCTGATCGTGGACGCGCCTTCGCTGATCGTCGCCTGCGGTCTCGCGATGAGGAGATTCGATCCCGTATGAGCGCCCGCATCAACCTGCTGCCGCATCGCGCCGAGAGGCGCAAGCGCGCGCGCCAGCATTTCTTCGTCCTTGCCTTCGGCACCGCGATGCTCGGCGGCGCGATCGTGTTCGCCGTGCACACGTTCTACGCCGAGAAGATCGACACGCAGGAAGGTCGCAACACCTTCCTGAAGGGCGAGATCGCCAAGCTCGACAAGGAGATCGCCGAGATCAACAAGCTGAGGGACGAGATCCAGGCACTGCTTGCTCGCAAGGCGATCATCGAGACGCTGCAGGCGGACCGGGCGCAGACGGTGCACCTGCTCGGCGAGCTGGTGCGTCAGACGCCCGAGGGCGTGTACCTCAAATCGCTCACGCAGAAGGGCTTGCGGGTGCAGATGGTCGGCTATGCGCAATCGAACGCGCGCGTCTCTACCCTGATGCGCAACATCGAATCCTCGCCCTGGCTTGAGAACCCGGTTCTGGTCGAGGTGAAGGCGGCGAGCGTCGACAAGCGGCGCGTCTCGGAATTCAACCTGTTCATGTTCCTGAAGCGCAGCGCGGCCGAAGCGAAGGACAAGCCCGCCGCCAAGCCGCCCGCGAAGAAAGGCTAGCCGGAATGGCCCTCAATCTCAACGCGCTCGTCGACGAATTCAAGCGCACCAACTGGCAGGATCCCGGGACCTGGCATGTCGCGCCCCAGGCGCTGGTGCTGCTCGCGATCCTGATCGCCGTGCCCGTGCTGGGGTATTTCCTTGATACGCAATCGCAGATCGAGGCGCTGGAGGCCGGGCGCAACCAGGAAGACCAGCTCAAGCAGCAGTACCTGGGGAAGAAGAAGCAGGCCGTCAACCTCGACCTGCACCGCCAGCAGCTGCGCGAGATCGACACCCAGTTCGGCGCGCTGCTGCGCCAGCTGCCCAACAAGTCGCAGATGGACGCGCTGCTGGTCGACATCAACCAGGCCGGCCTCGGCCGCGGCCTGCAGTTCGAGCTGTTCAAGCCGGCGGCGAACGAGTCGGTTTCCGACTTCTACGCCGAGCTGCCGATCCAGGTGAAGGTGCAAGGCACCTACCACGACATGGGCGCATTCGCGAGCGACGTCGGCCAGCTCTCGCGCATCGTCACGCTGAACAACGTCGCCATCAACGCCGGCAAGGACGGCAACCTGCTGCTGGATGCCACGGCGCGGACCTTCCGCTATCTGGACGAGGACGAGATCGCCGCGCAGCGCAAGGCGGCGGCGGCGAAGAAGGGGGCGAAGCGGCGATGAAACGCGCGCTCGCCTCGGCGCTTTCGGCCGCCGCGCTGCTCGCGGGCTGCAGCGCGGAGGAGCATACCGACCTCAAGGAGGAGCTTGCCCAGGCCACCAAGGACTTCCGCGGCCGGGTCAATCCCCTTCCGCAAGTGAGGCCCTACGAGCCGGTGCCCTACACCGCCGAGGGCCAGATCGACCCGTTCCGCCCCGAGCGCATCGAGGTTGCCCAGGCCGGACGCAGCTCGGCGAGCGCGAGCAAGATCGCCGAGCACGAGAAGCGGCTCAAGGAGCCCCTCGAGGCTTTCCCGCTCGAGTCGATCCAGATGCTCGGCACGATTACGCAGGAAAAGGAAACGTTCGCCCTGGTCAAGGCCGGCCCGAACCTCTACCGGGTGAGGAAGGGAAACTACATGGGGCAGAACTTCGGGGTCATTACTGCCATCGACGAGATTCAGATCAGCCTCAAGGAGCTGGTGCAGGACAGCGGGGGCGAGTGGGTCGAGCGCACGAGCTCGCTCCAACTAGTGGAGGCAAAAAGATGAAAGCGAAAACGCTCTTCTCGTACGCCCTGGCGCTCTGGCTTGCCGGCACCGGTCTCGCTCTGGCGCAGGCGCAGCAGGCGAACGGCGCCCCCTCGAACAGCATCGAGGCGCTCGACGTCACGCAGCAAGGGGGCAAGATCGTGGTGCGCGTCACCACCAAGGAGCCGCTGCGCGCGGTGCCGCCCAACTTCACCATCGCCAGCCCGGCGCGCATCGCTTTCGACTTTCCGGGCACCGTGAACGCGCTCGGCCGCTCCAGCCAGGACGTGGGGCAGGGCGAGCTGCGCAGCATGAGCATCGTGCAGGGCGCCGACCGCGCGCGCCTGGTGCTGAACCTGCGCCGCCCCGTGTCGCACGAGGCGAGCGTGGACGGGCGCTCGGTGGTGATCACGCTGACCGAGGCGATCGGCACCGCGCAGGCGCCCGGCGGCCAGGTGGCGCATTTCGCCCAAGGCAGGGCCGACGCGAAGCATGCGATCCGCGACGTCGACTTCCGCCGCGGCCGCACCGGCGAAGGACGCGTGCTGGTCGAGCTCTCCGACACGAGCACCGGCATCGACATCCGGCAGCAGGGCCAGAACATCGTCGTCGAGTTCCTCAAGACCACGCTGCCCGACAATCTGCGCCGGCGCCTGGACGTGATCGACTTCGGTACGCCGGTCAACAACGTCGCCACGTTCCAGCAGGGCGAGAACGTGCGCATGGTAATCGAGCCCAAGGGCCAGTGGGAGCACAACGCCTACCAGTCCGACACGCAGTTCGTGCTCGAGGTGAAGCCGCTCTCCGCCGACCCTTCGCGCGAATCCCAGAAGGGACGCTATACCGGCGAGAAGCTCTCGCTCAATTTCCAGAACGTCGAGGTGCGCGCGGTCCTGAACGTCATCGGCGACTTTAGCGACCTGAACATCATCACCAGCGACACCGTGACCGGCAACATCACCCTGCGCCTCAAGGACGTGCCCTGGGACCAGGCGCTCGAGATCATCCTGCAGACGCGCGGCCTGGACAGCCGCCGCAGCGGCAACGTCATCTGGATCGCGCCGCGCGACGAGCTCGCCACGCGCGAGAAGCTCGCGCTCGAGGCCGCGAACCAGATCAACGACCTCGAGCAGACGCGCACCGAATCCTTCCAGATGAACTACCAGAAGGCGGCCGACGTGCAGAAGCTGCTTTCCGACCCGAACCAGCGGATCCTCTCCAAGCGCGGCAGCGCCGTGGTGGACGCGCGCACCAACACGCTGTTCGTGCAGGACACGCCGAGCCGGCTGGAGGAGGTGAGGAAGCTCCTCGCCAAGATCGACATCCCGGTGCGTCAAGTGATGATCGAGGCACGCATCGTCGAGGCCAACGACAGCTTCAGCAAGAACCTCGGCGCGCGGCTGGGCTGGAACGACACCTCGTTCATTCGCGACCCGACCAGCCCGGGCACCCGCATCCTCGGCAGCGACGCCCGCTTCCTCGCGAGCGGCAACGTGATCGGCACGGGCGTGCGGCTCGGGCAGACGCCCGACCCCGGCACGGGATACTTTCCGGACAGCTACAACGTCATCCTGCCGGCGGCCGGCCTGAACAACTTCAACGCCGGGCAGTTCGCGTTCTCGCTCTTCTCGTCCTCGCTCTCGCACATCCTCAACATCGAGGTGAGCGCGCTGGAGGCCGACGGCAAGGGCAAGATCATCGCCAGTCCGCGCGTGCTGACGGCCGACCAGGTCGAGGCGCTGATCGAGCAGGGCACGGAGGTGCCCTACCAGACGGCGACTTCCTCGGGCGCGACCTCGATCTCGTTCCGTAAGGCGGTGCTCTCGCTCAAGGTGAAGCCGCAGATCACCCCCGACGGCAACGTCATCATGACCCTCGACGTCACCAAGGACCAGGTCGGCGGCGGCACGGGGAGCTTCGTGCAGATCAACACCAAGCACGTCAAGACCGAGGTGCTGGTCGAGAACGGCGGCACCGTGGTGATCGGCGGCATCTACGAGCAAAACGACCGTACCGACATCACCAAGGTCCCGCTGCTGGGCGACATTCCCTACCTCGGGCGCCTGTTCCGCAACGATGCCAGCACCAGCGACAAGACCGAGCTGCTGGTGTTCATCACGCCGCGCATCGTCAACGAGCGGCTTACGATTCGCTGATCGCCACCCCTCCTCGGGGCGCTGCAACGGCCGGGACCTCCCGGCCGTTTTTGTTTCTACAATGACGGAGATGAGGCACGCGGGCAACGTCTACCTGGTGGGCATGATGGGCGCCGGCAAGACCACCGTCGGGCGCCTGCTCGCGCGGCGCCTCAAGCTGCGCTTCATCGACGCCGACCAGGAGCTCGAGCACCGCTGCGGCGTCAAGGTGCCGCTCATCTTCGACATCGAGGGCGAGGCCGGTTTCCGTGCGCGCGAGGCCCAGCTGCTCGCCGAGCTCACCGCGCTCGATGGCGTGGTGCTCGGCACGGGCGGCGGCGCGGTGCTCCTGGAGGAGAACCGCCGCCGGCTGGCCGCGCGCGGCACCGTGGTGTACCTGCGCGCCACGCCGGAGGACCTCTACGAGCGCGTGAAGCACGACCGCAACCGGCCGCTGCTCGCCACCGCCGACCCGCTCGCGCGGCTGCGCGAGCTGCATGCGCAGCGCGACCCTCTGTATCACGGCATCGCCGACCTGGTCGTGGACACCGGGCGCCAGACGGTGCTCGCGCTCGCGCGCGAGCTGATCGAGAAGCTGGGGGAGCGATGGAAAGCCTCCGCGTAGCCCTCGGCAGCCGCTCCTATCCGATCCATATCGGCGCCGGGCTCATCGGCCGCGCCGAGCTCTATCGCGAACACCTGTCGGGGGGATCCGCCGCGATCGTGACCAACGCGGTCGTCGGCCCCCTTTACCTTGAAACGGTGAAGAAGGCCTTGCACGGGGCGCGCATCACCGAGATCGTCGTGCCCGACGGCGAGCAGGCGAAGGGCTGGGAGACGCTGCAGCGCGTGTTCGACGCGCTACTCGCGGCCCGCTGCGGGCGCGACACGCTGCTGGTCGCGCTGGGGGGCGGCGTGGTCGGGGACCTGGCCGGCTTCGCCGCCGCGGTGTACCAGCGCGGCATCGACTTCGTGCAGGTACCGACCACCCTGCTCGCCCAGGTCGACTCCTCCGTGGGCGGCAAGACCGCGATCAACCACCCGCGCGGCAAGAACATGATCGGCGCGTTTCACCAGCCGCGCGCGGTCGTCGCGGACCTCGCCACGCTCGACACGCTGCCGGAGCGCGAGCTGCGCGCTGGCGTTGCCGAGGTGATCAAGCACGGTCTTGCGCTCGACGCCGGCTTCTTCGAGTGGCTGGAGCAGAACATCGACAAGCTCCTTGCCCGCGACCGGGGCGCGCTGGCGCACGCGGTGCGCCGCAGCTGCGAGCTCAAGGCCGCGATCGTCGCCGCCGACGAGCGCGAGGCGGGAAGCCGTGCGCTGCTCAACCTCGGCCATACCTTCGGCCATGCCATCGAGGCG
>CBDDRQ010000064.1:0-19649 GCA_965233125.1 uncultured bacterium
GTAGGGTTCGCTTGTGAAGTTCGCGCTCGACCGGCACCCCTTCTTCTGGCTCACCCAGGTCATCGGCGCGCGCGACCGCGAGCTCGCGCAGGGCCTGCGCGACTACGGCCTGCGCGTCCCGGAGTGGCGCGCGCTCGCGGCGCTGTACTCGCGCGAGAAGTGCACCATGTCCGAGCTCGCCGAGCTCGCGACCATCGACCGCACCACGCTCACCCGTACCGTCGACCGGATGGAAGACGCAGGCTGGCTGGCGCGCCTGGCCGACGGCGCGGACGCGCGCGTCACCCGCCTCGCCCTCACGGCGGCCGGCCGGCGGATGTTCGAGCGCGTCTGGCCCGAGGTGCAGCGCCTCAACGACCTTGCGCTGGCAGGCCTGACGACCCCGCAGATCGAGTCCTTGAAAAAAATCCTCGGCCAGATGCGAGCCAACCTTGACGAGTACGTGGAAGGAGAAACCCATGCTTGACGTGACCAGGATCGTCGAACCCGACCGGGTGAGGCGCGAGGCCTACACCGACCCCGCGATCTTCGACCTGGAGATGCGGAAGATCCACGAGACGGTGTGGATCTACTGCGGGCACGAGAGCCAGGTCCCGAAGCCGGGCGACTACTACCAGGTGCAGATCGGCCGCCAGCCGATGCTCATGGTGCGCGGCAGGGACAGGAAGCTCCACGTCCTCTTCAACCGCTGCCCGCACCGCGGCAACATGATGTGCGGCGACCGCCACGGCAACACCGGCGAGTTCTTCCGCTGCTCCTACCACGCCTGGACCTTCCACCACGACGGAAAGCTCAAGAACATCCCGATGATGGAATCGGGCTACCAGGGCACGCGCTACGGCCGCGACAACCCCGACTGCAGCATGAAGCGCGCCGCGCGGGTGGAGAACTACCGCGGCTTCGTCTTCGCCAGCCTCGCCAAGGACGGGCCGGGCCTGAAGGAATTCCTCGGCGCGTCGATCGTGGCCTTCGACGACATGTGCGACCGCGCGCCGGAAGGCGAGGTGGAGGTGGTGCCCAACTGCTTTCGCGTCATCCAGCACTCGAACTGGAAGCTCTTCATGGAGAACCAGATCGATGCCCTGCATCCCTCGGTCACCCACCAGTCGACCGGGCGCGCCGCGCACGAGGTCGAGAAGCAGATCGCGAAGAAGGCCGGCGCCGCGCCGCTCTCCTACCACATGCTTTCTGCGTTCGCGACGGTGACCATCGACAAGTGGGACAACTTCCAGACCATCAACTACCCCTACGGCCACTGCATCCTCACGGGCTACATGGGCCTGCGTCCCAAGGATCCGGACACCCTTGCCTACGAAAAAGTCATGGCGAAGGCTTACGGCAAGCAGCGCATGGAGGAGATCCTGGCGGTGAACATCCACCATGTCCTGGTCTATCCCGGCCTCTCGGTGCAGTCGCCGCTGCAGCAGTTGCGCGCGGTACGCCCGCTCGGCGTGGACCGCACCCTCACCGAGATCTGGCACTTCCGGCTGAAGGGCGCGCCCGAGGCGATCTACCGCCGCTCGCTCGCCTACTACAACCTGGTCAACTCCCCGGCGACGCTCATCAACGCCGACGACCTGGAAAACTTCTGGAAATGCCACCAGGGCCTCGCCTCCGATGGCGGCGACTGGGTAAGCTTCGGCCGCCACCATGGGCGCGACATCGAGAAGGACGGCGTGGTGGAGAGCGCGCCCGGCATGGGCACCTCGGAGGCGCCGATGCGCAACCAGATGAAGGCCTGGGCCGCCTACGTGAACGGAGGAAAGTAAGCATGGCCGCCAAAACCAAAGGCAAGAAGAAGCCGCCGATCAAGGAGCCCGGCAGGAAGCCGGTGCCCAAGCGCGCCGAAGGGAAAAATGCGGGAAAGGATGTGCACTACGAGGTGGAGCAGCTGCTCTACCGGCAGGCGGAGCTCCTGGACTCTAAGCAGTGGCAGGCATGGATCGACCTCTTCACCGACGACGGCGTGTACTGGATGCCGCCCGAGCCCTCGTACAAGACCTGGGACGGCACGCCGGCGATCTTCGCCGAGGACAAGAACCTGATGAACGTGCGCATGGGCCGGGTGCTGCACCCCGATGCCTGGTCGCAGCGCCCCCTTTGGGGTACGAATCATGTCGTTTCCAACGTCCAGATTCTCAAGGACTCGAAGGAGGAGCTGCAAGTGCGTTCCCGCTTCCACATGATGGAGCTCAGGCGCGACGACGTGCGCCATTTCGCGGGCGCCTATACCCATCACCTGAAGAAGACCGCGGGCGGGTACCGCATCAAGCTGCAGCGCGTCGACATGACCAACGCGCAGGCGGCGTACGACTACGTTCTGCAAGTCTGGGTCTAGCGCAGTTCAAGAGGAGAATTCCATGCATGCGATGAAAGTCCTGGCAGCACTCGCGCTCACGACGGTCGTTTCCGCTGCCGCCGCGCAGACCCCCGTGCGCATCGGCGTCGCCACCAGCGGCGGCACCACCATGCCGGCGCTCGTCATCAGCCAGCAGAAGCTCGACGAGAAGCACGGCCTCAAGATCGAATGGGCGCGCCTGAGCCAGGGCCCGCTGCAGAAAGCGTTCGCCCTGCGCCAGTTCGACGTGTCCTTCGCCGAGGTGGCCTCGGACCTGATCCGCCAGCGCGCCCGGGGCGACAAGGTGACGGCGGTCTACAGCGGCATCATGGCGAACGTGTACGTGGTGGCGAAGAAGGACGCGCCCTACAACGACTTCGGCGACCTGAAGGGCAAGAAGGTCGGCCTCTACAGCCTCACCTCCAGCTCCACCTCGGCGCTGGTCAAGATCGTGCGCGAGCGCTGGAAGCTCGACCTTCGCAAGGACTTCGAGCTGGTCGTGGCCCCGCCGCCGGTGCTCGCCGGCCTGTTGCAGAAGGGCGACATCGAGGCGATGATCAATGTCGATCCGCTGGTACTGCGGGTGCTGGAATCGGGGGGCTACAAGCAGATCATGGACCTCGACGGCGAATGGCAGAAGCTCGCCGGGTCACGGTTGCTTGTGACCACCATTGCCGTATGGGACGACTACGCCGCGAAGAACCCCGACGTGGTCCGCCGCCTGGTGCGCGTCTACCGCGAGGCGGTGGACTACATCAACCGAAACCCGCAGGCGTACGTCAGCACCGGCTTCATCAAGGACTCGGGCCTGAAGGAGACCCCGGAAGTGGTGAAGCTGTTCGAGGAACGCTTTACCAAGCTCTATACCGCGTCGTGGGACCAGGGCCTCATCAATGCCAACCGCGCGGTCTTCGACGTGGCCATCGAGATGGGCAATCTCGAATCGGTGCCGGCCGACTGGTACACCTTCGAGTACGCCAGGTGACCGGGGGGCAGCGATGAACACGATGACCACGCGGCGAATCGTCAAGGACATGCGCGACTGGATCTCCTGGCTGGAGGAGGAGGGGCAGCTCGCGCGCGTGAAAGCCCCGGTGCACTGGGACGAGGAGATGGGCACGATCGCGCGGCGCTCGTATGACGTCTACGGTGACGCGAGCCCGGCCATGCTGTTCGAGAACATCCGCGACTACCCGGCGCCCGGCCCTTCCCAGGTGTTCCTCGGCCAGTTCCGCTCCTACGCGCGCCTGGCGATGATGTTCGGCCTCGACCCGCGCACCACCCAGAGGAAGCACATCATCGCCGCCTACCGCGAGTGCATGAGGAACCTCGTGCCGCGCGAGACGGTGCCCACCGGGCCGTGCAAGGAAGTGATCAAAAAGGGCAAGGACATCAACGTGCTCGAGTTCCCTGTGCCGCTGTGGCACCGCCGCGACGGCGGGCGCTACATCGGCACCATGCACGGCGTGGTGACCAAGGACCTCAACTCGGACTGGATCAATGTCGGCCTCTACCGCGTCATGATCCTCGACCAGAACCGCCTCGCGGTCTATCTGCGCCCGGGGCGGCAGCACATCGGGCAGCAGTTCCTCGCCTACCGCGACGCCGGCAAGAAGATGCCGGTGGCGATCGTGATCGGCCTGGAGCCCGCGCTGCCGTTCTGCGCCAGCACCGGCATCCCGCGCATGGTGTGCGAGTACGACGTGGCCGGCGCGATCAAGGGCGCGCCGCTGCAGGTGGTGAAAGGCGAAACGGTCGACCTGCCGGTGCCGGCGAACGCCGAGATCGTGGTCGAGGGCTTCATCGATCCCACGGAGACGGCGCCGGAAGGCCCGTTTGGCGAGTACCCCGGCTACTACGGCGAGGTTCCGGACCGCTCGCCCGTGATGCAGGTGACCGCCGTCACGCACCGGCGCAACCCCATCTTCCAGGGCTCGCTCGAAGGCCACCCGATCAACGAGAGCCACGTGATGGCCTCGGTGAGCAAGACCGCCACCGCCTGGGAGGCGCTGGAGAACGCCGGCATCACCGGGATCCGCGACGTGGCCACGCTGCCCGAGAGCGCCTCGGCCCACATCGTGGTGTCGTGCAAGATGAGCGTGGCCGGCCAGCCCGACTGGATCGCCTCGGTGCTGTGGGGCCAGTCGAACGCCACCTGGCACTGGAAGCACGTGATCGTGGTCGACGAGGACATCGACGCCTGGGATCCGCAGATGGTGACCTGGGCGATGTCCTGGCGCGTGAAGGCCACCGAGGACATCAAGATCTGGCCGCGGCACCGCGGCTCGCCGATCGACCCGCGGCAGGAGCCCGAGTCCAAGGGCTACTGGGACCGCGTGCTGATCGACGCCACGCGCCCGTTCTCGTGGAAGCCGCGCGAGATCTGGGGCAGCGAAGGCGTGAACAAGGGCGTGCCGCAGAAGTTTCCGCCCACCACCATCCCGGACGCCGAGCAGATCCGCAAGGTGAACGCGCGCTGGCAGGAGCTCGGCATCAAGCCGACCGCGCACTTCATCGGCACGTCGCAGGGCATGATGCGCGCGTGGTGGGAAGGCGAGGCGCCGGCCGCGGACAACTCGGAGCCGATGGGCGAGCAAAGCGGCATGTAAGGGCGTGCTGAGAAGCCCCTACTTCCTCTACCTCGCCTCGGCGCTGAGCTTCCTCGCGGCGTGGTGGGGGGCGTCCCTCCTTGCCGCGGCCGGCGGCTACGCCAACATCTTTCCCTCGCCGGGGGTGGTGGGAGGCGTGGTCGTGGAGCTGTTCCGCGAAGGCGAGGTGCAGCGCCACCTCTTCATTACGCTGGGACGGGTGTTTGCCGGATTCGTCCTGGCCGAGCTCGCCGGCATCGCGATCGGCACGGCGATGGGCCTCAACCCGAGGCTCGAGACGCTGATGGACGGCTGGGTGATGATCCTGCTCACCATCCCGAGCCTCGCCTACGCCATCTTCGCGCTGCTCGCCTTCGGCCTGTCGGAAACGGCGATCATCGCCGCGATCGCCGCCACGACGCTGCCCTACGTGGTGGTGAACATCTGGGGCGGCGTGAAGGCGGTGGACGCGGGGCTGCTCGACATGGCGCGCGCCTTCCGCGTGCGGCGCGCCACCGTGCTGCGCAAAGTGGTGCTGCCGCAGATCATGCCTTACATCTTCTCCTCCTCGCGCTACGGCATCGGCATCGCGTGGAAGATCGCCGTGGTGGTGGAGCTGATGGGCGCGAGCCGCGGCGTCGGCTACATGCTCAACTATTCGTTCGGCCTGTTCTCGATGCCGCATGTGCTGGCCTGGACCGCCATCGTGGTGGTGGTGATGCTCTTCATCGAGCTGGTGGTGATCCGCCTCATCGAGGAGCATGTCCTCGCCTGGCGGCCGAAGGTCTCGGTGCACTACTAGCCCCTTGCACCCGATCCGCATCGAGAAGCTCAGCCTGAGCTTTCCGGACCGCAGCGGCGCGCGCCTGCCGGTCCTGGACAACATCAGCTTCGATGTCGCGCCGGGCGAGTTCGTGAGCCTGCTCGGGCCCTCGGGCTGCGGCAAGTCGACGCTGCTCAACATCGCCGCGGGGCTGCTGGCCCCCGACGCGGGCGCCATGCGTGTGGGTGACCTGGTGATCCGCGCCGGGCGTCTGGTGCAGCCCCCGCGCGTGGGCTACGTGTTCCAGAGCCCGCGCTTGCTCAACTGGCTCACCGTGGAGGAAAACATCGAGCTGGTGCTCGATGCCGCCGGCACCCCGCGCGACAAATGGGAGGGCATCATCGGCCACTACCTCGGCATGGTGGGCCTGAAGGACGTGCGCCACAAGCGCCCGCTCGAGCTTTCGGGTGGCATGCAGCACCGCGTGGCACTGGTGCGCGCGCTCGCCATCGAGCCGCAGATCATCCTCATGGACGAGCCGCTGGGCGCCCTGGACGCGATCACCGCGCATCGCGTGCGACACGACCTCATCCGCCTCTGGCAGGCCTCGGGGGCGACCGTGCTCTACGTCACCCACAACATCGCCGAGGCGGTGCAACTCTCCGATCGCGTGCTGCTCCTCTACGAGCGCCCCACCAGCGTCTACCGCGACGTGCCGATCGGCGTCGAGCGTCCGCGCCACCACAGCGATCCGCGCCTCGCCGAGCTGGAGAGCGCTATTACCGACGATTTCTTCGCCAACGTCATCAAGGCGCCTGCCGCCTGATGGATCCAAGCGCAGATCGCGGGCACCGAGTCATGGGGCTCGCCAACGAGCCTAGCTCGCCGCACGGATCTCTTCCTTCGTCATAATAGCGAATGGACCCGTTCGAGCTCCTGGTGGAAGCGCACCGGCCGGCGATGAAGTCGGTGCTCGCCGCGCTGGTGGAGGTCCTGCGCGCGCACGACGTGCGCTACGTCATCGGCGGCGCCAACGCGCTTTCGCTCTACGTCAGGCCGCGGATGACGGTCGACGTCGACGCGTTCGTCGATCTTGCGCGCAAGGAAGAGATGGACAAGATCCTCGCTGCCCGCTTCGAGGTCGTCAGCATCGGCGGCTTCCATTCGAAGTTCAGGTCGGCCGGGGTGGAGATCGATATTCTCTACGCAGGCGCGAGCGCCGAGGATTTCGCGCTCGCGAGTGCCCGCGATGCCGTGATCCTGGGCACGAAGCTGAAGGCGCCGTCTCCAGAGGCCCTGCTCTGGCTCTATCTCGTTTCCGAGAAGGAGCTGAACTTCTTCGACGCGGTGGAGCTCATCCGCGCGCTGCCGGGACTTGATCTCGCGCTGGTGCGCAGGCAGCTCGAGCGGCACGACCCCGCCCGTCTCTCGAAGCTCGACAGGATGCTGGCGACGGCGCGCGAGCCGGTGCTCTCCTACGAGGCTTCCCGCGCGCGCAGGTCCTAGCGCGAGGCGACCAGGTCCGGGCCGATCTCCGCGACCGAGCGCGCGCCGCACAGCCGCATCGCGCGCTCCAGCTCGCTCGACAGCATCTCCAGCGCGCGCAGCGCGCCGGGCTCGCCCGCGGCCATCACGCCGAACAGCGTCGCGCGGCCGGTGAGCACCGCCTGCGCGCCCAGCGCGCGCGCCTTGACGATGTCCACGCCTCGCCGGACGCCGCCGTCCAGGAGAACAGTCATTTTTTTCCCGACGGAAGAAGCGATCGCGGGCAAGGCATCCAGCGTCGGCGCGGCGCCGTCGAGCTGGCGGCCGCCGTGGTTCGAGACCACGATGCCGTCGCAGCCCGCGGCGGCGGCGCGCTCGGCGTCGTCGGCGCGCTCGACGCCCTTCAGCAGCAGCTTGCCTCGCCACTGCTCGCGCAGGCGCTGGATGTATTCCCAGTCGAGGCCGGCGTCCATCTCGCGCCCGACCGCGGTGACGATGTCGGTGCCGCTCGGCGTGCTGAAAGGATAGCCGGCGAGGTTCGCCATGCCCGGCAACCCGTTGCGCATCATGTCGAGCGCCCAGGACGGCTTGAAGACCACGTCGCGCGAGTTGCGCCAGTTCGGGCTGTAGGGTGTGTGGAAGCCGTTGCGCGGGTCGCGCTCGCGCTTGCCCGACACCGGCAGGTCGACCGTGACCAGGATCGCCTCGTAGCCGGCGGCCTGGGCTCTCTGCACCAGCTTTTCCCTGAAAGCGAGGTCGCGCACGGCGTAGAGCTGGAACCACAGCCGGCCGCCCACCTCCTCGGCCACGCGCTCGATGGTAAAGGCCGAGGGTGTTGCCATGGTGAAAGGCACGCCGAAGGCCTTGGCGGCGTTCGCCAGCATCAGCTCGGCGCCGAACCGGCCGGCGCTGATGCCGCCGGTCGGGCCGATGGCAAGAGGCATCTTGGAAGTTTTGCCGAAGATGGTGGTCTCCAGGTTTACCTGCGCTACATCCACCAGCACCTTCGGCAGGAGCCGCACCCGCTCGAAGGCGGCGCGGTTGCCCCGCAGCGTGACCTCGTCCTCGGCGCCGCCGTCGAAGAAGTCGAAGATCGCCCTGGGCAGGCGCCGGCGCGCGAGCAGGCGCAGGTCCTCGATGTTCACGGCGTGCGAAAGGTCGGCCATATAATCGCGGGCTGACTCTACAGCAGGATCCCATGGCAAAGAAAGAACGCATCGCCGGCGTGCTCGCGCCGGTCGTCACGCCGTTTCGCAAGGACTACGCCCCCGACGCCGAGCGCTTCGTGCGCCACTGCCGCTGGCTGCTGAAGAGCGGCTGCTCGGGGCTCGCGGTGTTCGGCACCAACAGCGAGGCGAACTCGATGTCCGTCGCCGAGAAAAGGCAGCTGCTGGAGGCGCTCGTCGCCGGCGGCGTGCCCGCGGCGAGCCTGATGCCCGGCACCGGCCTCTGCGCGCTCTCCGACTCGATCGAGATGACGCGCGCGGCGGTGGAGCTGGGCTGCGCCGGCGTGCTGATGCTGCCGCCCTTCTACTACAAGGGCGTGCCCGACGAGGGCCTGTTCCGCAGCTTCGCCGAGGTGATCGAGCGCGTCGGCGACGAGCGGCTGCAGCTCTACCTCTATCACATCCCCCCGGTGTCGCAGGTACCGATCACGCTCGCCCTCATCGAAAGACTGCTGAGCAAGTACCCCGGCATCGTCGCCGGCGTGAAAGACTCCTCGGGCGAGTGGTCGAACACCAAGGCAATGCTCGACGCCTTCGCCAAGGAGGGCTTCGACGTCTTCGCCGGCAGCGAGGTGTTCCTGCTCGACAACATGAGGAACGGCGGCAAGGGCTGCATCACCGCCACCGGCAACATCAACCCCGGGCCGATCGACCGCGTGTTCCGCAACTGGCGTTCGGCCGAGGCCGACAAGCTGCAGGCCGGCATCACCGCGACGCGCAAGATCGTGCAGAAGCAGCCGATGATCGCCGCGCTCAAGGCGGCGATCGCGCACTACGGCAACGACCCGCAGTGGAAGACCTGTCGTCCTCCGCTGATCGAGTTGAATTCCTCTCAGGAAAAAGAACTCATCAGTGAACTGAACGCAAACAGCTTCTCCATGCCCGGCCTGGCGGCTTGAAGACCGTGCTCGTCACCGGCGCGGGCCGCGGCATCGGCCTCGCCGCGTCGCACCTCTTCCTGCGCGCCGGGCTGCGGGTGCTGGGACTCGACAAGGACTTCTCGAAGTGCGACCTGCCCGCGGAGGCTCGGGTGGAGTTCGATTTGCAGAACCTCGCTGAAATTCCGCAGCTCGTGAAAAAGCTCGGCGACATCGATGTCCTGGTGAACAACGCCGGCACGCTCTACTGCCATCCCCACGACGCCTTCCCCGACGCCGACGCGCTCGAGATCCTGACGGTGAACCTGCTCGCGCCGGTGGCGCTCATCCAGGCGGTGGCGCCGCAGATGCGCCGGCGCCGCGCCGGGCGCATCGTCAACGTCGGCTCGGTGGCCGCCTTCACCGGCCATCCGGACCTCTGGTACGGCGCCTCCAAGGCGGCGCTGCTCAACGTCACCAAGAGCTACGCCGCGTACCTCGGCCCTGACGGGGTGCTGGTGAACGCGGTGGCGCCCGGCCCCACCCTTAGCGCCATGTACGACCAGCTGCCCGAATCGCGCAAGGAGGCGGTGATGCGCTCGGTGCACTCCGGGCGGCCGGCCCGCCCCGAGGAGGTAGCGCAGGCCATCGTCTGGCTCGGCACCGCCAGCCCCGAGTACGTGAACGGCACCACCCTCGACGTCAACGACGGGTCCTACCCGCGCTAGGCCGGCGGGAGTAAATTAGCCCTCCCCACTCAGGAGGAGGGAACCATGGCACTGAAAGCGACGAAAGCCGACGTCTGGGTCGTCACCCTGGAGGACCGCCCGGGCAGCGCCGCCGGCAAGCTCGAGGCGCTCGCGAAGGCCGGCGCCAGCCTCGAGATGGTCCTCGCGCGGCGCACCGAGACGCCGGGCCAGGGGGTGATGTTCGTGACGCCGGTCAAGGGCGCCAGGGCGACGAAGGCGGCGCAGGAAGCCGGCATGGCGAAGCCCGCGAACATCTACTCGGTGCGCCTCGAGGGCGGCGACAAGGCCGGCCTGGGCGCGAAGATCGCGCGCGCGCTGGGCGCCGCGGGCATCAACTTCCGCGGCATGTCCGGGGTGGTGATCGGCAGGAAGTTCGTGAGCTACATCGCGCTCGACAGCGCCGAGGACCAGGCGAAGGCCGTGGCGGTGCTCAAAAAGGTGAACTGAAGGCAGTCAGCCATACAGCCGGAAGCGGATCGTCGGGTCGCGCCGGATCTGGTCCACCAGCGCGACCTCCCAGCTGAGGTAGGCGCGCGCGTGCTTCTCGTAGTCCGAGCCGTGCTCGTGGTCGTAGGGCTTGTACCAGACGTCGTCGAGCGTGGTCGTGGCGCGCTCCAGGCCGGTCTCGACCGGCCGGCCGGCCGCGAACCACGCCGCGTTCCCGCCCTCGAGCACCTTCACCTCCACGCCGGGCCATAGCGCCGCCGCTTCCGGCGCCGCGAGGTGCGCGAGCACGCCGTCTTCGGAGGTCAGGACAAGGTGTCTGATCTCTCCGATCTTCTTGTTCGCTTCCGCGAGCCTTGACCTGACCACCCACCACGCCCCGGGGATGTGGCGCGCGCGGAAGCGCAGGCTGGTCGAAAGATCGAGGACGGTGGCGCCCTGGACGTCCGAGGTCGTTTCCCAGGCGCTGAAGCCGAGCACCGGCTTCTTTCCCGGCCCGGTCTCGCTCGCCCAGCCGGCGAAGCCGTCGGCACCCTCCGGCTCCAGCACGTAGACCTCCTCCCAGCCCATCTGGTTGAGCCACGAGGCGCTCATCACCGAGCGCACGCGCTCCGGATCGACCAGCACGACGCGGGCGTTGCGCACGCCGATGGTTTCGTCGGTCGCCTGCACGAGCTGCCCGCCGGGCGCGTGGCGCGAGCCGGCGATGCGCCGCGCCTCGAACTCCTCGCGGCTGCGCACGTCGAGGAGGTAGAGGGTTCGGGAGGGATCGTTGATCCACTTTTCCACGGTTTCTCGATCTATGAACTTCACCTGGAAACGCTTCGCGACGCCCTCGGCCATGGCGCGGGCGCGCTTCCTGCCTTCTTCCGAGGGCGGCGGCGCGACGCGGGTCTGGCCGCGCTCGCACTCGAAGCCGGCGAGCTCCCAGCCCATGGTGCCGTCCTTGAGCGCGACCACCTCGTTCGGGATGCCGGCGTTGCGCAGCGACTGGCAGCCGATGATCGAGCGCGTGCGGCCGGCGCAGTTCACCACCACCAGCGTGCCGGGGTCCGGGGCGAGGTCGTGCACGCGCCAGGCCAGCTCCGCGCCCGGCGCGTCGACGCCGCCGGGGATGTTCATGCGGTGGTATTCCTCGAACGGCCGCGAGTCGAGGATGACGAGCTTTCTCTTTTCATCGAGAAGCTCCTTCAGCTTTTCCGGCGGAATCCGCGGCGTCCCGTACTGGTGCTCGACGAACTCGCCGAAGGCCTTCGAGGGCACGTTGACGCCGCTGAAGAGCTCGCCGCCCGATGCCTTCCACGCATCGCAGCCGCCCTCCAGGATCGAAACGTCCGTGTAGCCGAGCGCGCGCAGGCGCGCCTGCGCCTTCTGCGCCAGCCCTTCGCTGCCGCCGTCGAGCACGACGATCGGCGCGCTGCGCCGCGGCACGAGATCCCCGATCATCGTCTCCAGGCGCGAAAGCGGCGCCGAGCAGGCGAAGAAAGGGTGCCCGCGGTAGTGCACGCCCTGCTCCCTCACGTCGAGCAGCGCGAGCTCGTCCTTTCCCGCCAGAAGCGCCTTCAGCCGTTCAACGAACACGGTAGATCTCCTCCTCAAAGTTGCCGCGCGATGCGAGCAGCGAAATGCGGTGCTTGCCGGGCTCCGTAGTGAGAACGGCCTGCGCGCCGTTCGCCTGCCAGCGCGCGCGGTAGAGCTCGCGCGGGCGCTTGCCCTCGCGCTCGATCTTCTCGCGCCCCTCGGAGGCGGGCTTGCCGTAGCGCTTGCGCAGCTCGCCGAGCAGCGGCTCGAGATCCTGGGTGTAGAAGCGCACGTCGAAGGCCTCGACCGCGTCCTTCTTCAGGTAGAAGGTGACCCGCGCCCGCACGCCCGCGATGCTCGCGCGCGAGTCGTCGCAGCGCCGGTCGGCCGCGAGGCTCGACCACTCGAGCGCCCTGCAGTGGGCGCTCGGGAAGCTCGCCCTGACCGCGCTCTCCGGGGCGCCGAGGCTCACGCCGTTCGCCTCGAAGGCGCCCGGAGCGGAAAGCGCGAGCAGCAGCCAGAGCATCAGGCCGCCTTCTTGACGCCCGTGTCCTTCACTTCGTGGCTGTCGGGCCGCGCGCGCAGCTTGAGGTCGGTGAGCTCGGCGCGCTCGCGCGCCGCGTTGCGGAACGCCTGGTCGCGGCCCGAGAGGTACTGCGCCGGCCAGTGCTGGCCGGCATGCTGGTACCAGGCCGAGGCCTGCAGCGTGAAGTACGGGTTGGCGAGATGCGGGCGCGCGAGCGCGACGAGGTCGGCCTTGCCCGCCGCGAGCAGCGTGTTCACCTGGTCGGCGGTGGTGACGGCGCCGACCGTCATGGTGGCGATGCCGACCTCGTTCCTCACCCAGTCGGCGAAGGGCGCCTGGTACATCCTGCCGTACACCGGCTTCTGGTGCGGCACGGTCTGGCCGCTCGAGCAGTCGACGAGGTCGCAGCCCGCCTCCTTCAGCATGCGCGTGAGCGCGATCAGGTCCTCGCCCGTGAGCCCGCCCGGCGCCCAGTCGGTGGCGGAGATGCGCGCGGACATCGGTTTCGCTTCCGGCCAGGCCTGGCGGCATGAACGGAACACTTCGAGCGGGAAGCGCATGCGGTTCTCGATGCTGCCGCCGTACTCGTCCTTCCGCTGGTTGGTCAGCGGCGAGATGAAGCTCGCCAGCAGGTAGCCGTGCGCCATGTGGATTTCCAGCATGTCGAACCCGGCCTGGTCCGCATAGCGCGTGGACCTTACGAAGTCTTCGATGGTTTTCTGCATCTCGGCGCGGGTCATTTCCCGCGGCACCGGGGAAACACCCTCGTAGTAGGGAATCGGCGAGGCCGAGACCACCGGCCAGTTGCCGCTCTCCAGGGGATGGTCCATGCGCTCCCAGCCGAGCTGCGTCGAGCCCTTGCGCCCGGAGTGCCCGAGCTGCATGCACAGCTTGGCTTTCGAGTTCGCATGGCAGAAGCCGACGATGCGCTTGAAGGCGTCCCTCTGCGCCTCGTTCCACAGGCCGGTGTCTCCCGGCGAGATGCGCGCCTCGGGCGAGGGGCAGGTCATCTCGACGTAGACCAGGCCGGCGCCGCCGATGGCGCGGCTCGACAGGTGCACGAAGTGCCAGTCGGTGGGGACGCCCTCGACGGCGGAATACTGGTCCATCGGCGAGACCACCACCCGGTTCTCCACCACCATCTCGCGCAGGCGGAAGGGCGTGAACATCGGCACCGGGGGATTCTCCAGGTCGATGGCGAACCCCTGTTCTTTGACTTTCCCGGCAAACCATCTGTGGACCTGGCGCACGAACGCTTCATCGCGAAGCTCCAGGTTCTCCCAGGTGATCTGCTTGGAGCGCGACATGACGCCGAAGGCGAACTGCTCGGGCGCCATGCCCCAGTAGCGCTTCATGTGCTCGAACCAGGCGAGCGAGACGTTGGCCGCGTGCTGGGTCTTCTCCACCTCCTCGCGGCGGGCCGTATCGTATTTTGCGAGAGCCGCCCGAATGGAGCTTTCCGACCTCAAGGCTTCAAAAAGCGCAATGGCATCTTCCATCGCCAGCTTGGTTCCCGAGCCGATCGAGAAGTGCGCGGTGGCCTTGGCGTCGCCCACCAGCACGGCGTTGCCTTTCACCCAGGTCTTGTTGGTGATGTTGGGGAAGTTGCGCCACAGCGAGCGGTTGGGGATCAGGGGGTGGCCGTCGAGCTCCGCCGAGAACACCTTTTCCAGGACCGGAATCATTTCCTGCTCGCCCATCCGGTCGAAGCCGAAGTTGCGCCAGGTCGCCTCGTCGGTCTCGATCACCCAGGTCGAGCGGTCGGCCTCGTACTGGTAGCAGTGCGCGAGGATGATGCCCTGCGGCGTCTCGCGGAAGAAGTACTTGAAGGCGTCGAGCGGCTTGGTGGAGCCGAGCCAGGTGAACTTGTTCGGGCGCAGGTCGACGCTCGGCTGGAAATGGTCTGCATGAAGATTTCTTATTTTCGAGCCGATCCCGTCCGCCACGACCACCAGGTCCGAGTCGGCGAACTCATCGAGGCTCTCCACCTCGCGCTGGAACTTCATCTGCACGCCGAGCTCGCGCGCGCGGTCCTGCAGGATGTTGAGCAGCGCCACGCGCGAACAGCCGCAGAAGCCGTTGCCGCCCGAGCGCAGCACCTGGCCCTTGTAGGCCACGTCGACGTCGCCCCAGTAGGCGAAGCGCCGGCGGATGCGCTCGTAGGTGACCAGGTCGTAGGCCTTGAACGTGTCGAGCGTCTGGTCGGAGAACACCACGCCGAAGCCGAAGGTGTCGTCGGGGCGGTTCCGCTCGTAGACGGTGATGTCCCAGCGCGGCCAGGCCTTCTTCGCCAGCAGCGCGAAGTACAGGCCCCCGGGGCCGCCGCCGATCACGGTCACTTTCATGGCACCACCGCGGTGGCTTCGATCTCCAGGCGCGCCTCGGGCTCGACGAGGCCGCTCACCTGCACCACCGCCATGGTCGGGTAGTGCCGCCCCATCAGCTCGCGGTACGCCTCGCCGACGGCTTTCAGGGAATTCAGGTACTCCTGCTTGTCGAGCACGTACCAGGTGAGGCGCACGATGTGCTCGGGCTTGCCCTTCGCTTCCTTCAGCACGGCGATGATGTTCTCGAGCGCCTGCCTGAACTGCCCGGCAAAGCCGTGCTCCTGCCACCGCTGCTGCGCGTCCCAGCCGATCTGGCCGGCGATGAACACCAGCTTTCCCTGCGCGGCGATGCCGTTGGAGAAGCCCCGGGCGCGGGCCCAGCCGGGCGGTTGCAGGACTTGCATCGTATGGCTCATAAGCTCTCCTTCACCGGCCATGGAAAGAGGATGCGAAAAGGACGAAATGGGTCAAATTTGACCCATCTGCAAACCACCCCCCGCTCATGACGGATTCCTCAGCCTGAAGCGCTGCAGCTTGCCGGTCTCGGTGCGCGGCAGGGATTCGACGAAATCGACCGCGCGCGGGTACTTGTAAGGCGCGATGGCGTTCTTCACGTGCTCTTGCAGTGTTTTCTTCAGTTCTTCGCTTCCCTGCTCACCGGGCTTCAAGACCACATAGGCTTTCACGATCGTGCCGCGCTCCTCGTCCGGCGCGCCGACCACGCCGCACTCGGCCACCGCGGCGTGCGAAAGGAGCGCCGCCTCCACCTCGGGGCCGGCGATGTTGTAGCCGGCGGAGATGATCATGTCGTCGGTGCGCGCCTGGTAGAAGAAGTAGCCGTCGTCGTCGACCAGGTAGGCGTCGCCGGTGACGTTCCAGCCGTCGCGGACGTAGTCCTTCTGCCGCTCGTCGGCGAGGTAGCGGCAGCCGGTGGGGCCCTTCACTGCCAGCCGGCCGACCTTGCCCGGGGGACAAGGCCTTCCTTCCTCATCCAGAATCGCCGCGCGATAGCCCGGGATCGCGTAGCCGGTGGCGCCGCGGCGCACGCGCTCCGGGGTGTGCGAGATGAAGATATGGATCATCTCGGTCGAGCCGATGCCGTCGATGATCTCGATGCCGGTGGCCTGCTTGAAAAGCTGGCGCGTCGGGTCGGGAAGCGCTTCTCCGGCCGACACGCACTTTCTCAACGACGTCAAATTGAACTGCTTCGCGATCGCCGCCATGCCGCGGTACATGATGGGCGAGGTGAAGCACACCGTCGCCTTGTAGCGCTGGATGGTTTCCAGCATCGATTCCGGGGTGAGCTTCTCGACGAGCACCGTGGAGGCGCCGAAGCGCATCGGGAAGCAGAGCATCCCGCCCAGCCCGAAGGTGAACGCGAGCGGCGGCGTGCCGCAGAAGACGTCGTCCTTGGCCGCCTGCAGGCACGAGCGCGGGAAGCAGTCGCACATCGCGATCACGTCGCGATGGAAGTGCATCGTGCCCTTGGGCCTGCCGGTGGTGCCCGAGGTGAAGGCGATGAGCGCGACGTCCTCGGCCGCGGTCGGCACGTTGGTGAAGGTGAGCGGCTGGCGCAGGACCAGGCTGTCGAGCGAATCGGCGGCTTCGTCGTACCAGTATTTGATGCCTTTCAACCTGCCGCTCTTCGCCCGGGCGGCCTCGAGCTCGGCATCGAGCCGCTTGTCGCACAAGGCGTGCGTGATCTGCGCCTTCTCGATGATCTCGCCGAGCTCCTTCGCGCGCAGCAGCGGCATGGTGGCGACGCAGACCGCCCCGGCCTTCATCACCGCGAACCAGCACGCCGCCATCATCGGGTTGTTCGGCCCGCGCAGCAGCACGCGGTTGCCGGGCTTGACGCCCATCTCGCGCACCAGCACGTTGGCCAGGCGGTTGGCCTGGGTGAAGAGCTGCGTGTAGGTGCACTCGCCCTCGGACGAGCGCAGCGCGACGCGGTGGCCGTGGCCGCGCGTCACCGGCTTGTCGAGGAGCTCGGTGGCGCAGTTCATGCGCGCCGGGTACTGCAGCTCCGGCAGGTCGAAGCGGAACTCGGGCCAGAGGCTGCGCGGCGGCAGGTTGTCGCGCGCGAACGCGTCCACGTGCGCGGTGTAAGTCATGATCTGAGGAGGTCCTTGGCGATGATCAGTTTCTGCACTTCGGTGGCGCCTTCGTAGATGCGCAACGCGCGCACCTCGCGGTAGAGCCGCTCCACCGGGTGGCCGCGCATGACGCCCAGGCCGCCGCAGAGCTGCACCGCGTCGTCGATCACCTGCTGCGCCGCCTCGGTGGCGAACATCTTCGCCATGGCGGCTTCTCGCGTGACTCTTTCCCGAAGATGATCTTTTTTCCAGGCCGATCTGTAGGTGAGGAGCGCCCCGGCATCGATGGCGGTGGCCATGTCGGCGAGCTTCGCCTGCGTCATCTGGAACTCGGAGAGGGCCTGGCCGAACATCTTGCGCGCTTTCGTTCTTTCGAGAGCCTCTTCCAGTCCCCGGCGCGCGAATCCGAGAGCCGCCGCGGCCACCGTGGTGCGGAAGATGTCGAGGTTGCGCATCGCCAGCTTGAAGCCTTCGCCCGCCTTGCCCAGGAGAGCGCCGCGTGAGCCGCGCAGCCGGACCGTGGCCATGGGGTGCGGCGCGACGATGTCGATGCGCTCGGAGGCGTCCACCTCGCCCTTGTCGACGACGAAAGCGCTGATTCCCTCGTCGGCCTTCGCGAAGACGACGTAGTAGTCGGCGATGCCCCCGTTGGAGATCCAGGTCTTGGTGCCCTCGAGCACCCAGGCGTCTCCCGCCTTGCGCGCCGTGGTGCCGATGGCCTGCACGTCCGAGCCGGCATCGGGCTCGGACAGCGCGAAGGCGGCGATGGCGTCCCCGCTCGCGGTTCTCGGCAGGTATCCCGCTTTCTGCGCCTCGGTTCCGGCGAGCGCGATCGGCCCGCTGCCCAGGCCCTGCATGACGAAGGCGAAATCCGCCAGGCCGGCGTGATAGGCGAACACCTCGCGCAGGACCGCCACCGACCGGACGTCGACCTCCGTGCCGACGCAATGGCCGAGGAAGCCCGCGCATCCGAGATCCTGCACCAGGCGCCGGCAGATGGCGTCCGCATCCTCGCCGTGGGCGAAGCCCAGGTTCTCCCGACAGTAGGCCTCGGCCTGCTTCGCCAGGGCTGCGTGCCGCGGCTCGAGGAACGGCCAGCCGTAGTGCGCGAATCGGTCCATCAGTCGCCTTCGAAAGCCGGCTTCCTCTTCGCCGCGAACGCCTCGTAGGCGCGCCGGAAATCCCGGTTCTGCATGAGGATGGCCTGCGCCTGGGCTTCCATTTCGATCGCCTCGTCGACCCCGGCGTTCCATTCCTGGTGGAGCATCTTCTTCGTCATGGCGTGCGCCGCGGTGGGGCCGGCTGCCAGCTCTTTTGCCATTTCCAACGCCGCATCTAGCGGTGAAGGCGCCACCCGATTGAAAAACCCCCAGGCGAGGCCCTCTTCGGCGCCCATGGAGCGGCCGGTGTAGAGCAGCTCCGCAGCGCGCCCCTGGCCGATGATGCGCGGCAGCATGGCGCAGGCGCCCATGTCGCAGCCGGCAAGCCCGACGCGCACGAAGAGGAACGCGACCTTCGCGTCCGGTGCGGCGTAGCGCAGGTCGCAGGCCATGGCGAGGATCGCCCCGGCACCGGCGCATACGCCGTCGACCGCGGCGATCACCGGCTGCGGGCAGTGGCGCATCGCCTTGACCACGTCGCCGGTCATGCGCGTGAAGGCAAGCAGCTCCGGCATCGTCATCTTCGTCAGCGGGCCGATGATCTCGTGCACGTCGCCGCCGGAGCAGAAATTGCCGCCGGCGCCCGAGATCACGACGGTCTTGACCGAATCTTCCTTCTGAAGCGAAACAAACAAATCGCGGAGCTCCCCATACGACTCGAACGTAAGGGGATTCTTGCGCTCGGGGCGGTTGAGGGTGATGACGCCCACCTTGCCTTCCACCCGCCAGAGGAAATGCTTCGGCTGCATCATGAGCTGGCCTCCGCGGCGTTTACCTTTACCCGGGCGAGGAGTCGCAGCAGCTCGTCCTGGTCGCGGCGCGACAGGCCGGCGAGGAGCTCGACCACCCAGTCCTCGTGCGCGCGCGCCATCTCGGCGAAGGTCCGCTCGCCGCTTTTCGTCAGCCGGATGCGAAAGGCGCGCCGGTCGGCGGGCTCGTCGAGGCGCTCGACCAGCCCCTCCTTCTCGAGCTGGTCGACGATGGCGGTGACGTTGCCGCCGGTGACCATGAGCAGGCGCGAGAGCTCGTTCATCTTCAGGCCCTCGCGATGGCGCTCGAGCTGCGCCATCAGGTCGAAGCGCGGCAGCGTGGTGTCGAACTGGCCGCGCAGGCGCGAGCGCACCTGGCGCTCGATCAGCTGCGTGCAGGTGAGCAGCCGCAGCCAGATGCGCAGCGCCCGGTGGTCGCCGGCGCGGGCGATGGTCTCGCGGTCCTGCACGGGCGGCCCTGCCATGGATCGATGCTCCAAGCCTGAATAGATCAAGCTTGAAGCAATTCGCCGGCGGCTGTCAACCGCGGGGCAGCACGTCTGTGAAGTTCCTCTTCCAGCCCGGCTCGGGCGGGGTATGGCCCGGTCGCGGCGCGTAGACGGAATGCTCGACGAGCTGCATGCGGTGGATGTAGCGCGGGCAGTTGGGGAAGATGGCCCCGGCGCGCACCCGCACCTCGAGACCGCTGTCCGCGGCGGCGAGGCTGGCGGTGCCGTTCACCCGCAGCCGCCCCGGCTTCTCGAAGTCGATGAAAAGCAGGCCGACGTGCGGGTTGACGCGCACGTTGCCCAGGCTGCGG
>CBDDRQ010000065.1:0-13877 GCA_965233125.1 uncultured bacterium
CGAGAACATGATGAAGCTGAACCACAGGTACAGCGTGCCGATGTCCTTGTGGTTGGTGGTGGTGATCCAGCGCATGATGCCGCTGTAGCCGCCGTGGTGGTCGTGATGCTCGTGGCCGTGGTCGTGGTCGTGTACGACAGCGCTCATGATTATTTCCTTCGTGCCTTGACTTCGGCGGGCTGGACCTCGCTCGCCTTGTTGCCCCAGGAGCGGCGCGTGAACGTGATCACCGCCGCGATGTCGGTGTCCGAAAGCTGCTTGCCGAAGGCCGCCATGGCGGTGTTGGGCTTGCCGTTGAGCACGAGGTCGATCTGCGCCTGCTCGGGCCCGTTCACCAGCTTCGAGCCGGCGAGCGCGGGGAACGCCGGCGGCAGGCCGCGCCCGGTCCCCTGGTGGCAGGCGACGCAGTTGGCGGCGTAGACCTTCTCGCCGCGCGCCGCGAGCTCCTCGGGCTTCCAGACCTTGCCCGGATCGTCGGCGCTCGCCGCCATGGCCTGCTTACGCTCGCCCACCCACTTGGAATAGTCCTCGGGCGACACGGCGCGCACCACGATCGGCATGAACGCGTGCTCCTTGCCGCAGAGCTCCGTGCACTGGCCGCGGTAGGTGCCGGGCTCGTTGGCGCGAAACCAGACGTCGCGCAGGAAGCCGGGGATGGCGTCCTGCTTCGCGCCGAAGGCCGGGATCCACCACGCATGGATCACGTCCGCCGCAGTGATCAGCACGCGCACCTTCTTGCCCACCGGCACCACCACCTCGTTGTCGACCTCGAGGAGGTAGTTCTCGCCTTTGGGCGCGTTGCCCTCGATCTGCTCGCGCGGGGTGCTGAGCATTGACAGGAAGCTGATGCCCTCGCCCTCGCCCTTGATGTAGTCGTAGCCCCACTTCCACTGGTAGCCGGTCACCTTGATCGTCACGTCCGCGGCGGAGGTGTCCTTCTGCGCGATCACGGTCTTGGTCACCGGCCAGGCGATGATCACCAGAATGATCGCCGGGATCACCGTCCACAGGATCTCGACGGTGGTGTTCTCGTGGAACTGCGCGGCGGCGTGGCCCTTCGACTTGCGATGCGCGTAGACCGACCAGAACATGAAGCCGAACACGCCGATGAAGATGACGATGATCAGCCACATGATGTACTGGTGCAGCTGATCGATGTCGCGCGCCATGTCCGAGGCGGGCGTCTGGAAGTACCAGGCGATGGCGTGCGCCGCGCCGATGTTGGCGAGAGCCGCGAGGCCCGCCAGGACTGCGACGACTCTCGAACCCCTGACTTTCACACCCTTCATATCCCTCTTTCCCCGGAAATCAGATCCGCAGTCTTCTCTCGAGCTCGGCGGCGAGCCTGACGCGCGACTGCGCGTCGAGATTGCGCCCGACCTCCAGCTCTGCTTTTGGGTCCCGCAGCACCACATGCACCTCGCCACTGTTCTCCAGGCACACCCGCGCCTGCCGCGGATCGAGCTCGTAGCGCGCCGAGCGCCCGCCCTCGGCAATCTCGACGCTCAGCCGGCCGGGCCCGAGCTCGATGCGCTCGTAGTCGGCGGCGCGGCGCGCATACAGCACGAACGCGGCGGCGAGAAGCAGCGCCTCCAGTCCCGCGAACGGCAGCACCAGCCAGGCGCCCGCTGCCGCGAATCCCGCGCCGATCGCGAGCGCCGCGATCGCAGCCGCGGCGCAGGCGCAGGCGAAGCCGGCCGGGGAATTCGAGCAGTTGCGCTTGAGGGTCAGGGTGAAGCCGCCGCGCTCATCCAGAAACGCCAGCTCGCGCTGCGGAATGTCCCGACTCCCGTCCACCGAAGCCGCGTAAGTTACCACAGGAGAACGCGCCCCCTCAAGGAACGCGCTTGAAAACACGAACTGTTTTCACCTGCTCGCGCTTCCAGGCGTGGCCGTACACCACCTCGAATGTGGCGCGCGGCGCGAGCCCGGCGCGCAGCTGCGCGCCGAAGCGCCGGCCCGCGAGCCCGCGCGCGCGGTCGGCGCGCGCGCTGGTCTGGCCGCTCGCGCGCAGGTCCGTCAGCAGATCGTTGCTTCCGGTGTACTCCATCGCGATCATCTCCATGTCCATGACGGGGGCGGCGAAGCCGGCGGCGACGAGCATGTCGCCCACGTCGTGCATGTCGATGAAGGCGTGCACGCGCGCCGTGCCGGCGGCGGCGCGCAGCTCCTTAAGCGTGTCGGGACCGAGCGTGCTGAGCATGAGCAGCCCCTGCGGGGCGAGCACGCGCTCGAACTCGCGCAGCGCGCGCTGCGGGTCCGCCGTCCAGTGGAGCGCCATGTTCGACCAGACGAGATCGACGCTGCCCTCGGCGAGCGGCAGCTGCACTATATCGCCGCACACCAGGATTTTCTTCTCCAGGAAGCGCCGCCGCAGCCGCGGCAGCGCGAAGTCGAGGGCCAGGAACTGCGCCTTCGGGTAGCGGCGCAGCAGCGCCTTCGCCTCGCGCGCCGGGCCGCTGCCGGCGTCGAGGATGCGCCGCGGCGCGATCTTCACGTAGTCCAGCCGCTCGAGCATGCGCGCGCCCACCTCCGCCTCGATGCGCGAGGCGCCCGCGTAGCTCGCCGCCGAGCGCTCCGAGCGCCGCCGCGCGGCGCGCGGGTCAATGGCGGGAAAGGGCTCTTTCAACGGCAGCCGCCACCGCCAGGGTGCGCCGGTCGCTCATCGCCGGGCCGCACACCGCGAAACCGACCGGCGCGGCCCCGGGCACGTGGCAGGGGAGCGTCGCCGCGCAGCCGTCGACGAAGTTGACGAATGCCGGGTTGCGCAGGATGCTCAGGTTCCAGCGCGCGTAGTCCTCGTCGTTCGCGCCGGCCTCGGCGATGGTCGGCGCGACGCACGCGACCGCGGGCATGACGACCGCGTCGAACGGCGCCGCCAGCGCCGCAAACTCGCCGACCGCGGCCGCGCGCAGCTCGCCCAGCGCCACGTAGTCCGCCGCCGGGAAGTCCTTGCCGAGAAGGATGCGTGCGCTCACGCGCGGGTCGGATTCGCCCAGGCGCGCGAGATGCGGCCGGTGGACGTGGTAGGCCTCGGCCGCGGCGAAGCCGCCGCGGGCGAAGTACTCGCTGCGGCGGTCGAAAACCGGCGCCGGCCTCTCCTCGATGAGCGCCCCGCCCTTGCGCAGCCGCTCGAGCGCGGCGCCGAACGCCTGCTCGACGGCCGCGTCGAGCCCCTGGAGCAGCGACGAGAGCGGCACGAGCAGGCGCAGGCCCTGCAGCGGCAATTGCACGAGCCCGGCAGGCTCGCCGCTCAGCACCGCGTCGTAGGCGGCGCAGCAGCCGATGCTGTTGGCGAGCGGCCCGATCGAGTCCAGGGTGAACGAGAGCGGGAACGCGCCTTCGAGCGGCACGCGGCGCGCGGTGGGCTTGAAGCCGGCGAGGCCGCACAGCGCCGCGGGAATGCGCACCGAGCCGCCGGTGTCGGAGCCGAGCGCCATCACGCACATGCCGTCGGCCTGCGCGACCGCGGCGCCCGAGGAGGAGCCGCCGGGCACGCGGCCGCTCTTGCGGTCCCAGGGATTCTTCGGCGTGCCATAGTGCGGGTTCAAGCCGACCCCGCCGAAGGCGAACTCCACCATATTGGTACGGCCGATGAACACCGCCCCTGCCGCGCGCAGCCGGGCCACGGCAGCGGCATCGGTTCTCTTTGCCTCGGATTTGTCGAGAATCCTGGAACCGGCGCGGGTCACTTCCCCGGCGACATCGAAGAGGTCCTTGAGCGATACCGGCAGGCCGTCGATGGGCGAGCGGCGGACGCCCTTCTTCCTCAACCGATCCGAATAGTCCGCCGCCGCGCGGGCGCCGTCGGCATCGACCTGCAGGAAGGCACGCGAGCCTTCGCCGTCCAGGTCGGCGATGCGCGCGAGCGCCTGCTCGACCAGCTCGCGGCTCGAGGTCTTCCCCGCCGCCAGATCGGCGCCGAGCTGCGCTACAGTCCACATCGGGGAAAAGATAGCATGCGCGCGCGCCTCGCAGCCCTGCTTTTCGGCGGCAGCTGCTTCCTGTGCCGCGGCGCCGCGTCGGCGGTGCTGTGTGCGGCGTGCGAGCGCGAGCTGCCGCGCCTCGCGCCGCCGCTCTGCCCGCGCTGCGCGCTGCCTTCGCCGCGCGCCGAGCCCTGCGGCCGCTGCCTCGCCGATCCGCCGCACTACGACGCCACCCTGGCCGCCCTCGAATACGCCTTTCCCGCCGACGCGCTGGTGCACTCGCTCAAGTTCCGCGGCGAGCTGGCGCTGGCGCCGCTTCTTTCGGGGTTGTTGAAGCAACGAATTCCACCCGAAGAGAAAATCGACTGCGTCGTCCCCGTTCCGCTCTCGCGCCGGCGCCTGAAGGAGCGTGGCTACAACCAGGCGGTCGAGATCGCGCGCCACCTCGGCCGGGGAAAGCTGCTGGTCTCGGCCTGCGAGCGCAGCCGCGACACCGCGCCGCAGCTCGACCTGCCTTTCGACCAACGTCATCGCAACGTTCGCGGCGCATTTTCCTGTGTCACCAAACTTACCGATCTCAGTGTTGCCGTGGTCGACGACGTGATGACGACGGGTGCGACGCTGGACGAGATGGCGAGGACGCTGAAGCACGCCGGCGCGGCGCGCGTCGTCAATTGGGTCGTCGCGCGGACACTGCTTGATGCTTGACATCGTCCTCGTGCACCCCGAGATCCCGCCCAACGCGGGCAACGTCATCCGCCTCGCCGCCAACACCGGCGCGCGCCTGCACCTGGTCGAGCCGCTCGGCTTCTCCATGGACGACCGGCAGCTCCGGCGCGCCGGCCTCGACTATCACGAGCTGGCGAGTGTGACGGTGCATCCGAGCTGGCCAGCCTGCCGCGCGACTTTTGCTGCGCGGCGGATGTACTGTTTTTCGACTCGTGCCCTGCGCCTCTACACGGCTGTGGAGTACGAGACGAGCGATGTGCTCGTCTTCGGCGCCGAGACCGCCGGGTTGCCGCAAGCCGTGCTGGACGAATTCGCGCAAGACATGCGTCTCAAGCTGCCGATGCGCCCCGGTAACCGCAGCCTCAACCTCTCCAATGCAGTCGCGGTGGTGGTGTTCGAGGCTTGGCGACAGCTCGGCTTTCCGGGTTCGGGCTGAATGCTTCCGATCGGAAGCATTTTGGCGCTCCCCAGCCTCTTTCCCATGGCCGGTTAGCTGCGCTCCTGCTTCGCATCGCGCGCGAGAAGCTGCTCGACGGCCGCGCCCGGCGCGAGGCGACCCTCGAGGACCGCGGCCACGGCTTCGCTCACCGGCATCTCGACGCCCTCGTTCCGCGCGAGGCGCAGCACTTCCTTCGCCGAGCGCACGCCCTCGGCCACGTGGCCCAGGTCCTCCAGGATCTTCTTCAAGGGGACGCCCTTGGCCAGCTCGAGGCCGACGCGGCGGTTGCGCGAAAGCTCGCCGGTGCAGGTGAGGATGAGGTCGCCCGCGCCGGCGAGGCCGAAGAACGTCTCGGGCCTGCCGCCGAGCGCGGTGCCCAGGCGCGCGATCTCGGCGAGGCCGCGCGTGATGAGGGCGGCGCGCGCGTTCTGGCCGAGCCCGAGGCCGTCGGAGATGCCGGCGGCGATCGCCATCACGTTCTTCACCGCGCCGCCGGTCTCGACGCCGACGAGGTCGGCGCTGTAATAGACGCGCAGGCGCCCGCCGTGCATGAGCGCGGCGGTTTCGCGCGCAAAGCCCTCGTCGCGCGAAGCGAGGGTGAGCGCGCAGGGAAGGCCGCGCGCCACTTCGTCGGCGAAGGAAGGCCCGGACAACGCGCCGCAGCGCTTCTGCGCGACGAGCTGGTGCGGCAACATGCCGGTGCCTTCCTCGAAGCCCTTGCACAGCCACACCAGCGGCGCGTCCGGGGAGAGCTTCCGGGCGATCTCGCGCAGCCCGGCGACGGGCGTGGCTGCGAGAAATAAGGCCGTACCCGTCGTTGCCTGCGGAAAATTGCTGGTGACACCCAAGGCGTCCGGAAGCTCGACGCCCGGGAGGTAGCGCTCGTTGCGCCGCGTGGCTGCGAGGCGCTCGGCCTGCACGGGGTCGCGCGCCCACAGGGTGACTTCGAGCCGCGCGGAGAGCACGGCGGCGATCGCAGTGCCCCAGGCGCCTGCGCCGAGCACCGCGACGCGGGTCATTGCCCTAGTAGCCCCAGGCCGCCGAGGCGCGCAGGTAGCCGTCCGCGCCGTCGGCATGGCGAACGTGCAGCCATCCGCCCGGCGCCGCTTCCAGCAGATCGAGCGCCACGTTCTGCGCGGCGACGAAGGAGACCGGCGCGCCTTCCTCGGGGCGCACGTGCACCTGCGTGGCGGGCGAGGTCACGACCACGCAGCGCCGCTCGGTAAGCGCGGTCTTCTGCACCCAGGTGAGCGAGCCGGTATGGTCGCGCACCTTCGCCCAGCCTTCGAGCTCGACGATCACCTCCAGCGGGTACTGGGCAGTGACCACATACAGCGGCGTGGCCTGGCTCGAAGGCGCGTCGTAAAGCAGCGCCCCGCCCTCGCCCACCGAGCGCCAGTCCGCCGCGGCGACGCCGCCGGCGAACAGCAACGCGGCGAGCACAAGGGGGCGCATCAGCGCGCGACTTCGATGCGCGGCCCCTCGCCCTGCCCCGACTGCTGCTCCTGCTGCATGCGCTGCACGTAGAGCGCCTCGAAGGAGATCGGCGCGAGCAGCACGGGCGGAAAGCCGCCGCGGATCACCAGGTCGGAGATGGTCTCGCGCAGGTAGGGAAAGAGGATGGTCGGACAGCCGATGCCGAGCAGCGGCCCGAGCTCCTCCTGCGGCACGTTGCGCAGCTGGAAGATGCCGGCCTGCACCGCCTCGGCGAGGAACAGCGTCTTCTCGCCGGCTTTCGCGCTGACGGTGGCCGTCACGGTGACCTCGTAGTAGGGATCGGAGAACTTCCCCGCGGTGGTGTTGATCTGCACCTCGAGCTGCGGCTGCGCCGGCTCGGTGAAGATCTGCGGCGCGTTCGGAATTTCCAGCGACAGGTCCTTGACGTAGATCTTTTCGATTTGAAACGTCGTTTGCTGCGCTTGTTCGCTCATGTCGATGCCTCGAGTAAGGGGTCGAGCTTGCCCTCTGCGTCGAGAGCGTAGAGATCGTCGCAGCCGCCGACGTGGCGGCTGCCGATCCAGATCTGCGGCACGGTATGCCGGCCGCTCTTTTGCATCATCTCGGCGCGGCGCGCGGGATCGAGGTCGACGCGGATCTTCTCCACCCTGGCGCCCTTCTCGAGGAGCAGGCGCTCCGCGGCGTGGCAGAACGGGCAGCTCGCCGTGCAGTACATCAGGGCGGCGGCGCTCATTTCTCCACCGGCAGCCCCGCCTGCTGCCACGCGCCCAGGCCGCCCGAGAGGCTGACGACCTGCGTGTGGCCCTGCCCGCGCAGCGCCGCGGCGGCCTTGCCCGCGCGGCTCCCGGTGTCGCAGTAGACGATGAGCGGGCGATCCTTCTTCTTGCCGAGGTCCGATTTCGCGTCGATGCGCGCGAGCGGCACGTTGCGCGCCCCGAGGATGTGCCCCGCGCCGTACTCGCCGGGCTCGCGCACGTCGATCACCAGCGCGTCCTCGCGGTTGATGAGCTGCGTGGCGCGCGTCGTGTCGACGTGGGGCCCGCCGGTGCCCCGGCGCACGAGGGGCCAGATCAGCATCGCCCCGGAGACGACGGCGACGGCGATCAGCAGGATGTTGTTGCGGATGAATTCCACGGGGAGGCAAACATTATAATTGACCGCGATGCCGAATCCCCCATTGCGGCTCGTGCTGCTGCGCCACGGCGAATCGGACTGGAACCGCGAGAACCGCTTCACCGGCTGGACCGACGTCGACCTTTCGGCAAAGGGCCTCGAGGAGGCGCGCGCCGGCGGCCGCGCCCTCGCCGCCGAGGGCATGCGCTTCGATCTCGCGTTCACCTCGACCCTGAAGCGCGCCATCCGCACGCTCTGGATCGCGCTCGACGAGCTCGACCAGATGTGGCTGCCGGTCGAGAAGAGCTGGCGGCTGAACGAGCGCCACTACGGGGACTTGCAGGGCCTCAACAAGGCCGAGACGGCGGCCAGGTTCGGCGAGGCGCAGGTGCTCGCCTGGCGGCGCAGCTACGACACGCCGCCGCCCGCCCTCGACCCGAGCGATCCCCGCTACGAGGGCAGGGATCCGCGCTACGCGGGCATCGAGGTGCCGCGCACCGAGTGCCTCAAGGACACGGTCGCGCGCGTCATCCCTTACTGGACGAGCGCCATCGCGCCGGCGGTGCGCTCCGGGCGGCGCGTGCTGATCGCCGCGCATGGCAACTCGATGCGCGCCCTGGTGAAGTACCTCGACGGCATTCCTGACGAGGAGATCGTGAAGCTGAACATCCCGACCGGCATCCCGCTGGTCTATGAGCTCGGCGACGACCTGAAGCCGGCGCGGCATTACTACCTCGGCGATCCCGCCGAGGTCGAGCGGCGCATCGCCGCGGTCTCGGCGCAAGGGAAAGCGAAAGCCTGAGGCGCCTGCTCGCCGCCGTCGCGCTCGCCCTCGCCGCACAGGGGACCGCGGCGCAGCCGGCATCGCGGGACGCGGAGCTGCGCGAGCTGCGCGCCCGCATCGAGGCGCTGCGCCACGAGCTCGACGAGAAGGAAAGCGTGCGGCGCGAGGCGCGCGACGCGCTGCGCGACTCCGAGCGCGCCATCTCGGACGCGAACCGCACGCTCGCCCGCGCCACGGCAGACGGGCGGCGCCTGCGCGCGCAGGCGGCCCACATCGCCGAGCGGCGCCGCGCGCTCGAGCGCCTCGCCGCGGAGCGCCGCGGCGCGGTCGAGCGCATGCTCGCGGCGCGCCACGCCGCCGGCGCGCCCGACCCGCTGCGCGTGGCGCTCTCGGGGGACGACCCGGCCTCGCTCGGGCGCACGCTGCAGTACGTCGGCTACGTGTCGCAGGCCGCCGCCGCCCTGATCGGCGGCTATCGCGAGGCCATCGCCGAGCTCGCCGAGCTCGCCCGCGCCGCCGCCGAGCGGGAGGCGGCGCTGCTCGAGGTCGAGCGCGCGAGCCGCGCCGAGCGTGGAAAAATCCTCAAGGAGCGCGCCGTCCGCCGGCGCGTGCTCGCGCGCGTGGCGGGCGAGATCCGCAAGGACCGCCGGCAGCTGGGCGTGCTGCGCGCCGACGAGTCGCGCCTCGCGCGGCTGGTGCAGCGGATCATCCGCATCGTCGAGAGCGTTCCGGAGCCCGGGAGCGCGCGCGAGGCCTTCTCCCGGCTGCGCGGCAGCCTGCGCCTGCCGGTGCGCGGGGAACTGACGGGGCGCTTCGGCGCTCCAAGGGGGGCGGCGGGGATCGAGGCAAAGGGCGTGTTCATCCGGGCGCCCGAGGGGCAGCCGGTGCGCGCCGTCGCCGGCGGCCAGGTGGTCTACGCCGACTGGATGCGCGGCTTCGGCAACCTGCTGATCGTCGACCACGGAGAGAGCTACCTGTCGATCTACGCGAACAACGAGGCGCTGCTGAAGCAGGTCGGCGAGGCCGTCGCGATCGGCGAGCCGGTCGCCACCACCGGCTCGAGCGGTGGCAACGAAGAAACGGGTTTATACTTTGAATTACGGCACTTAGGCCGGGCCTTTGACCCCCTTCGTTGGGTCAAGTTGAAATAAGCGATCCCTATGCAAACCAAGCTTCGCAGCATCGGACTCATGTTCGTCGGCGCGGTGGCCGGCGTGCTCATCAGCCTCAACTTCCAGGCCATCGCCGACCGCGCGACGCGCTCGCCGCTGCCGATCGAGGAGCTGCGCGCCTTCACCGAGGTGTTCGGCGCGATCAAGACCAACTACGTCGAGCCGGTCGAGGACAAGAAGCTCATCACCGAGGCGATCAACGGCATGCTCACCGGCCTCGACCCGCACTCCGCCTACCTCGACGCCGAAGCCTTCCGGGAGCTGCAGGTCGGCACGCAGGGCCAGTTCGGCGGCCTGGGCATCGAGGTCGGCATGGAGGACGGCTTCGTCAAGGTGATCTCGCCGATCGAGGACACGCCCGCCTACCGCGCCGGCATCAAGCCGAACGACCTCATCATCAAGCTCGACGAGACGCCGGTGAAGGGCATGACGCTCAATGACGCCGTGAAGCGCATGCGCGGCAAGCCGAACACCCAGATCACCCTCACCATCTCGCGCAAGGGCGAAAGCGCGCCGCTGGTGGTGACGCTCACGCGCGCCGTCATCCGCGTGCAGAGCGTCAAGTCCAAGGTCATCGAGCCCGGCTACGCCTGGGTGCGCGTGTCGCAGTTCCAGGAGCAGACCGCCGAGCACCTGGTGCGCCACCTCGACACCGTCTTCAAGCAGGGCGCGCTGAAGGGCCTCGTGCTCGACCTGAGGAACGATCCCGGCGGCCTGCTGCACGGCGCGGTGGCCATCTCGTCGGCCTTCCTGCCGTCGAAGGCGCTGGTCGTCTCCACCGACGGCCGTGCCGAGGACGCGCGCAAGAAGTTCCTCGCCAGCCCCGAGGACTACGCGCGCCGCGGCGACGACGTGCTGCGCAAGCTGCCGCAGGCGGCGAAGACCGTGCCGATGGTGGTGCTGGTGAACGGCGGCTCGGCCTCCGCCTCCGAGATCGTCGCCGGCGCGCTGCAGGATCACAAGCGCGCCAAGGTGATGGGCACGCAGACCTTCGGCAAGGGCTCGGTGCAGACGATCATGCCCCTGGGCAACAACACCGCGATCAAGCTCACCACCGCGCGCTACTACACGCCCGGGGGCCGCTCGATCCAGGCGCTCGGCATTACTCCGGACATCATCGTCGAGGATCCGAGCGACACCGCCACGCGCGTGCGCGAGGCGGACCTGCAGCGCCACCTCGAGAACGGCAGGGCCGCCGCCGAGGAGAAGAAAGAGCCTTCGGTGCAGCGCGCGAAGCCCGCACCGACCCCGCCGGCCGACCAGAAGCCGGTCGAGCTCGGCTCCAAGGACGACTTCCAGCTCTCGCAGGCGCTCGCCTTCCTCAAGGGCGAGCCGGTGCAGACCCAGTCGCCCACGGTCGCCCAGACCAAACCGAACTGAACGACCAGCAGCTTCTCCGCTATTCCCGCCACATCCTGCTCCCCGAGATCGGGATCGAGGGGCAGGAGAAGCTGCGCGCGGCAAGCGCGCTCGTCGTCGGCGCCGGGGGTCTGGGCTGCCCGGCCGCGCTCTACCTCGCCGCCGCCGGCATCGGGCGCCTGACCATCGCCGATCCCGACAAGGTCGACCTCACCAACCTGCAGCGCCAGATCCTCTACCGCACCGATTCGGTCGGCGCGCCCAAGGTCGACGCCGCGCGCGCGACGCTCGGCGCGGTCAATCCCGAGGTCGTCGTCGTCCCGGTCGAAAAAAGGCTGGAAGGCAAAGATCTCCTCGATCCGGTCGCCAGGGCCGACGTGGTTCTCGACTGCACCGACAACTTCGCCACGCGCAAGGCGATCAACCGCGCCTGCGTGAAAGCGCGCAAGCCGCTCGTCTCGGGCGCCGCGATCCGCTTCGACGCGCAGCTCGCGGTCTTCGACCTGAGAAGCGCCGACGCGCCCTGCTACGCCTGCCTCTTCCCGGAGGAGGGCGAAGTCGAGGAAGTGCAGTGCTCGCAAATGGGCGTCTTTGCCCCTCTCACCGGCGTGATCGGCGCGCTGCAGGCGATGGAAGCGCTCAAGCTCCTCGCCGGCATCGGCGAGTCGCTGAACGGCAGGCTGGTCGTCTTCGACGCGAAGAGCGCCGAGTGGCGCTCCGTGAAAGTGGCGAAGGACCCCGCCTGCCCCGTCTGCAGGTGATCTAGCCGAGCAGGTACTGTCGCTGCGCCGAGAAGCTCTCCGCCGGCTTCCTCGAGAAGCCGCTCTTGGCGTACTGGTGCAGGCAGCCGATGGCGTAGCGCAGGAGCGCCGCGGCGCGGGCGGCCGAGTCGCCGTCGGCGGCCGAGCGCAGCGACTGCTTGAGGGTGGCCTCGAAGCGGTCGAAGAACTGGTTCATCCTCGCCTGCAGCCGCTCGTGCTCGCCCACCAGCGCGTCGCCGGTCATGACGCGCACCATGCCTGGGTTCTTCTCGGAGAAGGCGAGCAGCATTTCGACCAGCTTCTCCGCCTGGCGGCGCCCGTCGGATTCGTCCTCGGTGATGCGGTTGGCGAGGGTGAACACCGAGCTCTCGATGAACTCGATCAGGCCTTCGTACATCTGCGCCTTGGAAGCGAAGTGCCGGTAGAGCGCCGCCTCGGAGACGTCCAGCTTCCCGGCGAGCGCCGCGGTGGTGATGCGCTCCCACTTGGGCGCCTCGAGCATCTGCGCGAGGGCTTTCAGGATCTCGAGCTTGCGTTCGCCTTTCGGGCGCGGCATGAAAGTAAGTCTAAGCTTCCCGATAACGGAAGGCCAGACGCGGCAGCTCGGTGATCGAGGCGACCCGCAGGTCGACATAGGATACGCGCCGGCGCAGCGGGCTCACCCAGACGGTGGACATGCCCAGGCGGTGCGCCGTGCGCAGGTTCTCCAGCATGTCGTCGACGAAGACGCAGCGGTGGGGGTCGAGGTCGTGGTTGCGCAGCAGCACGTGGAAGCCGTGCAGGGCGGGCTTGCCGCGGTAGCCGGTGTCCTCGATGGTGTACACCGCGTCGAAGAAGCGCCCGACGCCCAGGGCGCGGAGCACCCCCCGCACGTAGGCGCGCGGCGCATTCGAGAACACCAGCTTCTTGCCGGCAAGCCGGACGAGCGCGTGCTTGAGCGCGTTCTCGCGCACCACCATGTCGGCGAGCTCGGGGAAGACGTGCGTTTCAGCGAGGAAATGGCGCGGATCGGTGCCGTGGTGGCGCATCAGGCCGCGCAGCGTGGTGCCGTAGCGCCGCCAGAAGTCCTGGCGCATCGCGTTCGCGCCCGCCTCGTCCACCGCGAAGTTGCGCCGCAGGTAGGCGTTGATCTGCTCGTGCATCGACGGGAAGATGCGCGCGCGCGCGTCGTGCAGGGTGTTGTCGAGGTCGAAGATCCAGACCCGCCGAGAAGGCGGGATCGCAGCGATTCTCAAAGCTTACTTGCTGCGGATGAGGGTGCCGACGCCCTGGTCGGTCAGCACTTCCAGCAGCAGCGCGTGCGGCACGCGGCCGTCGATGATGTGCACGCTCTTCACGCCGTTGCGCGCCGCATCCAGCGCCGAACCGATCTTGGGCAGCATGCCCCCCGAGATCACGCCCTTCTCGACCAGCTGGTCGATCTTGCGCGGGGTCAGGCCCGTAAGGAGCTTGCCGTCCTTGTCGAGGACGCCAGGGGTGTTGGTCAGGACGACCAGTTTCTCTGCCGCGAGCACCTCCGCGAGCTTGCCCGCGACCAGGTCGGCGTTGATGTTGTAGGTGGTGCCGTCGGCGCCGGTGCCGATGGGCGCCACCACCGGGATGAAGCCGCCGGCTTCCAGCGCGCCGATCACCGAGGGATCGATCGTCTCGACCTCGCCGACCTGCCCGAGGTCGATGCCGCCGCCATTCTGCTTCGCCGAGAGCTGCAGCTTGCGCGCGCGGATGAAGGCGCCGTCCTGGCCGGTCAGGCCGACCGCCTTGCCGCCGGCCTGGTTGATGAGCTCGACCACTTCCTTGTTGACCGTGCCGCCGAGCACCATTTCCACGATGTCCATGGTCTCGGCGTCGGTGACGCGCATTCCCTGGAAGAACTCGCCCTTCTTGCCCAGGCGCGCGAGCAGCTGCTCGATCTGCGGGCCGCCCCCGTGCACCACCACCGGGTTCATGCCCACGAGCTTCAGCAGCACCACGTCGTGCGCGAAGCCCGCCTTCAGCACCTCGTCGGTCATGGCGTTGCCGCCGAACTTGACGACGATGGTCTTGCCGTGGAAGCGCTGGATGTAGGGCAGCGCCTCCGCCAGGATGCGGGCCTTCTCCGCAGCCTGGGGATTGTGAAGATGGGGGGCGTTCATGGGC
>CBDDRQ010000066.1:0-18100 GCA_965233125.1 uncultured bacterium
CCCGAAGGACCTGAAGGCGCGCGCCCGCGTGAACGAGCGCATGGACTGGATCAACACCCAGCTCTGCCGCGACCTCGCCTACGGCCTGGTCTACCCGCAGATCTTCCCGCACCACAAGCGCCCGAGCGACGAGCTGCAGAAGGGCCAGCTCGCCTGGGCGAAGGAGCGCGCGCAGGGCTGGATGAAGGTGCTCGACCAGAGCCTGATCGGGCCGAAGCAGAAGTACCTGTGCGGCGAGGAGATCACCATCGCCGACTACTTCGCCTCCTCCTTCGTGAGCCTCGCCGAGTTCATCCGCGCCGACTTCTCGCCTTACCCGAACCTCAAGCGCTGGTACGAGCGCATGAAGGGCCTCAAGCAGTGGAACAAGGCGCACGAGGTGTTCTACGGCTTCGCCGGGTCGATGAAGGACGCCCGCTTCGAGGCGGTGTGACATGGCGAAGATCAAGGGACTGCACCACAACGCCTACCGCTGCCGCGACTCGGGCGAGACGCGCGCCTTCTACGAGGACTTCCTCGGCCTGCGCCTCGCCTGCACCCTCGAGATCAACGAGACCATGACCGGGCGCGAGACGCGCACGCTGCACACCTTCTACGAGATGGCCGACAGGTCGTACCTCGCCTTCTTCGAGGCGCCCGACATGGCCTTCGACTTCAAGCGCCAGCACGACTACGACCTGCACATCGCGCTCGAGGTGGAGGCGGGCGAGCTGGCGCCGATGATGGCGAAGGGGAAAGCCCGCGGCATCGAGACTCGCGGCGTCTCCGACCACGGCTTCATCCACTCGATCTACTTCCGCGACCCCAACGGCTACGTGATCGAGCTCACCGCGAAGACCCCGGCGCACGACGAGGCCACCGACCCCTCGCGCAACGCGGCGCGCGCGAAGCTCGATCGCTGGCAGGCGGCCAAGCAGCCGGCCTAGCATGCGCGGCCGGCTGCTCGTCGCCTTCGCCCTCGCGCTTGCGGGCGCCTTTCCGGCCGCCGCGCAGAATGCGGCCGCCCACCGCGACGCCATCCTGCGGCTCATGTCCATCAGCACGGCGCTGCGCGAAGAGGCGCGCGCGGCGCAGAGCGAGGGCATGCTCGCCATGGATCTGGGCTCGCGCATGCCGGCGCCCGAGTGCGCCGAGCTGCTGCAGGACCTCGTTTCCATGCGCAACGTGCAGGCGGTGGGCACCGCGGACGGCGAGCTCCAGGTGAAGTGGCACGGCAAGCGCGAGCTCGTGCTGCGCGCGCGTCCCCGCCCGGCGTTCGCGCTCGAAGTCCACGACAAGGCGGGTCCGGCGTGCACCGTGACCAGCGTCGCCGCGCGCGAGCATGGCGAATGGCAGGGCAAGCTCACGCCGATGCTGCTGGCCCTCCCGGGCGAGAAGAGCGGGAAACCGCGCGTCTTCCCCGTCGCGGTCGACCGCGCGCCGCGGGGGCAGCCGCTCGCGAAGGAATAGAATTCCTCTCAGAGAGGGGAATCCATGGAGCTTCCGCGCGAATACAACGCCGCCGTCGACCTGATCGGCCGCAACGCCGGCCGCGGCAGCAAGGCCGCTTTCATCGACGACGCCGGCACCTGCACTTTCCTGCAGCTCGCGGAGCGGGTGGATCGCGCCGCGAATGCCCTGAGAAAGCTGGGGATTGAAAGAGAAACCCGAATCGCCATTGCCATGCTCGACAGCGCCGACTGGGTGGCGCTGTTCCTCGGCGCGATCAAGGCCGGCATCGTCCCGGTGGCGCTCAACACGCTCCTTACGCCGTCGGACTACGAGTACCAGCTCAAGGACAGCCGTTCCAAAGCGGTCTTCGTGTCCGAGCCGCTACTGAAGAATTTCGAAGAGATAAGGAGCAAGTGCCCGGACCTGCAGCACCTCGTTCCCCATGCAAAGCTGAAGGAGCTTCTTTCCGCCGCTGCCCCGAAGGCGGAGGCCGCCCCGACCCTGCGCGACGACATGTGCTTCTGGCTCTACTCCTCGGGCTCGACCGGGGCGCCCAAGGGGACGGTGCACCTGCACTCGCACCTCATCATCACCGCCGAGCTCTACGCCAAAGGCGTGCTCGGCATGCGCGAGTCCGACGTCATCTTCTCGGCGGCAAAGCTCTTCTTCGCCTACGGGCTGGGCAACTCGATGACCTTCCCGTTGGCCGCGGGCGCGACGACCGTACTGATGGCCGAGCGCCCGACGCCCGATGCGGTGTTCAAGCGCCTCACCGAGAAGAAGCCGACCATCTTCTTCGGCGTGCCGACGCTTTACGCCGGAATGCTGGCGAGCCCTGCCTTTCCAAAGCGTGAAAATCTTTCCCTGAGAATATGCGTCTCCGCCGGCGAGGCGCTGCCCCCGACCATCGGCAACACCTTCACCGAGCGCACCGGCGTCGAGATCCTCGACGGCATCGGCTCGACCGAGATGCTGCACATCTTCATCTCCAACCGCCCCGGCGAAGTGCGCTATGGCACCACCGGCAAGCCGGTGCCCGGCTACGAGCTGCGCCTGGTCGACGAGCAGGGCGGCATCATCGCCAAGGCCGACGAGCTGGGCGAGCTGCAGATCAGCGGCCCGACCTCGGCGATCATGTACTGGAACCAGCGCGAGAAGACCAAGAACACCTTCCAGGGCCCCTGGACGCGCAGCGGCGACAAGTACTCGCGCGACAAGGACGGCTACTACACCTACGGTGGCCGCTCCGACGACATGCTCAAGGTCGGCGGCATCTACGTCTCCCCGGTCGAAGTCGAGATGGCGCTCTCGAGCCACGAGGCGGTGCTCGAGGCCGCCGTGGTGGGCGCCGAGGACGAGTCGAAGCTCATCAAGCCCAAGGCTTACGTGGTCTTGAAATCGGGGAACGCCCCCGATGAGAAACTCAAGACCGCCCTCCAGCAGCATGTGAAAGCCAGGCTCGCGCCCTACAAGTACCCCCGCTGGATCGAGTTCCTCAACGAGCTGCCGAAGACCGCCACCGGGAAGATCCAGCGCTTCAAGCTCAGAGGGTGAGATGCAGGGTTAAAATCGCCCCATGGCTACGAAACCTGAAACGACCAGCGACATCCGGGTCGATCCGAAGGCGCTTTACCTCGAGGAAGTCTTCACCGACCGGCGCGTCGGCACGATCCGCCGGCTCACGCCGGTGGGCAAGGACGGCGAGCGCGACCAGGCGCGCGCGGTGCTCTACATCGGCGAGACGCAGGTGCTCACGCCCGCGGGCGCGCTGCCGATCGGCTTCGAGATCGGCGCCGGATCGCTCGAGGAGGCGGCGGAGAAGTTCGGCGGCCTCGCCAAGGAAGCGATCGAGCGCACGGTGAAGGAGCTGCAGGAGCTGCGCCGCCAGGCGGCCTCCTCGATCGTCGTGCCGCAGGGCGGCATCCCGCCCATGGGCCCCGGCGGGCTCGGCGGCGGCGGCAAGATCCAGATGCCCTGAAGGTCCGGCCTTGGAAACGGGGCCGCGAGCGGCAAATTGTGTCCCGATCGGGACACACCCCTGAATGGACGCTTCCCGGGTCAGAGGCTGGGTCGAGGAAGCAGAGCGCGTCGTCGTCCTGACCGGCGCGGGCATCTCCACGGACTCGGGCATCCCCGACTTTCGCGGGCCGCAGGGCCTGTGGACGAAGAATCCGCTCGCCGAGAAGATGTCCAACATCCACTACTACCTCGCCGACCCCGAGGTGCGGAAGCTGTCGTGGCAGAACCGGCTTTCAAGCCCGGCATGGGCGGCGAAGCCCAATGCGGGTCATTTGGCTTTGGTTGAATTGGAGCAAAGAAAAAAGCTGCATGCGTTGGTCACCCAGAACATCGACGAGCTGCACCAGATCGCGGGCAACTCGCCCGAGCGCGTGATCGAGGTGCACGGCACGATGCGCAAGTTCATGTGCTGGGGCTGCGGCATGCGCGGGCCGATGCAGAAGGTGCTGGAGCGGGTGCGCGCGGGGGAGGCGGACCCGAGCTGCCGCGACTGCGGCGGCATCCTCAAGAGCGACACCATCTCCTTCGGCCAGCAGCTCGTGCCCGAGGTGATCGACCGCGCGATGCGCGCGGCGGGCGAGGCGGACTTCTTCCTCGCCGTGGGCACGAGCCTGCAGGTCTACCCGGTCGCCGGCGCGGTCGACATCGCGCGCGCGGCGGGGGCGCGGATCGTGATCGTCAACGCGCAGCCCACGCCCTTCGACGACATCGCCGACGCGGTGTTCAACGAATCGATCAGCGAGACGCTGCCGGCAATCCTAGGAAGCGCCGCGCGTTCTTGAAGGCGATGCGCTTGAGCGTCTCCCGGTCCAGGGCCTGGAGTGTCTTCAGGGGCGAGAAATCGCCCATCGCGAACGGGTAGTCGGTGCCCAGGCAGATCTGGTCCACGCCGAACTGCTCGATCAGGAACCGGATCACCTTCGGGTCGAACACGACCTGGTCGTAGAAGAAGCGCCTCGCGGTCACCTCCGGGGACTCGGCGAGCGCCTCCTTCGCCTTCGGGAAATTGTTCCAGGCGTGCACCAGGCGCGGCAGCAGGATCGCCATGGTGCCGCCGCCGTGGCTGAAGGCCATGCGCAGCTTCGGGTGGCGCATGCCGATGCCGCCGGTGATCATCGAGGCGCAGGCGAGGGCGATGTCGCCCGGGAAGCACACCGCCTGCTCGATGAAGGGGCCGACGATGCGGTCCTGGCCGGCCGGGCGCAGCGCGTGCACGAAGATCGCCGCGCCCAGGCGCTCGGCCTCGGCGAAGAAGGGCTCGAAGCGCGCGTCGCCGATCGAGACGCCGTTGACGTGGCTGGCGATTTCGATGCCCGGGAACCTGAGGGTTTTGAGCACGTATTCCAGTTCGCGCAGCGAACTGTCCAGGTCCTGGAGAGGAACACATCCCAACCCGAGGAACCTGTCCGGCGCCTGCTCGACCATCGCCGCGATCTGCTCGTTGAGGTAGCGGACCATCGCTTTCGCGTCCTCGAGCGGCAGCCAGTAGGAGAGGAGCTCCGGCATCGGCGAGATGGCCTGGCGCGCGACGCCCATGGCGGCCATGTCCTCGATGCGCCGCGGCACGCTCCAGCATCCGTCGGAGACGGTGCGGTAGACCTTGCCCGAGATCATCACGTGCTTGTGGCAGGCGTGCGCGTCGGCCATCGAAGGCCAGGGCACGTCGGCGTTCTTCCCGGCGTAGCGCGGGAACGACTCGGGGACGATGTGGGTGTGGATGTCGATGCAATCGCGCATGGCCGGGATTATGCTTAAATTCGCCGCGTCATGATCAGCGCAGAAGAGAACGAGCAGCTCACCCGCGTCGGGCGCGGCACGCTGATGGGCGAGCTCTTTCGGCGCTACTGGCTGCCGGCGCTGCTCGCTTCCGAGGTCGCCGAGCCCGACGGCGCGCCGGTGCGGGTCAGGCTGCTCGGCGAGCGGCTGGTCGCTTTCCGCGATACGAACAATCAGGTCGGCCTGGTCGACGAGTTCTGCGCGCACCGCGGCGTGTCGCTGTGGTTCGGGCGCAACGAGGAATGCGGCCTGCGCTGCCCCTACCACGGCTGGAAGTACGACGTCACCGGCCAGTGTGTGGACCTGCCTTCCGAGGGCCCCGACGGGCCGATGCGCGCGCGCATCAGGCTCAAGTCCTACCCGTGCCTGGAGCTCGGCGGCGTGGTGTGGACCTACATGGGCCCGCCCGCGCTAAGGCCCGAGCCGCCGGGCATCGAGTGGGCGCACGTGGCGCCCGAGCGGCGCTTCGTCTCCAAGCGGCTGCAGGAATCGAACTTCCTGCAGGCGATGGAAGGCGGCATCGATTCCTCGCACGTGTCGTTCCTGCATTCGGGCGCGCTCCAGCGCGACCCGCTCTTCGCCGGCAGCAAGGGCAACGAGTACAACCTGAAGGACACGATGCCGGAGTTCGACGTCGTCGACTTCCCGGGCGGGCTCCTTATCGGCGCGCGGCGCAACGCCGACGCCGGGCGCTACTACTGGCGCATCACGCCCTGGATCATGCCCGCGCACACCATCATCCCGCCGCGCGCCGGCCATCCCCTGGGCGCGCACGTGTGGGTGCCGATCGACGACGAGCACTGCTGGGCCTGGAGCATCAACTATCACCCGAATCGCAGCTTGAAAGCCGAAGAGTTGAAAGCGATGCGTGAGGGGAAAGGCATCCACGTCCAGTACGTTCCCGGCACGTTCGTGCCGCTGCAGAACAAGCGCAACGATTACCTCATGGATCGCGAAGCGCAGAGGCGGGGAGAGGCGTTCTCCGGCGTGGAAGGCATCGCCATGCAGGACGCCTCGCTGCAGGAGAGCATGGGCGCGATCCAGGACCGCACGCGCGAGAACCTCTGCCCGACCGACCGCGGCATCGTCCTCGCGCGGCGCAAGCTCCTGCAGGCGGCGCTCGCCAACCGCGAGGGCAAGCCCGTGCCCGCGCTCGCCGCCGCCGAGCAGCGCGTGCGCTCCTGCGCGATCGAGCTGCCGCGCGAGCAGCATTTCCGCGAGCACGCGCGCCACGGCCTGTTCGCCGCGCCGGATACCGACCCGGTTACGGTCTAGCAGCCTCTCGGGCGCGCGCCTCAGGCGCGGAACGCGGTCTTGCCGGTGCCTTCGTAGAGCGCCTTCACCTGGCGCCCGACCGCGTCGGCGTGCGCCGCCAGCGCCGCCGCGTCGAGGTCGGCGCGCGGGCGCGGCTCATGGTCGAAGTGGCCGAGGCGGTCGCTGCCCCGCACCAGCGTCGCCGAGTCGCGCACCTTGACCTGGCGCACGTGCGTCGGGATGTAGCGGATGGCGAACCCGATCCTGCGGTCCCGCGAGCGGTTCGGCGCCGAGCCGTGCACCAGCTTGATGTGGTGGAGCGACATCTCCCCGGGCTCGAGCAGGCAGGGCAGCGCGCGCCGCTCGTCGACCTCGACCGCGATCTCCTGGCCGCGGGAGAGCAGGTTGTCCTTGTGGAAGGTGTCCAGGTGCGGCAGCTGGTCCACGGTGTGCGTCCCCGGGATCACCATCATGCAGCCGCTCTTCATATCGCTGGGGGTCAGCGCGACCCACGCCGTCACCACGTCGTGCGGCTCCAGCCCCCAGTAGGTGGAGTCCTGGTGCCAGGAAACGAAGCCGGGATGCGCCGCTTCCTTGATGAAGAAGTTGGTGGTCCAGCACAGGATGTCGGGGCCGATCAGGTCCTCGACCGCATCGAGGATGCGCGGATGGCGCACCAGCTCGGCCGCCCAGGTGAAAAGCAGGTGCGTCTTGTGCCGCCAGTTGCCCTGCAGCGGACTGCCGGTCTTCGCTTCGTGCGCTTCGAGCGCGCCGCGATAGCGCAGCGCCTCGGCGGCGGGCATGACGCGCACCGGGCAGTAGTAGCCGTCGCGTTCGAAAGCGGCGCGCGCTTCTGCGGAGAGCCGTTCGGGCATGTTTTCGCGGTGCAAGTTAACATGATTATCAATGGCTGACGGCACCGCAGTTCTCGTCGTGGGCGCGGGGCCCGTCGGACTTGCCCTGGCGCTGTCGCTCGCGCACCAGGGGGTCGGCGTCAAGGTGATCGAGGCGGAGCCGCGCCTCGCCGAGGACCACCGCGCCGGCTCTTTCCACCCGCCCACCCTCGAGATGCTGGCGCCCTTCGGCGTCACCGAGGCGATGCACCGAGTCGGCATCAAGGTGCCGCGCTGGCAGATCCGCGACCGCCGCGAGGGCGTGATCGTCGAGTGGGACCTCGGGCTCATCGCCGACCTCACGCCGTTTCCCTACCGCTTCCACCTCGAGCAATACAAGCTCACGCCGATCCTGCTCGAGAAGCTGCGGGCCTTCCCGCACGCTTCGGTCGAGTTCGGGGTTCCTTTCGTGGACGCTGTTCAAAACCAGAGTGGAGTCCTTGTAAACAACAACTTCAAGGCCCGCTGGCTGGTCGGCTGCGACGGCGGCCGCAGCGCGGTGCGCAAGCTGATCGGCACCGAGTTCGAGGGCTTCACCTGGCCCGAGCGCTTCATCGTCGTGGGCACGCTCGCCGACTTCGCGCCGGCCGGGTTCACCTCCAACGCCTACGTCGCCGACCCGAAGGAATGGGCGGCGGTGTTCCACATGCCGGGCCTGTGGCGGCTCGCCTTCCCGGTGCATCCCGACGAGGACGAAGGCGAGGTGATGACCGACGCGGCGGTGGAGGCGCGCATGCAGCGCTTCGTCGCCCGCCCCGGGCGCTACGAGGTGCCGCACAAGGGCATCTACCGCGTGCACCAGCGCGTGGCGCAGCGCTGGCGCGCCGGGCGCATCCTCCTCGCCGGCGACGCCGCGCACCTCAACAACCCGCTGGGCGCCTTCGGGCTGAACGGCGGCCTGCACGACGCCATCCTGCTCGGGGAGTACCTCGGCAAGGTCTGCCGCGGCGAGGCCGGCGAGGACCTGCTCGACCTCTACGTGCGCCAGCGCCGCACGGCGAACGTCGAGTTCGTGCAGACCCAGTCGATCGGCAACAAGCGCCTGCTCGAGGAGGCCGACCCCGCCCGGCGCCGCGAGAGCTTCGACAACCTGCGCCGGATCGCCTCCGGCCGGGAATCGGCGCGGGAATTTCTGGTCAAATCCTCCATGATCTGGAGCGTCCGAAGGGCGGCGGAGGTGACATGAGAAAGTTCCTGGCTCTGTTGATGCTGGTTGCGGTCCCTGCCTGGGGACAGGTGCCGCATACCCACCAGCACACGTTCAAGGACGCGGAGAAGTGGTCGCACGTCTTCGACGACCCCAAGCGCGACGCCTGGCAGAAGCCGCACGAGGTCATCCACGCCCTCAAGCTTGCGCCGGACGCGGTCGTGGCGGACGTCGGCGCGGGCACCGGCTACTTCTCGGCGCGTCTTGCCACCATGCTGCCCAAGGGCAAGGTCTACGCCGTCGACGTCGAGCCCGACATGGTGAAGCACCTCGCCGAGCGCGCGCGGCGCGAGGAGCGGAAGAACCTGCAGGCGGTGCAGGGCGCGTTCGACGATCCGAAGCTGCCGGAGAAGGTCGACCTGATCCTCTTCGTCGACGTGCACCACCACATCGACGCGCGCGAGAAGTACTTCCGCAAGCTGCGCGACTCGCTCAAGCCCGGCGGCCGCGTCGCCATCATCGACTTCCGGCCCGACTCGCCCGAGGGCCCGCCGAAGGCGGCGCGCATCGCGCCGGAGAAAGTGAAGGCGGAGCTGAAGGCGGCGGGCTACAGCCTGGCGGGGGAGCACGCCTTCCTCCCCAACCAGTACTTCCTGATCTTCAAACCATAGCCGAGCCGCCGTCGACCACCAGGGTCTGGCCGGTCATGAAGGCGGCGTCGTCGCCCGCGAGGAAGCTCACCGCGCCCACCAGGTCCTGGGGCGTCTCGTCGCGCGCGATGGCGCGGGTGGCGGGGATGGCGGCGCCGTGCTTCAGATGCGCGGGGCTCGCCTTGATGCCTTCCGACAGGGTGAAGCCGGGCGCGAGGGCGTTCACCGTGACGCCGTCCTTGCCGAGCTCGCGCGCGAGCGCGCGCGTCATCGCGATCACCGCGCCCTTGCTCGCCACGTAGTGCAGCAGGAAGGGCACGCCCTTGATCGGCGCGCCCGAGGCGAGGTTGATGATGCGCCCGCGCCCGGACTTGCGCAGGTGCGGCGCGCAGGCGCGCGAGCACAGGAACACGCCGAGCGTGTTCACGTCCATCACCTTGCGCCACTCCGCGGCGTCGATCTCCTCGAAGGCGCGCGGCTGGAGCGGCGAGAAGAGCGCGGCGTTGTTGACCAGGATGTCCACGCCGCTGAAGGTCTTCGTCGTTTCGGCGGCCATTCGCTTTACCTCGTCTTCATTGGAAACGTCCACTTGAAGACCCAAGGTTCGCACCCCCGTCGATTTGGCGATCTCGGCCGCGGCGACGTCGTAGCCGTTGAGGTCGGCGATCACCACCGAGGCGCCGTCCTGCGCGAGGCGAGTGGCGAGGGCGCGGCCGATGCCGGTGGCGGCGCCGGTGACGATCGCGGTGCGGCCCCGCAGCCTCATCGCATCATGGTGTTGGGCAGGATCATGACGATCTGCGGGAACGCGGCGAGGAGGAGCACGCACAGGAGCATCGCGAACCAGAACGGCAGGATGCCGGCGAAGATGCGCCCCATCGACACGTCCTCGGCGATGCCCTTGACGACGAAGACGTTGATGCCGACCGGCGGGCTGATGAGGCCCATCTCGAGCACGATCACCATGAAGATGCCGAACCAGACCGGGTCGATGCCCAGCACGGTGATGATCGGGAAGACGATCGGCACGGTGAGCACCATCATGGCGAAGCCCTCGAGGAACATGCCCATGACGATGTAGGCGACGAGCAGCACCGCAAGCACGCCGAAGGCGGACAGCTCCATCGCCACCAGCGCGTTGGCGAGGTCGACCGGGATGCGGCTGAGCGCGAGGAAAGGCGAGAAGATGTGCGCGCCGATCAGGATCAGGAACACCATGGCGGTGGTGCGCACGGTCTGCAGCAGCGCTTCGGTGAGCGCCCTGAGGCCGAGCGTGCGCCGCCACAGCGCGTGCGCCATGGTGAGGAGCGCGCCGACCGCGGCGGCCTCGTTGACGGTGAAGACCCCGGCATAGATGCCGCCGATCGTCGCCACGACCACCAGGATGAACGGCGCCGCGCCGCCGAGCGCCGCGATGCGGCTGCGCAGCGGCAGCTTCTGCCCCGGCGGGCCGAAGTTCGGGCGGAAAGTGCACATGAGCATGACGGTGAGCACGAAGATCACCGTCAGCAGCAGCCCGGGAAGAAAGCCGGCGAGGAACAGCCGCCCGATCGACTCCTCGGTGAGCAGCGCGTAGACCACCAGCACCGTGGAGGGCGGGATCAGGATGCCGAGCGTGCCGCCGGCGGCGATCACGCCGGTCGCGAGCCGCGGGTCGTAGGCGTAGCGGCGCATTTCCGGCAGGCACACTCGCCCCATCGTCACCGCCGAGGCGACCGAGGAGCCCGAGAGCGCGGCGAAGCCGGCGCAGGCGAGCACCGTGGCCGAGGCGAGCCCGCCGCGGCGGTGGCCGAGCCAGGCGTAGGCGGCGGCGTAGAGGTCCTTGCCCATGCCCGACACCGCGGCGAAGTTGCCCATCAGCACGAACAGCGGAATCACCGCGAAGGCCTGCACCGCGGCGTGCGAGTACGGGAAGGAGCCGAGGCTGTTCAGCGCCGCCTCGGGCGAGTTGAGGATCGCCACGCCGGCGCCGCCCACGAGCGCCATCGCCAGCCCGATCGGCATGCGCGCGAACAGCAGCAGCAGCAGCGCCACCATGCCGGTGATCCCGACCATGGTCGGGCTCACCGGCGGATCGTCCTCCAGGCCTGCGCGAGCAGCACCGCGCAGAAGAGCGCCATGCTCGCCGCGGCCACCAGCTGGAAGGGGAAGAGGTCGATCCTGAGCATGTTGGTCGCCTCGCCGCGGCTGTTCGAGTCCACCGCGTACACCACCGCCTGCCACGCCATGAGGCCGGTGAGCGCCGCCCCGGCGAGGTGCAGCGCGGCGTTCAGCCAGCGCATGCGGGGGCGCTCGAGCAGCCGCCCGAGCACGTCGACCGCGACGTGCCCGCCGGTGGCGGCGCAGTAGGGCAGGCCGAGGAAGACGATCAGCGCCATGGCGAGCTCGGTCATCTCGTAGGCGCCCAGGAACGGCAGGCGCAGCACGTAGCGCATCACCACGTCGAACGCGATGAGCGCCATCAGGCCGAGGAGCACCACGCCCCCGCCGAGGGCGAGGGCGCGGAGCGCGCGATCGAACATTTACTCCTTAGGCGCCCTGGTAGCCGGCCTTGCGCAGCATCTCCCGCGCGGGGATGCCCTTCGCCTCGGAGTCCTTGATCCACTCGTCGATGATGGGGCGAAGCGTCTTCGTGATGCGCGCCTGCTCGGACTTGGGCAGCTCGTACACGTCGGCCTTGCCGCGCACGCTCGCCACCGCCTGCTCGGCGCGCTTGATGTACACGTCGGTCGCCTTGCGCGAGAGCGCGCGCCCCGAGAGCTTGTCGATCGCCGCGCGGGCGCTCGCCGGCAGGCTGTCGTACTTCTTCTGGTTCATGGCGATGAGGAACACCGAGCGGCCGAAGATCGGCCCGGAGATGGTGTAGCCCTTGGCCACCTCGCCGAGGCGGAAGTCGAGGATGGTGGTGAAGGGCACCATGGCGCCGTCCATCGTGCCGCGCTCCAGGCCCGGGTAGACCTGCGTGATCGGCGCGGCGATCGGCACCGCGCCCATGAACTCCACCTGCTTGGCCTGCGCCGCGGAAGGCGCGCGGATGCGCAGGCCCTTAAGGTCCTCCATCGTGCGGTAGGCCTTGCCCGTGCGCGTCATCAGGCCCGCGTCCTCGGCGCCCCAGAGGGCGATCACCTTGGTGCCCTTGAACTCCGGCAGCAGGTAGGGGTCGAGGAGGTCCCACATCATGTCGGTGGCCTTGAAGCCGTCCTCCTTCAGCCCGGGCAGCTCGATGATGCCCACGCGCGGGAACGCGGGCGAGGTGTAGCCCGGCAGCGTGAAGACGAGGTCGGCGACCCCGTCCACCGCCTGGCGGAAGAGCTCCGGCGGCTTGCCGCCGAGCTGCATCGACGGATACAGCGTGAGCTTCACCTGGCCGTTGGTCTCCTTCTCCAGGTCCTTGCCCCAGGGCACGATGATCTCGCGGTAGATGATGTGCACCGGCGGCACGAACGTCGACAGGCGCAGCTCCTGCGCCTGTGCCGGCAGCGTTGAAAAGCACAGCGCCAGCGCGAGCGCCGACGCGGCGGTTCCGATTCTCTTCATGACAGTCCTCCTCCTAGAGGGTTGTGCGCAGATTCTAGGCGAAGAATAATCGCCGGGTGAAGCGCGACCCCAAATGACGGATTCGTCCCACCCCGCCCGCAAGGCGCAGATCGACGCCGTGCTGCTGAAGCTCCCCGGCGTCAGCACCCGGAAGATCAACGGCCTCGACGCCTACTTCGTGTCCGACCGGATGTTCGCCTGCATCAGCGGCAAGGGCGTCGGCCTGCGCCTGCCCGCCGCCGCCGCGACCGAGCTGCAGTTCTCGCGGGACAACGTCGTGCCGTTCCAGCCCGCCGGCCTGGGGGCCACCCGGGAATGGATCCAGATCGACCGCGCCGACGCGGCCGAGTACGAGAAGGACCTGGAGCTGTTCAAGGCCTCGGCGGAATTCGTGAAGGGCGGCGGCCGGTAGCGCTCAGCCGATCAGCTTCTGGATCACCGGGCGCGAGCCTTCCAGGGCCACGCGCTGCAGGTAGAACGCCAGGCCGCGCGGGCCGCCGAGCTCCTCGCCGCCGCCGGCGCGCCCCGGGCCGCCGTGCACGAGCTGCGGCAGCACCGTGCCGGGTCCGGGCGAGAGCTCGACCTTGGGATGGCCGAGAAACACGCGCCCGTGGTGCGGCGCGATCGCCATGACCGTCTCCTCGATGAACGCCTGGTCCTCCGAGTAGATCGAGGAGACGAGGCCGCCGTTCCCGCGCACTATCAAAGAAGAGGGGTCGTCTTCGAACGGCAGAAGCGACGCCACCGGGCCGAACACTTCGTGCTGGTGCACCGCCTCGCCGGGCGATTCGATCAGGAGAGGGGTTGTGAAGAAGCCTTTCCCGGGAAACGGCGAAGGGCTGCCGAACGCCAGTTTCCCGCCCAGCCGCGCAACGCCCGCGCGCGCATCCGAGAGCTGCGAGGCCGTGGCGAGCGGCCCCATGCGCACGTCCTCGTCGGCAGGGTTGCCGACTTTCACGGTGGCGAGCAGTTCGATCAGATCGCTCTTCACCTCATCCATTATTTTTCCAGGAACCAGAACCCTGCGGATGGCCGTGCACTTCTGGCCGGCCTTCTGCGTCATGTCGCGCACCACGTCCTTGAGGAAGAGCTCGTACATGTCGCTGCGCGGCTCGACGTCGGGGCCGAGCAGCGCGGCGTTCAGGCTGTCGGCCTCGACGTTTACCCGTACTGAATGTTCGATGACGTTGCGTGCAGATCGAATGCGCGCGCCGGTGTCGCCCGAGCCGGTGAAGGCGAGGACATCCTGCGCGCCGAGGAGGGAGACGAGCTCGCCGGCGCCGCCGACGAGGAGCGAGAGCGCGCCCTCGGGCAGGATCTTCTTTTCGGCGAGCACCTCCATGATGCGGTGCGCCACCATCGCCGAGCTGGTGGCGGGCTTGGAAAGCACCGGCATGCCGGCGAGCAGCGCGACCGCGGCTTTCTCGGCGAATCCCCAGGCCGGGAAGTTGAATGCATTGATGTGCACCGCCACGCCCTGGCGCGGCACGGAGATGTGCTGGCCGTGGAAGCGCGCCGAGCGGCCGAGCTGGATGCCTTCGCCATCGACGAGGAACTTCCTGGCTCCAAGAGTCTTTGAAATTTCGAAATATTCGAGAAGCGTGGCGATGGCGCCATCCACATCGAACTTCGCATCCGAGCGCGTGTTGCCGCCGTTCGCGATGCCGAGCTCGAGGAGGCGATCGCGCTCGGCCTGCAGGGCGTCGGCCATCGCCTTGAGGAGCGCGCCGCGCTCGACGAACGTGAGCGCGCGCAGCGCCGGGCCGCCTTTCGCGCGCGCGTGCTCGAGGGCGCCGCGGAGGTCGAGGCCTTCGCTCGAAGCCGTGGCGAGGGGCTCTTCCGTGGCGGGGTTGAGCAGGGTTTGCGGCGAGCCGCTGCCGGCGACCCATTGGCCGCCGAGGTAACTGCGTAGCTGGACCATCGCCCGATTCTAATTCGGGGTCCGACCCCGGATTATTTGTAGTCCGGAGGTGTCCCGGCCGGGGGTTTGCCGGCCGGCGGGGGCGGGGTGCTGCCCGAGCGAGGCGAGTAGCGCTCGGCCTGCTCGCGCGCCATTGGGATCTTGTGGCCCTTGGCGTACATGCACTGCTGGTAGGCGAAGTCGTAGCGTTGCTGCAGGGTACGGCCCGAGGGATCGGAGGGGCCGGCGCCGGAGAGCGTGCCGCCGCTGCCACCGTTGAGCTGCGCTTGGGCGTACTGCCGGCACTCCTGCTCCTCGGCGCGGAACTGGTCGAAGCTCTTGCCGGTGCCCGGCAGAACCAGCACGCCCGGCCCGGTGGGCGTGCTCGCGCAGCCGGCCAGCAGGACGGCGAGGAAAAGGGCGATCTTCTTCACTTGGCCGGCGGCGGCGCGGGCGGCACGCGCTGCCAGCCGCCCGGGCATTCCTTCACGTAGGGGTAGTAGCCGCGGCTCTGCTCGCAGTAGTACCACCAGTCCTCGCTCTTCTCCCTTTCGACGTAGACGGGCGGAGCAGCGGGCGGCGCGGGGTAGTAATAGACCTGCGGCGGAGGCGGGTAGTACCAGTAGTGATACGGGTAGAGCGGAAAGCCGAAGTGCAAGCCCAGCTGCACCCGGCCGCGGCCGTGCGCCAGGACCGAGCCGCTCGCCATCACGAGCGCCAGGAAGAGGAGCAGCTTCTTCACCCGGGAAAGACTACACCCCGGCTCCCGGCCGAGGCGTAACCAGTTGTTACAGGCCCGCTACCTCGGCTGCCCGGTGATCCGCAGGTAGGGCTTGGGCGCCTTCCAGCCGTTCGGGAAGAGCTTCTTCGCGTCCTCGTCGCTCACCGAGCCGGCGATGATCACGTCCTGGCCCTGCTTCCAGTTGGCCGGGGTGGCGACCTTGTGCTTCGCGGTGAGCTGGATCGAGTCGAGCACGCGCAGGATCTCGTCGAAATTGCGACCCGTCGTCATCGGATAGAAGAGCATCAGCTTGATTTTCTTGTCCGGCCCGACGAGGAACACGGTGCGCACCGTGGCGTTGTCGGCCGCCGTGCGCTTGCCGGGGGTGGCTTCCGCCGGGAGCATGTCGTAGAGCTTCGCGACCTTGAGCTCGGGGTCGCCGATCATGGGGTAGTTGACCGCCGCGCCCTGCGTTTCCTCGATGTCCTTCGCCCAGCGGGCATGGTCATCGACCGGGTCGGCCGAGAGGCCGATGATCTTCGCGTTCCTGCGGTCGAACTCGGCCTTCATCCTCGCCATCGTGCCGAGCTCGGTGGTGCACACGGGGGTGAAGTCCTTCGGGTGGGAGAAGAGCACCGCCCACCCCTCGCCGATCCACTGGTGGAAGTCGATCGCGCCTTCGGTGGTCTCGGCCTGGAAATTGGGGGCGGTGTCGCCGATGCGTAACGCCATGGGGGTCTCCTGGGAAAACGAAAGTCTAACGCCGGGTAAACCCTTCCCGCCACAAGGCTTCTGGAGTACAGTGGCAATTGTTTGGGGACCGAACAAATGCGCTCGAGCGTCCAGGTGAAGATGGCAGTGAACGGCGAGGGCGTCGAGGCCGCCTTCGCGCCCTACAAGACGCTGCTGGAAGTGCTGCGCGAGGAGCTCGGCCTCACCGGCACCAAGCACGGCTGCGAGCTCGGCGAATGCGGCGCCTGCACCGTGCTCGTCGACGGCGAGCCGGTGCTCTCCTGCCTCGTGCTCGCGCTGGAATGCGAGGGGCGCGCGGTGCAGACCATCGAGGGCGTGGCGCGCGGCCCGGAGCTGCACCCGCTGCAGGCGGCGTTCGCCGACCGCGGCGGCTCGCAGTGCGGCTACTGCACGCCGGGCGTGGTGATGACCGCCAAGGCGCTGCTCGACAGGAACCCGAGCCCGACGCAGCAGGAGATCAGGGAAGCCACGGCCGGCAACCTGTGCCGCTGCACCGGCTACAACCAGATCACCGAGGCAGTCGAGGACGCCGCGCAGCGCCTCAGGGAAGAAACCGGCGAGGCAAAGCGATGAAGAAGCGCTTCGACATCATCGGCAAGGCGCGCCGGCGGGTCGACGGCCGCGCCAAGGTCACCGGGCAGCTGCGCTTTGCCGACGACCTTTCCCTGCCGCGCATGCTTTTCGCGAAGTTATTGAGGTCGCCGCATCCTCATGCGATTGTTGAAAAGATTGATTTTGAAAAGGCAAAGAATCATCCCGGGGTTCACCTGGTCCTGACCGGGCAGGACTTTCCGGTGCCCTTCGGCATCATGCCGGTGTCGCTGGACGAGTACCCGCTCGCGCGCGAGCGGGTCCGGTACGTCGGCGATCCGGTGGCGGCGGTGATCGCCCGCGACGAGCAGACCGCGACCGAGGCTTTGCATTTGATAGAAGTGGCTTATCGAATCCTGCCGCCGGTGTCCGATCCGGTCGAAGCGCTGCAAAGGCCCGAGCCGCGCATCCACGACTACGGCGAGCAGGGCAACATCCATCGCAACCAGTCGTACGAGTTCGGCGATGTTCAGAAGTCTTTGCAGGATTCCGACTTTGTCTTCGAAGATATCTTCTTCTACGAGGGGAACACGCACCTGCCGATGGAGCAGCAGGCCTCGCTCGCCCGCCTCGACGGCGAGGGCAAGCTGGAGATTTCCTCGAGCACGCAGAACCCGCACTACCTGCACCGCCAGCTCGCGCGCGTGCTGCAGATTCCCGAGGCGCGGATCCGCGTCATCGCCACGCCCAACGGCGGCGCCTTCGGCGGCAAGTGCGACCCGGGCGGCCACGAGTTCGTCGTCGCCAGGGCGGCGCTCGTGCTCGGCCGGCCGGTGAAGGTCGGCCTGACGCGCGAAGAGGTGTTCTACGTCCACCGGGGCCGCCACCCGGTGCTGATGAAAATGAAGACCGGCGTGACGAAGGACGGCAAGCTCACCGGCATGCACCTGCAGACGCTGCTCGACGGCGGCGGCTACGGCTCGCACGGGCCGGCGAGCACGTTCTACACGGGCGTGCTCACGCCCGTCACCTACCAGCTGCCGCGCTTCAAGTTCGGGGCCTGCCGCGTGTTCACCAACAAGCCGGCCTGCGGCCCCAAGCGCGGGCACGGCACGCCGCAGCCGCGCTTCGGCCAGGAGGTGCAGCTCGACAAGATCGCCGAGAAGCTGCGCCTCGACCCTGCCGAGCTGCGCCTCAACATCGTCACCAAGGCCGACGACCTGACCGCGAGCTGGCTGCGCATCGGCTCCAACGGGCTCGAGCAGTGCATCCGCAAGGTGACCGCGATGTCCGGCTGGAAGGAGAAGCACCGCAAGCTGCCGCAGGGCCGCGGCGTCGGCATCGCCTGCAGCACCTACATGTGCGGCGCGGGCGTGGCGATCTACTGGAACAAGATGCCGCACTCGGGCGTGCAGGTCCTGCTCGACCGCTCGGGCGCGGTGATCGTGTACTGCGGCGCCACCGAGATCGGCCAGGGCTCCGACGACG
>CBDDRQ010000067.1:0-23370 GCA_965233125.1 uncultured bacterium
GGCGGCGAAGCGGGAAGTGGGACTGGTGTTCATCCCGCACCTCACGCCGCTCATCCGCGGGATTCATGCAACGCTGTACGCGCGGATCACGAAGGAGATCGACTTCCAGTCGCTGTTCGAGAAGCGTTACGCCAGGGAGCCCTTCGTCGACGTGATGCCGGCGGGCAGCCTTCCCGATACGCGCTCCGTGCGCGCGGCGAACGTCTGCCGCATCGCCGTGCACCGTCCGCCCGAGAGCGCGGGGCGCTCCGACACCCTGGTGGTGCTCTCGGTGATCGACAACCTCGTCAAAGGCGCGGCCGGCCAGGCGGTGCAGAACATGAACCTGATGTTCGGCCTGCCCGAGACGACCGGTCTGACCCACGTGCCGGTGGTGCCCTGATGCGCGACCTCAGCGGCAGTTTCTGGAAGCTGCGCAAGCGCTTCGGCATCGCCGCCCCGCGAGTGGCGATCCATTCCCAGGTGCCCTGGTACTGGCGCTGGGTCGGGGTCGCGGTGCTGCTCGGCGTCGCCGCCGCCTCGGCGGCCTGGTTCTACGACGCCGGCAGGCGCTTCGCCGGGTTCGACCGCAGCGAAGTGCAGCAGGAGCTCGCGCGCGTCGCGGGCGAGCTCGAGGCGGCGCGCGCCGAGCTCGAAGAGTTGCGCGCCATCGCGAGCGCCGCCGACAGCCGCGTCTCGATCGAGCGCACCGCGCAGCAGAAGCTCGCGCAGCAGATCCGCACGCTCGAGAAGGAGAACGCGCGCGTGCGCGAGGAGCTCGCCACCTTCGAGAGCATGATCTCCTCGGAGGCGCGCAGTGCGCCCACGCTTTCCATCTACCGCTTCAAGGTCGAGCCCGAGCTGCTGCCGGGCGAGTACCGCTACCGGCTGCTGCTGGTGACCCCCAGCACGCGGCGCGAGCGCGACTTCAACGGGCGCATGGAGCTGGTGGTCAGCCTGAAGGAAGGCGACGACAGTGCTATGATGAGCTTCCCCGAGCCGGCGGACGCCGACGCGGGGGCTTTCCGGTTGGCATTCAAGTACTTCCGGCGGGTGGAAGGCACCTTCCGGGTGAACCCGAAGGCCAAGGTGGAGAGTGTGCAGGTGCGGGTTTACGAGACTGGGTCGACCCAGCCGCGCGCCACGCACAGCGTCAGCCTCTAGGGGGCCGATTGAAGGGAGAAGAAGACATGTTCAACAAGGCGAGCAAGCCCCAGAACAGGATCGACAGCCTGATCGGCGCCACCACGCGCATCGAGGGCAACGTGATTTTCAGCGGCGGGTTGCGCGTGGACGGCATGGTACGGGGCAATGTAGCCGCGCTGCCCGACCAGCCGGGCACGCTGGTGGTGTCGGCAGACGCCCGCATCGACGGGGAGGTCCAGGCCGCGCATATCGTGGTCAATGGCACTATCCACGGCCCCGTGCACGCCACGGAAACGCTCGAACTACAGGCCGGGTCCCGGGTCAAAGGGGATGTGTACTACAAGAGCATCGAGATCCACCAGGGCGCGGTCGTCGAGGGCCGCCTGGTGCATCATGCCGCGGCCGACGTCAAGGGCGTCGAGCTCAAGCTTGCCTCATAATGACGGGATCGGATCCCAGGAGCGGGTGAAATGGACGCAGTGACCGAAATGCCGGCGCCGCTGGTCTTCAGCGACAGCGCGGCGGGCAAGGTGAAGCAGCTGATCGAAGAGGAAGGCAACCCGGAGCTCAAGCTGCGCGTGTTCGTCACGGGCGGCGGCTGCTCGGGCTTCCAGTACGGCTTTACCTTCGACGAAGTGCAGAACGAGGACGACGCCGTGATGGAGAAGAACGGCGTGCGGCTGCTCATCGACCCGATGAGCTATCAGTACCTGACCGGCGCCGAGATCGACTACCAGGAAGGCCTGGAGGGCGCCCAGTTCGTCATCAAGAACCCCAACGCGCAGAGCACCTGCGGCTGCGGCTCGTCCTTCTCCGTATAGCAGTACGCCGGGAAAAGCAAAACGCCCCGCATCGCGGGGCGTTTTTGCTTCTGGGACCTACTCCGCGGCCTGCGCGAGCGAGGTGATGTTGGCGAGCAGCTCCAGACGCGCCACCAGCGGCTCGGCGTGCTCGAGGAAGTCCGGCAGCTGCTTCGGCGGAACCGGCAGCGCAGCCGGCATGGCGATGGAGAAGGGATTGCGCGCCTCGCCGGCGATGCGGAACTCGTAGTGCAGGTGCGGGCCGGTCGCCCAGCCGGTCTGCCCGACGAAGCCGATGGTGTCGTTCTGCTCGACGCGCTTGCCGCGGTGCAGGCCGCCCGCGAAGCGGCTGAGATGCGCGTAGAGCGTGGTGGTCTGGCCCTGGTGGCGCAGGACCACCACCTTGCCGTAGCCGCCTTTCAGCCCGGCGAACTCCACCACGCCATCGCCGACGGCGCGCACCCGGGTGCCGGTCGGCGCGCCGTAGTCGATGCCCTTGTGCGCTCTCCAGGCGCGCGCGAGCGGATGGCGGCGCATGCCGAAGCCCGAGGTCACGCGCGAGAACTCGAGCGGCGAGCGCAGGTACGCCTTGCGCAGGTTCTTGCCCTCGGGCGTGTAGTAGCCCGAGCCGAAGTGCACCGCGCGGTACGCGCGGCCCTGATTGACGAACTCCGCGGCGAGCACGCGGCCGGCGCGCACCGGGCGGCCGAGCAGCGTGTGCACCTCGTAGACCACGATGAAGCGGTCGTCCTTGCGCAGGTCGCGGTGGAAGTCGATGTCGCCGCTGAACACGTCGGCGAGCTGCATGGCGACGCTGTCGGGAATTCCGGCGGCGTCGGCGGCGGCGAAGAGCGACGAGCGGATCACGCTCGACTTCATCGCCAGGTGCGTCTCGAAGGCCGCGCGCCGCTCGGCGGCGCGCCCGTCGGGCGTGATCTCGATCAGGGAATCGCGGCCGTTGAGGAAGCTGAGCGAGAGCGGCATGCCCTCGGCGCTCACCACCGCGCTCACGTGGGTGCCGGGGCGCAGGTTGCGCAGCGCCGGCAGCTTCGTCAGGCGCGCGGCGTGGGGCTCGGCGATGCCCAGGCGGCCGAGGAATGCGCCGACCGTGTCGCCGCGCTGGAGCTGCTCTTCGCGGATGTAGGAGGCCGGGGAGGGGACGAGCGCGTCGTCAGGGTCGATCGTCAGCGCTTCGACGAGCGCCGTGCGCTGCGGCAGCGCCTCCGCCTCCGGCACCGGGGCGATGGTGGCAAAAGCCGCCACCGCGCCGCAGACGGCGAGCAAGACGACCGCCGCAGTGCGCCCCAATGTCCCGAAGACTCGCATGGATCAGCTAGAATCCCTTGTTTTTCAGATGCCTGCGCAGTCTAGCAAAGATGGCGCGGGGCGCAAATCGCACATGTCCGCCATTGGGCAGGCCATTCAGACCATTCGTCGGGGGGCCGACGAGCTGATCGTCGAGGAGGAGCTCGCGAAGAAGCTCGCCGGCGGCCGGAAGCTGCGCGTCAAGCTCGGCCTCGACCCGACCGCGCCCGACCTGCACCTCGGGCATACGGTGGTGATCAACAAGCTGCGCGACTTCCAGCAGCTCGGCCACCAGGTGCAGTTTCTCATCGGCGACTTCACCGGCATGATCGGTGACCCCAGCGGCCGCAATCAGACGCGTCCTCCTTTGACAAAAGATCAGATAACTGAAAATGCAAAGACCTATCAGGACCAGGTGTTCAAGATCCTCGACCCCGAGCGCACCCAGATCCTGTTCAACTCGGAATGGTCGAACAAGCTCGGCGCCGAAGGCATGATCCGCCTTGCCGCGCGCTACACCGTGGCGCGGCTGCTCGAGCGCGACGACTTCAGCAAGAGATACAAGAATGGTGAGCCCATATCGGTTCACGAGCTGCTGTATCCGCTCATGCAGGGCTACGACTCGGTGGCGATGAAGGCCGACGTGGAGCTCGGCGGCACCGACCAGAAGTTCAACCTGCTGGTCGGGCGCGAGCTGCAGAAGCAGTACGGCCAGGAGCCGCAGTGCATCCTCACCATGCCGCTGCTCGAAGGCCTCGACGGCAAGGAGAAGATGTCGAAATCGCTGGGCAACTATGTCGGCATCGCCGAGCCGCCGCGCGAGATGTTCGGCAAGCTGATGTCGATCTCGGACGAGCTGATGTGGCGCTACATCGCGCTCCTGTCCTTCGCGTCGGAGCAGGAAATCGACCGATGGAAGAAGGACAAGCCGCGCGACGTGAAGGCGCGCTTCGCCAAGGAGATCGTCGTGCGCTTCCACGACCGCAGCGCCGCCGACGCGGCGGAAGCCGAGTTCGAGCAGCGCTTCCGCCACGGCGTGCTGCCCGAGGACATGCCGGAGGTGAAGCTCGAGCTCGGCGGCGAGACGAGCTTTGCGCAGCTGCTCAAGTTCGCCGGCCTGGTGGAGAGCACCTCGGAGGCGAACCGGCTGATCGAGCAGGGCGGCGTGAAGATCGACGGCGAGCGCCTGTCGGACCGCGCGCTCAAGGCCGAGCGGGGCAGGACCTACGTCATCCAGGTCGGCAAGCGCAAGTTCGCGCGCGTGAGCGTCTGATGCCCTACGAGGTCTACGCGGTCAAGTACGCGCACCACGCGCGCCGCGCCGCGGAGAATTTCATCGGCGGCGACCCCCACGACGGCCCGATGCCGCTCGACTACTTCGTCTGGCTGATCCGCGGCGAGGGTCGCGAGATCGTCGTCGATACCGGCTTCTCCGCCGCCATGGCGGCCAAGCGCGGCCGCGAGCACCTGCGTTGCCCGACCGAGGGACTGAAGTTGCTTGGAACGGATTCAAATGCAGTCAAGGACGTGGTGATCACGCACCTGCATTACGACCACGTGGGCAACTTCGATCTCTTCCCTGCCGCGACGCTGCACCTGCAGGAGCTCGAGATGCGCTACGCCACCGGGCCGTACATGTGCCACGAGTGCTTCCGCGGCCCTTTCGAGGTCGAGGACGTGGTCGGCATGGTGCGGCGCGTGTACGAGAACCGGGTGCGCTTCCACGCCGGCGACGCCGAGCTCTGTCCGGGCGTGTCGGTGCACCTGATCGGCGGCCACACCATGGGCCTGCAGGTCGTGCGCGTGGCGACGCGCCGCGGCTGGCTGGTGCTCGCTTCCGACGCGAGCCACTTCTACGCCAACATGGAGCAGGTGCGCCCGTTCCCGATCGTCTGGTCGGTCGCCGACATGGTCGAGGGCTACCGCAAGCTGCGCGCGCTCGCCGAATCGCCCGAGCACATCATCCCCGGGCACGATCCGCTGGTGCTCGAGAAATACTCTTCTCCGGGAAAAAACCTGGACGGTATCGTCGTCAGGCTGGACTGACGCGCACCGTCGCGTCCTTGCGCTTCCAGAGCTCCGGCAGCAGCTCGGCGCCCAGGCCGGGGCCGGGCGGCTTCGCGAGCAATCCGTTCGCGGGCTGGGGAACGTGCGTCACCAGCTCGCGGTACCAGCCGGTGTAGAACGCCCGCACCGATTCCTGCACCAGCGCGTTGGCCGCGTGGATCGAGAAGTGGATGGAGGCGAGGTACACGAGCGGCCCGGTGCAGTCGTGCGGCGCGACCGGCAGCTGCCAGGCGTCGGCGAGCGCCGCGATGCGCCGCGCCTCGCTCAAGCCGCCGCACCACGCGAGGTCGAACATGACCACGCCCACCGCGCCGGTCTCGAGCAGGTCCTTGAAGCTCCAGCGGCCGGCGAGCACCTCGGAGGCGCAGACCGGCGCCCGCGAGGCTTGCGCGTACTGCTTGAGCAGCGCGAGGCTGTCCATGCGGATCGGGTCCTCGTGCCAGTAGGTGTCGAACTCCGCCAGGGCGCGCGCGATGCGCTGCGCGGCGGGCAGGCGCCACAGCGAATGGAACTCGACCATGATGTCCATGCGGTTGCCCACTGCCCGGCGGATCCGCCGGAACGGCTCCAATGCGGTTTGAAGATCCGAAGCGGAGATGTGCAGCCCGTCGGATGCCTCGGCGCAGGTGTCGAACGGCCAGATCTTCATCGCGTCGATGCCCTGCTCGAGGAGCGAGTGGGCGAGCTCGTCGGCCCGGTGCAGGAAGGCGTCGAGGTCCTCGTAGGGTCCTTCGGGCTTGCCGCCCAGCCCCCAGTTCGCGCTCGATTGCTGGCGCGCATCCCGGATATAGCGGTAGCCGGCGCAGGTGTTGTAGGTGCGGATCGCCTCCCGGCTCGCGCCGCCCAGCACCTGGTAGAGGGGCTGGCCGCAGACCTTGCCGTAGAGGTCCCAGAGCGCGATGTCGAAGGCGGACACGGCGCGGGTCTCGACCCCGGATCCGCGCCAGCCCAGGTACCCGGCCAGGCTGCGCGTCAGGCGCTCGATCTCCAGGGGGTCCCGCCCGAGCACGCGGGGCGCCACGAACTCGTGCAGGTAGGCCTCCACGGCCGCGGCGGCAAAGCTGGTTTCCCCCACCCCGGCGAGTGCCCCATCGGTGTGCACGCGCACCCAGACCAGGTTGGGGAACTCGGCAAGGCGCAGGGTCTCGAGTCCGGTGATCTTCATTGACACCCCTTTCGGCCCCTCCTAACATCTTCTTCCCTCAGGAGGGAGGAGCCATGAAACGAGCATTGTCGCTTACCGTATTCGCCGCCGCGGCGGTGGTTGCGTTCTCCGCCAGCGCGCAGACCAAGAACCTCAAGATGCAGTCGACCTGGCCGGCGAGCCTGACGCTGCAGGACAACTTCAAGTACTTCGCCGAGCGCGTCGACAAGCTCACCGGCGGCCAGCTGAAGATCGAGGCCCTCGCCGCCGGGCAGATCGTGCCCGCCTTCGAGATCCTCGACGCCACGCACAAGAAGGTGATCGACGGCGGCCACGGCGTCGCCTACTACTGGGTGGGCAAGAGCAAGGCGGCGACGCTGTTCTCCGCCACGCCCGCCGGCCCGTTCGGCATGGACCACTTCGACTTCATCGGCTGGCTGCACGAGGGCGGCGGCAACGCGCTCTACGAGGAGTTCTACCGCGACCAGCTCAAGCTCAACATCATCGGCTGGCCGATCGGCGGCTCGAGCCCGCAGGCGATGGGCTGGTTCAAGCGCCCGATCAAGAACCTCGCCGACTTCAAGGGCATGAAATGCCGCCAGACCGGCATCGTCGCCGAGATCTACCAGCGCATGGGCATGCAGACGGTCAACATGCCCGGCGGCGAGATCATCCCCTCGGCACAGCGCGGCGTGATCGACTGCGCCGAGTGGGTCGGCGGCATCGAGGACCTGCGCCTCGGCCTCCCGGGGGTATGGAAGTACCACTACACGCCCGGCATGCACGAGTCGAACTCGATGCTCGAGCTGATCATCAACACCGACGTCTGGAAGGGCTTCTCGCCGCAGCAGCAGGAGGTGGTGCACTCGGCGACGCTCGAGACCTTCGTGCGCTGGGGCGTGCGCTGGCAGAAGCAGAACGCCGACGCCATCGAGGAGATGCGCACCAAGCACGGCACGCAGATGCTGCGCACGCCGCCGTCGATCCTGATCGAGTTCCTGAAGACCTGGGACGTGATGGCGAAGGAGGAATCGGCGAAGAGCCCCTTCTTCAAGAAGGTGCTCGACTCGCAGCGCGCGTACGCGGCGAAGGTGGTGCCGGCGAAGCGCTTCATGTTCCCGCCGTACTCGTTCGCGGCGAACTACTACTTCCCCGAGCAGAAGAAGCCCGCAGCCAAGGCGAAAGCCAAGTGAGGGCGGGGACATCAACGCGCAACGGGGCGGCCTCGGCCGCCCCTTTTTGTTGGTTGACCGGTCGATGGGCTTGCGTGTAGTCTGCCTTTCGCCTAGCGAAACCACTTTCTGAGGAGGAGGGGTAGTTATGAGGCATTCCGTCCGTTCGGCAGCCGCGCTTGCATGCGCTGCGGCGTTTGTAGGCAGCGTGCATGCGCAAACCAGCCTGAAGATGCAGGCGACCTGGCCAGCGAGCCTGACGCTCTACGAGAACTTCACCTACTTCGTCGACCGCATCCACAAGGTTTCGGGCGGACAGCTCAAGATCGACGCGATGCCCGCGGGCCAGGTCGTGCCCGCCTTCGAGGTGCTCGATGCGACCCACAAGAAGGTGCTCGACGGCGCGCACGCCTGGTCGGGCTACTGGGTGGGCAAGAACAAGGCCGCGATCCTGTGCACCGGCGGCCCCGGCGGCACCTTCGGCATGGACATGATCGACGCGCTGGGCTGGATGCACCATGGCGGTGGCATCGAGCTGTGCAACGAGTTCTTCCAGAAAGAGCTCAAGCTGAACGTGCACTGGATTCCGATCCTGCCCTCCGGACCTCAGGCCTTCGGCTGGTTCAAGCGGCCGGTGAAGAACCTCTCCGACTTCAAGGGGATGAAGTGCCGCCAGACGGGCATGGCCGCCGAGGTGTGGAACAAGATGGGCATGACCACGGTGAACATGCCGGGCGGCGAGATCATCCCCGCCGCGCAGCGCGGCGTGATCGACTGCGCCGAGTGGGTCGGCGGCGTGGAAGACCTGCGCCTGGGCTTCCAGAACGTCTGGAAGTACCACTACACGCCGGGCATGCACGAGAACGTCACCATCGGCGAGGTGCTGATGAACATGGACGTGTGGAAGTCCATGAAGCCCGAGCACCAGGAGATGATGAAGTCGATCGCTTCCGAGACCTTCGTCGTCTGGTGGGCGAAGTGGCAGCGGCAGAACGCCGATGCGCTGAAGGAGCTGCAGGAGAAGCACGGCGTGCGCATCCTGCGCACCCCGCCCGACATCCTGATCGCCTTCCTCAGGACCTGGGACAAGGTCGCCGCGGAAGAGAGCGCGAAGAGCCCGTTCTTCAAGAAGACGCTCGAGTCGCAGCGCTCCTACGCCTCGTACGTGGTGCCGGCGAAGCGCTTCATGTTCCCGCCGTACTCGTTCGCGGCGAACTACTACTGGCCCGAGAAAGCCGCGCGCGCGGCTGCAAAGAAGAAGTAGCTGATAAGTCCCGGACGGGGGCGGACATCCGCCCCCGTTTCAATTCAGGGGTAGGAAAGCATGCCTGAGCCGACCGTGGGCCCGATGATCCAAACGGTCCGCATCATCGACAAGTTCACCGACACCACCGGCACCTGGGTGGCGTGGCTGCATATCCCGCTGGTCGCGGTGGTCGCCTGGGAGGTGTTCTCGCGCTACGGCTTCAACGCGCCGACCATCTGGTCGTTCGACCTGACCTACATGCTGTACGGCGCGATCTTCATGCTGGGCTGCGCCTACGCCCTGCACAAGGGCGCGCACATCCGCACCGACTTCTTCTTCGAGAAATGGTCGATCCGCACCAAGGGCGTCATCGACAGCACCGCCTACATCATCTTCTTTTTTCCCTCGATCTTCATCTTCCTCGTCGTCAGCTGGGACGAGGGCTGGTACGCCTACACCATCAACGAGCTCTCCGAGCAGACGCCGTGGCGGCCGATCCTGTGGCCGTTCAAGATGGTCGTGCCGCTTGCCTGCCTGCTGCTGCTCATCCAGGGCGTGTCGGAGACGATCAAGAGCGTGTACGCGGCGCGCACCGGCATCGAGCTCGAGCACAAGGAGAAGATGGAGGTATGAGCGGCATCGTCTTCGTCGGGATGGTGATGCTGGTGATGATGATCTTCGCCATCTTCATCGGCTTCCCGATCTCGTTCACGCTGCTGTTCCTCGCGCTCACGTTCGGCTACTTCGGCCTGGGCGAGCTGGTGTTCAGCCTGGCGTACTTCCAGACCATCGGCATGATGAAGGAGTCGCTGCTCGCGGCGGTGCCGCTGTTCATCTTCATGGGCTTCATCACCGAGCAGGCCGGGTTGATGGAGCGATTGTTCTCCGCCTTCCGCATGATCCTCGCGCCGGTACGCGGCGCGCTGTTCCTGGTCGTGATCGTGACTTCCGCGGTGTTCGCCATGGCGACCGGCATCGTCGGCGCGGCGGTCACGGTGCTCGGCATCATGGCGGCACCGATCATGATCAAGACCGGCTACGACGCCAGGCTCGCCGCCGGCGCCATCACCGCCGGCGGCACGCTCGGCATCCTCATCCCGCCCTCGGTCATGCTGATCGTCATGGGGCCGGTGCTGGGCGTCTCGGTTGCCGACCTCTACGCGGCGGCGCTGGGCCCGGGCTTCCTCCTTGCCAGCATCTATTTCATCTATCTCCTCGGCCGCAGCATGATCAACCCGGCGCTCGGGCCGCCGGTACCGAAGGAGGAGCGCGTCCAGAGCCTGCCCCTGATGCTGAAGGAGGTCGTGCTTGGCGTCGTGCCGCTGCTTGGCCTGATCGCCGCGACGCTCGGCTCCATCCTCGCCGGCCTGGCCACGCCCACCGAAGCCGCGGGCATCGGCTCGCTCGGGGCGCTCATCCTCGCGGCGGCCTACCGCAAGCTGAGCTACGCCGGGCTGAAGCGTGCGGTGCTCAGCTCGACCGCCACCTCGGCCATGGTGCTGCTGCTCGCGGTCACCTCCAACATCTTCGGCGCCGTGTTCGCCCGCATGGGAAGCGCGAACTGGATCACCGAAGCCCTCCTTTCCCTGCCGGTTCCGGCGGTGCTGATGCTGGTGATGGTCCTGGTGATGATCTTCCTGCTCGGCTGGCCCTTCGAGTGGCCGGCGGTGATCCTGGTGTTCCTGCCGATCTTCTACCCGGTGATGGAGGGGCTGAAGCCGGCGCTTTCCGGGTCGCTCGGCGTCTCCCCGGACATGATGATGGTCTGGTTCGGCACGATCGTCGCGGTGACGCTGCAGACCGCCTACCTCTCGCCGCCCGTGGCGATGTCGGCCTACTACCTCAAGCAGGTGGTGAAGGAATGGTCTCTGCTTACCATCTACAAGGGCATGTTCGAGTTCATGGGGCTGCAGGTGATCGCCATCGCCCTGATCGTGATATTCCCGGCGATCGCCGTCTGGCTGCCGGAGCGGCTGCAGGAGATCTCGCGCGCGATCGTCACCGAGGAAGTGGAGGGCGGGACGTCGCTCGAGGACTACCAGCCCGACGGCGGCTACGGCGCGCAGCTGCGCGAGGCCCTCGAGGGAGAGCAGGAGGAGGCGCAGGAGGCACAAGAGGAGGAGGAGAGCGCGGGAGACAGCCTGGAGGAAGACGAGCTGTCGAACACGAAGAAATAACAACCGCTGAAGCTCGACGCCGGGCCTCGCCCGGCGTTATTTTTTGGTAGACGGAAAATTGCTCTGACCCCTTTCGACTTCGACGCGCCGGTCGACCGCGCGGGCACCTGGAGCCTGCGCTGGGACCGCTACGGCTCCGACGTCATCCCGCTCTGGGTCGCCGACACCGATTTCCGCGCCGCGCCGGCCGTCCTGCGGGCTTTTTCACAAAGAATCGAGCACGGGGTGTTCGGCTATACGCTCGCCCCTGAGGCGCTGCGCGAGGCGATCGTGGCGCGCTGCAAGCAGCGCTACGGCTGGAGCATCGATCCTGGCTGGATCGTTTTCCTGCCCGGCGTGGTGCCGGGACTGCATCTCGCCGCGCGCCGGCTGGTGCCCGCCGGCGGCCACGCGCTCATTCCGGCGCCCGTCTACCACCACTTCAAGCGCGCGGTGGAGCTCGCGCCGCGAGCATACGCAGAAGTGCCTTTGGTCCTTCAGGAGGGCAGGTGGATCCTGGATGAGGACGAGCTGAGGAAGCATCCCCGTTCCGCCGCGTTCTTCCTCTGCAATCCGCAGAATCCGGGCGGCACGGTGTTCCGGCGGCGCGAGCTCGAGCGGCTTGCGCAGCTCACGGCCGGCATGACCATCGTTTCCGACGAGATCCACTGCGACCTGGTGCTCGAGCCGGGCCTGCGGCACGTGCCGATCGCCTCGCTCGCCCCGGAAATCTCGCGCCGCACGGTGACGCTGATGTCGGCGAACAAGGCGTTCAACTTCCCGGCCGCGGGCTGCGCCTGGGCGGTGGCGGAGGATGCCGCCTTGCGCGAAGCCTTCGCCGCCGAGATGCGCTCGCACCTGCTGCCCTCGCCTTCGGTATTCGGCTACGCGGCAACCCTGGCGGCCTATCGCGAGGGCGATGACTGGCTCGCGGCCCAGGTCGACTACCTGAGAATGAATCGGGACCTGGTCGAAAGGAAGATCGGCTTGCCGATGGCGCGGCCGGAGGCGACCTACCTCGCTTGGATCGACTGCAGCGGCCTGCCGGCCAAGGACGCGCACCGGCTCTTCCTCGACCATGGCGTGGCGCTCTCGCCGGGGGCGCAGTTCGCTCGCCCGGGCTTCGTGCGCCTCAACTTCGGTACCCAGCGCGCCCGGCTCGCGCAGGCGCTCGAGCGGATGGCCTCAGCCCTCGCCGGCCTTGCGTAGCGCGAGGGCTGCGTGCAGCACGCGCTCGAGGTGCGGGTCGCGCACCCCGACCTCGTGCATGTGCTCGAGGGTGTTGCGGATGTAGTCGACGCAGGGGCCGCGCTGGCCGATGCCCTGCGCGACCAGGCGCGCCCGCCCATGCAGGTCGAGCTCGCGCACATAGGCCGGGTGGTCGGTGTCGGCGACGAACGCGAGCGCGCGCACCGTGCGCCGCCCGTCCAGGGCGGCCGGGACAAGACGCGGGTCGTAGACGCGCCGCGGCATCTCCCGGCTCCAGAGGCGGCCCAGGGTGCGGCGCACCTGCGCCGCCGGGACCCTGAAGGCCATCCCCCAGCAGGAGCCGCCGCGGCACAGGCCGACCACCAGTCCGGGCCGGCGCGCAGTGCCCCGGTAGCGCGTGGAAAGGATGCACAGCGCACGGTGATAGCCGTGCACCCGCGCCACCCGCTTCGACGTGTACGCAAAGCCGGGCGACCACATCAGGGAGCCGTAGCCGAAGATCCAGAGGTCGCCGGTGGGCAACCCGGCAAGGAAATCGTCGAAGCTCATCGCGCGCTATTCTTCAACGCGGCACGCACCTCGGCGGATGACGCGAGCCGGCCGCCCGCCGCCTCGATGGCGCGCCTGCCCGCGCGCACCCATTCCAGGTTGGAGCGCGTCGAGCCGTGCGGCGCATCCTCCAGGCCTACGCGCACATGCCCGCGGCGCTGGACCGCGGCGGCCACGAGCGGCAGGACGTCCACGGCGAGCCCCGAGACCATCCAGGGCGCCCCGGGCGCCTCCTCGGCGAGCAGCCGCAGGTACGCGTCGAGCGCATAGACCGCCGGCGGGAAGCCGAACGGCAGGCTGTCGGAGAACATGAAGCGGTACACCGGCTGCGGCAGGCCGCTCGTCTCGCGCGCCCGCGACGCGCCCAGGCGCACGAAGCCCGGCTCGTAGATCGCGTAGCCGGGATGAAAGCGGTGCCGCGCCGCCAGGGCAAGGCCGTGGCGCACGTGCTCGTCGGGGTTCACGTAGACGATGCGGTCGAGGTTGACCGAGCCGGGGTCCACCACGGCCCACTCGAGCAGGCCGCGCCGGGCGAGCGCTTCGATCGCCGCGAAGCGCTCGGCGGGTCCCATGGTGTCGCCGCCCAGCGGGATCGTCGGGTAGACGATGCAGTCGGCGCGGCTGCGGATGCCTTCGATGATGCGCGCGTAGAGATCGGCGTCGTCGCGCTGCCGGCCGCTCGCCTCGTCGTAGGCATGGACATGCACGATGGCCGCGCCTTCCGCCGCGCAGGCCAGCCCCTCGGCGACGATGTCCTCCACGCGAACCGGAATCTGCGGCTGGAGATCCTTGCCCCAGCTACCGTTCAGGGCGACCTCCAGCCAAGTCTTGTGCATGTCGGGCGCATTATAGAATCGCTTGATGTCCCGACGACGCGCGCCGATCGCAGGCCGCTATACCGCCGAGGAGGTCGGGCTCGCCACGCGCAACCGCGGCATGCCCCTCGAGGCCCTGCGCTACGACCTCACGCCCGCCGGGCTGCACTACCTGCTCATCCACTTCGACATCCCGGACGCCGGCACCCTGCCGCGGCTCGAGCTCCAGGGGCTGTTCGCGAGCCCCGGCGCCGTCTCCGCGGACGAGCTGCGCGCGCTGCCCGCGAAAACGGTGCGTGCCACGCTGGAGTGCGCGGGAAACGGGCGCGCACAGGTGGCCCCGCGCTACCCCTCCGTGCCCTGGCTCGAGGAGGGCGTCTCCACCGCCGAGTGGACCGGCGTCCCGCTCGCGGCGCTCCTCGAGCGAGCGGGGCTGCGTACACAGGCGCGGGAGGTTGTATTCCACGGCGCCGACCGCGGTTTCGACGCCGGAACGGAGCACCACTTCGCGCGCAGCCTGAGCGTCGCGGAGGCGATGCGCGAGGACGTGCTGGTCGCCTACGCGATGAACGGCGCGCCACTCGCCCCGCAGCACGGCGCGCCGCTGCGCCTGGTGGTGCCGCGCTGGTACGGGATGGCGAGCGTGAAATGGCTGCGCTCGATCGAGGCGATCGACCGGCCCTTCGACGGCTACCAGCAGTCGCGCGGCTACCACTTCCGGCGCGAAGCCGGCGAGGCGGGCGAGCCCTGCACCCTGATGCGCGTCAATTCGCTGATGGCGCCGCCGGGCCTACCCGATTTCTATTCCAGGAAAAGAACTGCGCCGCCGGGAAACGTCGCGATCCGGGGCCGCGCCTGGTCCGGGAGCGCGCCGATCGCCCGCGTCGAGCTGGGCGTCGATGGGAGCTGGAGCGATGCTGCGCTCGAGCCCGCGGCCCATGCGCACGCCTGGACGGCCTGGCATGCCACGTGGCAGGCGACGCCGGGCGAGCACGAGCTCTCCTGCCGCGCCACCGACGCGAGCGGCGCCACGCAGCCCCTCGCGCCGCCCTGGGACGTGTCAGGTTTCGGAAACAACAGCGTGCAGCGCGTGCGCGTCACGGTAAGACCATGACGTTCGGCGGGCTTTATTTTCGCGCCCGCGAGCGCTAGATTCGGATTCCTTTTCCGGGAGAACCCATGGACCGCAGAACCTTCCTTGCTTCGACGGCCGCCGCCTCCGCCGTCGCTTCCCTGCCTTGGCGCATCGCGCACGGCCAGGAAGGCTGGCGCAGCTTCGAGATCACCACGCGCGTCGATATCCAGCGCCCCTCCGGCGTGTCGCGCGCCTGGATCCCGCTGCCGCTCGCGGGCGCGAGCGACTGGCACCGCGACCAGGGCGACATCTGGAACGGCAACGTGGCGCGCGCCGAGGTGCTGCGCGACTCGAAGTACGGCGTCGAGATGCTGTACGCGGAGTGGCCCGCCGGGCAGGCGGCGCCCTACCTGGAGGTGACGAGCCGCTTCGCGACCCGCGATCGCGCGGTCGACCTGTCGCGCGCGGGCTCGGGCGGGGAGCGCCTGAGCGCCGCAGAGGCGAAGTTCTTCACCGCGCCCACCGAGCTCATCCCCACCGACGGCATCGTGCGCGAGACCGCCGAGGACGCGATCAGGGGCAGCCGCACCGATCTGCAGAAGGCCCGCGCGCTCTACGAGTGGGTGGTCGACAACAGCTTCCGCGACCCCGACGTGCGCGGCTGCGGCTGGGGCGACATCAAGGCCATGCTCGAGACGAAGAACCTCGGCGGCAAGTGCGGCGACCTGAACGCGCTCTACGTCGGGCTGGCGCGCTCGGTCGGCGTGCCCGCGCGCGACGTCTACGGCGTGCGCGTCGCGCCCTCGGCGCACGGCTACAAGAGCCTCGGCGCGGGCTCGCCGCTCATCAGCAAAGCGCAGCATTGCCGGGCGGAGTTCTTCGCCGCCGGCATCGGCTGGGTGCCGGTCGACCCCGCCGACGTGCGCAAGGTGGTGCTCGAGGAGCCCCCGGGCAAGCTCGCGATGGACGACCCGAAGGTGGTGGCGGCGAGAAAGCGCCTGTTCGGCAGCTGGGAGATGAACTGGCTCGCCTACAACATGGGCCACGACGTCGTGCTGCCGCATTCGCGCGGGCCGAAGCTGCCCTACCTCATGTACCCGAACGGCGAAACCGGCGGCGAGCGCCTCGACCAGCTCGATCCCGACGCGTTCAAGTACACCATCACGGCGCGCGAGCTGAAAGCCTGATGCGTTTCTGGCTGGCGGCGCTCCTCCTGGCGTGGGGGAGCGCGGCCGCGCAGCCGCTCGAGCTCGAGGACCTGGAGGGAAGGACGCACCGCCTTGCCGACTATCGCGGCAAAGTGGTGCTGGTGAACTTCTGGGCCACCTGGTGCGCCCCCTGCCGCGAGGAGATGCCGAGCCTCGAGCGCCTGCGCCGCTCGCTCGAGGGCCGGCCCTTCGTGGTGCTCGCGGTGAACGTGGCCGAGGGCGGCCGGGTCGCCGGCGACTTCATGAAGACCATGCCGCTCGGCTTCACGGTGCTCCTCGATCGCGACGGAAGCACCACCAAGGCGTGGGGGGCGCGCGTCCTGCCGGCGACCTACGTGCTCGGCCCGGAGGGCGAGGTGCGCTTGCGCCATGTTGGCGCGCTCGACTGGTCGAGCGCCGAGGCGCAGCAGCGCATCACCGCCTTGCTGCCGTGAAGAGATTTTTCTTTCTCTTGCTGGTTTCCTTCGGTGCGAGCGCCGATGACACGGACCTGCGCGCGCCGTTCATCACCACGCCCGACGCCGTGGTGGAGCGCATGCTCGAGCTCGCCGGCACCCGGCCCTCGGACGTGGTGATGGACCTCGGCTCGGGCGACGGGCGCATCGTCATCGCGGCGGCGCTCCGGTTCGGCGCGCGCGGCATCGGCATCGAGCTCGACCCCGGCCTGGTAGAGGCGTCGCGGCGCACCGCGCGGGCCGCCGGCGTCGCGCAGCGCGTCGCGTTCGTGCAGGGCGACGTGCTTGCCGCGGACCTGTCGCCGGCGAGCGTGGTGACGCTCTACCTCCTGCCCGGGCTGATCGGCAAGCTGCAGCCGCGCCTCATCTACGAGCTCAGGCCCGGCACGCGCATCGTCGCGCATGCCTTCGGCATGGCGGGCTGGAAGCCCGACCGCACCGAGACCCTGCGCATCGCGGAGCCGCATCCGGGGCAGGGCCCCGAAAGCAAGCTCTACCTGTGGGTCGTGCCCGCCGAGGTGCGCGGGACGTGGCGCGGCGGCGGCGAGACGCTGCGCATCGAGCAGAACTACCAGCAGATCGAGATCGACGGGGCCAAGCGCGCCAGCCTCTCCGGGCGCGACATCGCCTGGGAATCGGCGGCCGGGAAGTTCAGCGGCCGGGTCGAGGGCGGGCGCATGAGCGGGGAGCTGGTCGCGCCCGACGGCCGCAAGCGGGCCCTGGTGCTGCGGAGAGAGCGCTAGAGGACCTTGCCGGGATTCATCAGGCCGCGGGGATCGAGCGCGCGCTTCAGGGCGCGCATGAGCTCGAGCTCCAGCGGGTCCTTGTGGCGGGCGATCTCCTCGCGCTTGAGCTGCCCCAGGCCGTGCTCGGCCGAGATCGAGCCCCCGAGCGCGGCGACGGCGTCGTAGACGATGCGGTTGACGGCGGGGCGCTGCCCGACGAGCGCCGCCGGGCCGACGTTGTAGTGGATGTTGCCGTCGCCCACGTGCCCGAACGCATAGATCTGCGCCCCGGGAAACTGCTTCTTCACGGATCGGTCGAGGTGCTCGAGCAGCTCGGGCGTCTTCGAGACCGGCACCGAGACGTCGTGCTTGACGTTGCTGAACTGCGCCTCCGGAATGCTCTCGCGGATGCGCCAGAGCGCGCGCGACTGCTCGACGCTCTGCGCGAGGACGGCGTCGTCGCAGCCGGCGAGGGCGGCTGCGACGCGCTCGTAAAGCTCGTCCTGTGCGCCGTTGTCGGCGACTTCGGCGAGCACGTACCAGGGGTGGGGCGTCGGAAGAGGGTCTTGAAGATCTCTCGATTTCTCAAGAACCGCTTCGAGGCATTCCCGCGACACCAGTTCGAAAGCACCGACCCGCTCGCCGAGGCGCTCGTGCAGGGCCGCGAGCAGCTCCACGGCCGCGCGCGGGCTGGCGAGGCCGATCCAGGCGGTCGCGGCGGCGCTCGGCTTCGGATGCAGGCGCAGCACGGCGGCGGTGATGATGCCCAGCGTGCCTTCCGCGCCCAGGAAGAGCTGCTTCAGGTCGTAGCCGGTATTGTCCTTGCGCAGGCCCCTCAGGCCGTTCCAGACGCGCCCGTCGGGCAGCACCACCTCGAGGCCGAGCACCTGCTCGCGCGCGGCGCCGTAGCGCAGCACGTTGACGCCGCCGGCATTGGTCGACAGGTTGCCGCCGATCTGGCAGCTGCCCTCGGCGGCAAGCGAGAGCGCGAAGAGCCGCCCGGCCCCGTCCGCGGCGCGCTGCACGGCGGCGAGCACGCAGCCCGCCTCGGCGGTGAGCGTGTCGTTGAGGACGTCGAGGGCGCGGATGCGGTTCATGCGCCCGAGCGAGACCACCACTTCGCGCCGCGCGCCGGTGGGCACCGAGCCGCCCGAGAGGCCGGTGTTGCCCCCCTGGGGGACGATCGCCACGTCCTCGCGCGCACAGGCCGCGACCACGCGCGCCACCTCGTCGGTGCTCCCCGGGCGCACCACGCATTCGGCGCCGGCGGAATACTGCCGGCGCCAGTCGGTCAGGTAGGGTGCGGTATCCTCGGGCGAGGTCAGGACGTTCGACCTCCCTACAATCTCGCGCAACGCATCTTTCACGGACGGATTCTCACACATGGTCGTCAAGGCGAAGGAAGTCGGACCCAGGCGCTACCGCGAGTCGGCGGGGCGCCACTACGAGGATTTCGAGGTCGGCGACGTCTACGAGCACCGGCCGGGGCGCACGCTCAGCGAAGCGGACAACACCTGGTTCACGCTGCTCACGATGAACCAGCACCCGCTGCATTTCGACGCGGTCTACGCCGCCGGCACGGAGTTCAAGCGCCCGCTCGTGAACTCCTGCCTGACGCTCGCCATCGTCACCGGCATGAGCGTCGCGGACGTGAGCCAGAAGACGCTCGCCAACCTCGGCTGGGACAAGATCCGCCTCACCGCGCCGGTGTTCGCCGGCGACACCATCTACGCCGAGTCGGAGGTGATCGGCAAGCGCGAGTCGGGCTCGCGCAAGCACCAGGGCATCGTCACCGTGCGCACCACGGGCAAGAAGGCGGATGGAACGGTGTTCATGAGCTTCGAGCGCTCGATGCTGATCCCGATGCGCGGCCACGCGGTCGATGACAAGCTGGATTACTAGGCTACTGCTGCTGTGGGGGCTGCTGGCAGCCCCTTCCGCCCCGGGACAGGATTCCCCTGTCGTCATCGGTGCCGTGGTGTCGACAACCGGGGCGCAGGCGGCCGCCGCGGAGGGCTACCGCCGGGCGCTGCTCCTCTGGGAAGAGGAGGTGAACGCGCGCGGCGGCCTGCTCGGGCGCCGCGTCGAGCTGCGCCTGCGCGACGACGCCTCGAGCGCGGTGCGTGCCGGGCAGGAGTACCAGAGCCTCGCGGCCGAAGCCGATGTCCTCATCGGGCCCTACGGGTCCGCGGCGACGATGATGGGGGCGGCGGCGGCCGAGCGCGCGCAGCGCGTGATGATCAACGGCGGCGGGCCCGCGCGCACGGTGCACAAGCGCGCGCCGAGCTACCTCTTCCAGAGCGGCATTCCCTATGCGTCGTACGGCACCGGCGTGCTCGAGCTGGCGAAGCAGGCGGGCCTGGAGCGCCTTCTCATCCTGGGGCGCGACGACCCCCGCTCGCGCGACATGGCGGAGGCGACCGCGGAGCTCGCGCGAGCGCAGGGCTTCGCGGCGGTGGAGATGGTTTCCTACGCCGGCGCGAGCGCGGACTTCGAGCCGCAGGTGCAGCTCGCGCGCGCGGCGCGCGCGCAGGCCTGGATCGCCTTCGGCGAGGTGCGGGAGGCCGCGGACATGGTGCGCACCTTCAAGCGCCTGGACTACGCGCCGCGGCTCTTCTTCGCCCGCGCCGCCGCCGAGCCCGCGTTCATCGACCTCGTCGGGCAGGATGCGGAGTTCAGCCTCGGCGCCTTCGAGTACGATGCGCGCCTCGCCACGCCGGGCAACGCGGCCTTCGCGAAGGCCTACGCCGGGCGCTGGTCGCACGCCCCGGGGTTCGCCGCCGCGCAGGGCTATGCCGCGGCGACGGTGCTGGAGGCGGCGGTGCGCGAGGCGGGGACGCTCGATGGCGAGAAGCTGCGCGCCGCCCTGGCCGCTCTGGAAGCAAAGACGGTGCTCGGCCCGCACAAGGTCGACCCGGCGAACGGCGCGCAAGCCGCGACGCACGCCGCGGTGGCGCAGATTCTCATGGGGCGGCCGGAGGTGGTGTGGCCGCGCGAGCTCGAGACCGCGAACGCGCTGCTGCCCTATCCGCAGTGGGGCGAGCGCAGCCTGATCAAATAGGGGGCAGAAGTGACACTGAACCGCTCTTTCCTGTTCGCGCCGGGCAACGTCGCGCGCCGGGTCGAGAAAGCCTTCACGCTCGAGGCCGACGCCGTGATCCTCGACCTCGAGGACTCGGTCGCCCTCGCCGAGAAGGCCGCCACGCGCAAGCTGGTCGCGCTCGCGCTGGGAAAGAAAGGCCGCGCGCGCGCCTACGTGCGCGTCAACGCGCCCTCGACACCGTTCTGCTACGGCGACCTCGTGGAGACCGTGCAGCCGGGAATCGACGGCGTGGTGGTGCCCAAGATCGAAAGCGCCGCCGACCTGCACGCGATCGACTGGATGATCGCCGCGCTCGAGCGCGAGCGCGGCATCCCCGAGGGCTCGCTCGACCTGATGCCCATCGTCGAGACCGCCGCCGGCGTGCAAAGGGTCGACCGCGTCCTGCAGGCGAGGAACCTGCGGCCCTACGCGGGCCCGTGGCGGGTGAAGCGCGTCGCCTTCGGCGCGGCGGACTACGCCAACGACGTCGGGCTCGCGCCGACCCTGGACGAGCCCGAGCTCGCCGGCGCGCGCGAGCGCATCGTGCTCGCCTCGCGCGCCGCCGGCATGGAGAACCCGATCGACAGCCCCTGGTTCCATTTCAAGGAGGCCGAGGCCTTCCGGCGCGCGCTCGAGCGCAGCCGCCGCGGCGGCTTCCAGGGGCGGCTGTGCGTGCACCCCGACCAGCTCGCGCCGGTCAACGCCGCCTACCTGCCCAGCGAAGAAGAGCTCGAGCGCGCGCGGCGCATCGTCGCGGCCTTCCGCGCCGCCGAGGCGCGCGGCGAGGCCGCCGTGCAGGTCGACGGCCAGATGGTCGACTACCCGGTCGCCCACCGGGCGCAGGCCGTGCTCGACGCGGTAAAGGACAAATGAGCTTGCCCGGGGGATTCCGCCGCCTGGAGGGGCTGAGCCCGTTCAATGCCCTGGTCGGGCCGCTCTACGAGCGGCGCGATGCGCGCGGGGTCTCGATCGGCGTGCGCCTGGAGGAGAAGCACACCAATTCGCGCGGCATCTGCCACGGCGGGATGCTGGCGACGCTCGCCGACCTCGCGCTCGGCTACGCGCTGGTGGGGCAGGGCAACAAGCTCTCCGGAAGCTTTTTCACCGTGCAGCTGTCCATCGACTATGCGAGTCCCGCGAAGGCCGGCGACTGGGTCGAGTCGGAAGTCGAGATCCAGCAGGCCGGCTCGCGGCTTGCGTTCGCGAACTGCTACCTCGTCGCCGGCGGCCGACGCGTCGCGCGGGCGAGCGCGATTTTCGCGAGGTCCGGGAAAGCCGAGTGACGCGAGACGTGGTGCTGGTGCCGGGCCTGTGGATGCCGAGCGTCGCCATGGCGCTCTTCGCCGCCCGGCTGGCGAGGGCGGGCTATGCGCCGCGGGTTTTCGTCTACCGCGGCCGCGACCCGCTGGAGGAGAATGTCTCGCTGCTGGAAAAGTTCGTCCTTGAAAAGCTGGGCGGCCGCGCGGCGCATTTCGCCGGCCACAGCCTCGGCGGCGCGCTGATCCTCGATACGCTGTGCCTGCACCCGCAGCTGCGGGCGGCTTCCGTGCTCCTCCTGGGCGCGCCGGTGCGCGGCTGCCTGGCCGGCCGCAGGCTCGCGCGCCACGGGCTGGGCCGGTGGATGCTCGGGCGCTCGGCGGGGCGCTGGGAGTCTTGCGAGGCGCGCTGGCCGCGGCCCGAGCCGCTGGGCGTGGTGGCCGGCACGCTGGCGCTGGGCCTGGGGCGCGCGCTCGGCGCGCTGCCGGGGGAAAATGACGGGGTGGTACGGGTCGATGAGACGACGGTGGAAGGCATGAGGGCGCGCTCGCTGGTGCACGAGGGCCACAGCATGCTCATCGTCTCGCCGCGCGTCGCGCGGCTCGCGACGCGCTTCTTCGAGCACGGCAGGTTCGATTGAGGCGGCTCTGGCTCCTGCTGCTCCTCGGCCTCGCGGGCTGCGAGACGGTCTCCTACTACTCGCAGGCGATCGGCGGGCACCTGCGCCTCATCAGCGCCGCGCGCCCGATCGACGCATGGCTCGCCGACCCGAAGACGCCGCCTGAGCTGCGCGAGCGGCTGCAGCTCGCGGCGCGCATCCGCGCGTTCGCCTCGAGCCGCCTCGAGCTTCCCGAGAACGGCAGCTACCAGTCCTACGCCGACCTCGACCGGCCCTACGTGGTCTGGAACGTGTTCGCCGCGGGCGAGTTCTCGGTCGAGGCAAGACAGGAGTGCTTCCCGTTCACCGGCTGCGTGAGCTACCGCGGCTTCTACGACGAGAAGGACGCGCGCCGGCACGGCGCGAAGCTGCGCGCGGAGGGCTACGACGTCCACGTGGGCGGGGTGCCCGCCTACTCGACCCTGGGCTGGTTCGACGACCCGCTGCTGTCGACCTTCATCCGCTACCCCGATACCCAGCTCGCGCGGCTCGTGTTCCACGAGCTCGCGCACCAGGTCGCCTACGCGAAGAACGACACCACCTTCAACGAGTCCTTCGCCGTGGTGGTGGAGGAGATCGGCGTGCGCCGCTGGCTCGAGGCCGAGGGCCGCGGCGCCGAGCTCGAATCGTTCCGGGCCGCGCAGGCGCGCAAGCGCGCCTTCGCGGCGCGCGTCAAGGAAGCGCGCGACCGGCTCGCCGCGGCTTACGCCGCCGGCCTGCCGCGCGGCGAGCTCCTCGCCGCCAAGCGCGCCGAGTTCGAGCGGCTGCGCGCGCAGTACGGCGCGATCATCCCCGCCGAGCCGAACAACGCCTTCCTGGTGTCGATCGCGCTCTACAGCGAGCTCGTGCCGGCGTTCGAGCGCGTGCTCGCGGAGCAGGGCGGCGACCTGGGGCGCTTCTACGCCAAGGTGCGCGCGCTCGCCGCGCTCGACAAGGGCGGCCGCGTGGCGGCGCTAGGTGAGCGCAACGTCGACGAACTTGAGGAACGCCGGCCGGGCGCGTAGGCGCTCGAACCACGCCTCGACGTTCGGGAAGCGCGGCCGCTCGATCGGCACGCGCATCCAGCGCTGCACCTCGCAGCCGATGGGGATGTCGCCCATCGTAAAGTCATTTCCAGTCAGATAATTCTTGCCCGCAAGCGCCGGCTCGAGAACCGCCGCGAGCAGTTCCGCGCTGCGCGTAGCCCCTGCCTCGATGGTTTTCATGTCGCGCTTCTCCGGCGCCGTGCGGATGAGGCCCCAGAAGACGTCGCGCATGGCGTTCTGGAAGGTGAAGGCCCAGTCCATCCAGCGCTCCGCATCCGCGCGCACGCGCAGGTCGGT
>CBDDRQ010000068.1:0-19309 GCA_965233125.1 uncultured bacterium
CGACGGCCACAAGCTCGCCGCGTACCGCGCCGACCCGTCGGGCAAGCCGCGCGGCGGCATCGTCGTGATCCAGGAGATCTTCGGCGTCAACAGCCATATCCAATCCGTCGCCGACGGCTATGCCGCCGACGGCTACCTCGCCATCGCGCCGGCGCTCTTCGACCGCGTGCAGAGGAACGTCGACCTCGGCTACACGCCCGAGGACATCGCCAAGGGGCGCGAGATCCGCGGCAAGGTGGCGAACGACATGGCGATGCAGGACACGGAGGCCGCCATCAAGGTCGCGGCGGGCGCCGGCAAGGTCGGCATCGTCGGCTACTGCTGGGGCGGGCTCATCACCTGGCTCGCCGCCGGTAAGCTCGGCGGCCTCGCCTGCGCGGCGCCCTACTACGGCGGCGGCATCCTCGACAACGCCGAGCTCGAGCCGCGCGTGCCGCTGATGGCCCACTTCGGCGAGCGCGACCAGCACATTCCCGTCGAGGGGGTGAAGAAGCTCGCCGCGCGGCACCCGCAGCACCAGATCTTCATCTACGCCGCCGACCACGGCTTCAACTGCGACCAGCGCGGCTCCTGGGACGCGCCCGCCGCGAAGCAGGCGCGGGAGCGGACGCTAGCGTTCTTCCGGAAGCACGTCGGCTGAGGGTCCGAGGAGCGCGCGGCGGAAGCGCTCCTTCAGGACCACGCCGTCGTTGGGCGGCAGCACGAGCGGCAGCTTCTCGTCGATCACCTTGATGGCGGCGAAGAGCGGGCCGCTCGCGGCGTGGATCATCTCGCGCAGCGTTTCCACTTCGGATTCTTTCCGGATCAATCGCGATTCCCTGAAGCCGCAGGCCTTGGCCACCGCGGCGAGGTCCACGCCGTACGCGGTGTGCGTCGCCTGCATGCCGGTCTCGCCGTAGCGCTCGTTGTCGATCACGACGACCGCAAGGTTCGTCGGCGTCTGCACGCCGATGGTCGCAAGCGCGCCCAGGCCCATCAGCATCTCGCCGTCGCCGGTGATGACCAGCACGCGGCGCGTGGGCTGGGCGATCGCGAGGCCGAGGCCGGTCATGGCGGCCTGACCCATCGCGCCCCACGAGGGGAAGCTGAGCGAGGAGTCGCCCGCGGCGGTGATGTCCCACGAGGTCGAGCCCAGGCCGGCGACCACCAGAAGATTCTTTCTGTTGGAAAGCAAGGTCTTGACCACTTTCCGGCGGCGCAGATTGGGCTTCACTGGTTCGCCTGCTCCTGGAAGCTCTTGATGCCGATCACCTTCTGGGCGACGAGCACCGCTTCGGCGCCCTGCGCCTGGAAGGCGATGCGCAGCGCCGCGCGCACGTGCGCGGCGACCGTCCCGGCTTCGCCCGCCTGCCGCACCGCGACGCCCATCGTGTCGAGCACGCGCGCCGTGGCCTCGCCCATCGGCACCTGCCACGGATTGAACTCGCCCGTCTCGCCGCGCATGGTGACCAGGATGAACAGCGGGAAGCGGCAAACCTTCACCATGCCCAGCACGTTGATGATGTTGCCCACCCCGCTCGACTGCATGAGCAGCACGCTGCGCATGCCGCCCAGCCACGCCCCGGCGGCGAGCCCGATCCCCTCCTCCTCGGTGGTGAGCGGGACGGCGCGCATGGTCTTGTCGGCCTGGCACAGCTCGATCAGCCGCTTCTGCCCCGCGTCGGGGACATAGCCCACCAGCCGCACGTTGGCGGCGACGAACTCGCGGTACACCTCGCCGGGCCAGTCGTGCTTAGGCTGCATCTTTGAGCAGCGACTCGCCGGGACGGACCCGGGTGAAGCGCACGGGCTTCATGGTGAGTTGGCCATTACGGATGCTCGTGAACGCCGATTGCTCCAGCGGCCCCGTGAGCGGGAAGTCGGAGCGGTAGTGCGCGCCGCGCGAATCCGTGCGCGCGAGCGCCGCGTCGGCGATCGCCCGGCTCACCGAGACCAGGCTCTTCAGGTTCAGCCAGTCGTGCCAGGTGAGATTGAAGGCGCGGTTGCCGTCGGCCATGCCGCAGGACTCGAGCTCCGCCTCCAGCCCCGCCAGCTCCCGCTGCGCCCGGGCGAGGCCGGCGCCATCGCGGATGATCCCGACCTGCTCCCACATCACGTCGTAGAGCCTTTCACGGATCGGGTGGATCGCCGAAGGCGTGCTTTTCCGGAACGGCTTCTCGCAGGCCTCGACCGCGGCGTCGATCGCCGCCCGGTCGGGCTCGCGCCAGCCCTGGCCTTCGATCCAGCGCGCCATCGCGTCGCCGGCCACCGCGCCGAACACCGTGGAGTTCGCCACGCCGTTGCCCCCGAGGCGGTTCGCGCCGTGCACGCCGCCGGCGTCCTCGCCGGCGACGAACAGGCCCGGCAGCTCGGTCGAGCAATCCCCGCCGAACTCGACCCCGCCCATCATGTAGTGCGCGGTGGGCACCACCTCCACCAGGCCGCCGGCAAGGTCGAAGCCGCAATCGGCGCAACGCTCGACCATCCCCTTGAAGTCCCTGCGCACGCGCTCCGGCCCCAGGTGCGCCATGGAGATGTACAGGCCGCCGTAGGGTGTGGTCGCGCCTTTTCGCATCTCGGTAAACATCGACCGCGATACGACATCGCGCGTGGCGCGCTCGGCCTTGGGGTCGTATTGCTGCATGAACCTTTCCTTCGACCCGTTCAGGAGGTAGCCGCCGGCGCCGCGCAGCCCCTCCTCGAGCACGGTGCCGGTCATGCGCGTATGCGTTCCCGCCAGCAGCCCCGTGGGATGGAACTGCACCATCTCCATGTCGCGCAGCGGCAGCCCGGCGCGCAAGGCCATGGCGAGGCCGTCGCAGCTCTTGTCGCCCGAGGGCGTGTGGTACTTGTACATCGTCGGCCCGCCGCCGGTGCCGAGCAGCACCGCTCTGGCGCGCACGAACGTGTACTCGCCGGTGTGCATGTCGATGAAGAGGACGCCGGAAAGGCTTTTCTGGTCTTTGCTTTTGATCAGTTCAACCGCTCTATGCTCTTCCAGGCGGCCGATGTTGCGCGCCCATACCTGCTCGGCGAGGCGGTTGATGATTTCGATGCCGGTGAGGTCGCCCTTGTGCACCGTGCGGTCGAAGGTCTGGCCGGCGAACGCCTTCTGGTGCACCGTGCCGTCGGGGTTGCGGTCGAAGAAGCAGCCCAGCTCGTTCTCCAGCTCGCGGATCCTCTCGACGGCGAGGGTGACGAGCTGCCACGCGAGGTCCTGGTCGGGAAGCCATTTGCCGCCCTCGATGGTGTCCATGAAGTGGCGCTCGACGGAGTCCTCGCGCGCGAGCGCGACGTTGAAGCCGCCCTGCACCATGCGCGTGCAGCCGCACTTGCCGAGCAGGCCCTTGACCGCGACGGTGATCGAGAGCGGCGCGGCCGCGCGCGGCTGCGCCTGATGCGCGTGCAGCGCGGCGAACAGCCCCGCGCCGCCCGAGCCGAGGATCAGGATGTCTGTATCGAGGGTTTTCGGAACCATTGCAGCGCGAGAACGATCGTGACCATTGCGAAGCCGGCGACGTCGAACAGCGGCTTGGGATAGACGAGCAGCACGCCGGCGACGATCAGCATCCAGCGCTCGGGAGACGTGGTCTTGCGGAAGAGCCACCCCTGGAAGCCCCCGGCGAGGGAGAGGATGCCGACCGCGGCGGTGAACGTAACCAGCGCGATCGAGCCCCAGTCGGCGCCCGCGAGCGCCTTGGTCGAGCCCATCAGCAGCAGGCCGAGCCCGCTGGGGTCGAGCACGAACATGAAGGGCACGAGGAATGCGGGCGTGGTGTACTTCCACGCCTGCAGGACGGTCTTGTACGGGTCGCCGCCGGTGATCGCGGCGGCGGCGAAGGGCGACAGCGCGGTGGGCGGCGAGACCTCGGAGAGCACCGCGTAGTAGAACACGAACATGTGCGCGGCGAACTCCGGCACCTTGAGCGCGATCAGCGCCGGCGCGGCGATGACCGCGCAGATGATGTAGCTGGCGGTGACCGGCACCGCGAGGCCGACGATCCAGACGATGAGCGCGGTGTAGATCGCGGTGAGCAGAAGCGATCCGCCGGCGCCGGCGAGGACGATCGAGCTGAACTTGAGGCCCAACCCCGTCAGCGTCACCACGCCCACGATGATGCCGGCGCCCGCGCAGGTGGCGGCGACGTTCAACACCGCCATCGCGCCGCCCTGCAGCGCCTTGATGAAACCCGAGTTCACGATTCCAGAAACGATGCCAAGCTTTCCCTGGAACAGTTCGTAAGGAATGAGCGAAGTATCGCGGCGCAGGAAGCTGGTGGCGCCGGCGACCACGGTTGCCCAGAACACCGACAGCTCGGGCGAGTAGCCGACCAGCATGAAGGCGACGATCGACACCAGGGAGAGGAAGTGGAACCAGTACTTCTTCGCCAGGCTCCAGGCCGACTCGACCGACTCGAAAGTGACGCCCTTCATGCCGAACTTGCGCACGTCGATCTCGACCATGATGAACAGGCACAGGTAGTACAGGCAGGTCGGGATCACCGCCATCAGCAGCACGTCGAGGTACGAGATCTTGAGGAACTCCGCGATGAGGAACGCCGCCGCGCCGAGCACCGGCGGGGAGATGATCGCGCCCAGGCCGCCGGCGGCGAGCAGCCCGCCCGCCTCCTCCTTGCTGTAGCCGACCTTGGCGAGCATCGGCGCCGCCACCGAGCCGAGCGTCACCGTGGTCGCCACGCCCGAGCCCGAAGGGCCGCCGAGCAGGAACGAGGCGAGCGTGACGGTGCGCCCGGCGCCGGTGGGCTTGCCGCCCATCGCCGAGAACGAGAAGTCGATGTAGAACTTGCCGGCGCCGGAGAACTGCAGGAACGCGCCGTAGATGGTGAAGAGAATGATCAGCGTCGAGGACACCGCGATCGCGGTGCCGTAGATGCCCTCCAGGGTCATGTACATGTGCCCGACCAGGCGCGGCACCTCGTAGCCCTTGTGCGTCCAGGGCGCCGGCAGGTACTCGCCGAAGAACGCGTAGAGCAGGAAGCAGACGGTGACCACGGGCAGGATCCAGCCGGTGGTGCGCCGCATCGCTTCCAGGACCAGCACGACGAGCAGCACGCCGAAGGCGATGTCCCAGTCGGTCGGCAGGATCGAGCGGTCGAAGAAATCGTCGCCGCCCATGATCAGGTACACCGCGGTCGCCACCCCGCCGGCGGCGATCGCCCAGTCCCACCACATGACGCGATGGCGGAAGCGGCGCGACACCGGGAAGATGAGGAAGGTGAGGAACAGCACGAAGGCGACGTGGATCGCGCGCAGGTGCTCGGGGCGCACGATGGCGTAGGCGGTGTACAGATGGAACACCGACATCGCCACCGCCACCGCGCCGACCAGGCCGGCGAGCCAGCCGGCGAGCTTGTTGTGGACGCCCTCTTCCTGCTCGATCATCGCCTCGGCGCGCTCGAGCGCCTCGCGGCTTACCTCGGCCGCGGGCTGGTGCAGGCGGATCGTTTCTTCGCTCATAACAAAAGGCCCCGCCGGGATGGCCGGACGGGGCCTGGGGAGCTCGCAGCCTTAGTTGAGCCTGACGCCCTTCTCGCCGAAGTACTTTACCGCGCCCGGGTGCCAGGGCAGCGGCGAAGCTTCCTTCTTCTGATTCTCGACCTTGAAGTTGGCCGCCTCCTTGTGCACGCGGACCAGCTCCTCGCGATGGTCGAAGATCGCCTTGACGATGTTGTAGGCGGTCTTGTCGTCCATGTTCTCGTGCGCGACCAGGATGTTCATGACGGTGGCCTGCGCGTTGTCCTTCTCCATCCCGCGGTAGACGTCCTTGGAGATGGTGTCCTCGACGTAGAGGTTGCCGTATTTCTTGTTCATCGCCGGGACGAGGTCCGCGTGATCGACCATCTTGATCTTGACGCCGGGGCTGCTCGCCAGGTCGGTCACCGCCGCCGTGGGCAGGCCGCCGACCCAGAAGAACGCGTCGATCTTGCGATCCTTGAGCGCGTACACCGATTGGGCGCCGCCCAGGCGCTCGCGGCGCATGTCGCGGTCCTTGTCCAGGCCCGCGGCCTCGATGACGCGGAAGGCCATGACTTCGGTGGCGCTGCCCCCCGATCCGGTCGATACGCGCTTGCCTTTCAGGTCCTTGATGGTGTTGACGCCGGTGCCCTCGATGCTCACCACGTGCATGCGGTTGGGGTAGAGGATCATCAGCGTGCGCACCGGCACCGCCTTGCTCTTGAACTTGTCCTGGCCCTTGTAGGCGTCGAGCGCCGCGTCGGCCATGCTGAGCGCGATGTAGGGCTTGCCGGTACCGATGAGCTGCAGGTTCGCGACCGAGCCGCCGGTCACCTCCGCCGTGGCCTGCATGCCGTCGACGTACTTGGAGAGCACGGCAGCCATGCCGCCGCCCATGGGGTAGTACACACCGCCCGTGCCGCCGGTGGCGATCGAGATGTTCTGGGCCGAAACGGAAAAAGCTACCGTGCCTGCGACGAGCGCAAGGACACGAGCGATGCAATTCATATGAAAGTCTCCTGGTAGAAGCGGGCGATTCTACCGTACGCCGAGGCGGCGCAAAGCCTCGGCGCGGCGCGACCGGGCGCCCGCCTGGACTTCCGAGTAGAGGCTCTGGCCATGGCTGTCCATGGCGACCAGCAGCGGGCCGAAGCCGCGCACGCGGAACTTCCAGAGCGACTCGGGGTGCAGGTCGTCGAGGTCGACGTCCTCGATCGCCTCCACCCAGGTGGTCTCGAGCGCCGCCGTGCCGCCGATGATGGCCAGGTAGGCGCCCCCCAGCTCGGCAAAGGATTTCGAAGAGGATTCTCTCAAACCACCCTTGCCGATGACGATCCGCACGCCGCATTGCTCCATGAGCGGCCGGGTAAAGCGCTCCATCCGGTCGCTGGTGGTGGTGCCGATGCACGAGGGCGCGTAGCCCGCGGGGTTGGCTGCGTCCTTCTCGACTTTCCTCACGTTCGGCGCGGTATGGATCACCGCGTGACCGCGCAGATCGAAGCGCGTCTTGCGGCTGCGGTCGAACATGTGGATCTGCGTCGCGTCGCGGATGCCGAACAGGGTGCCGTTCAGCGTAACGGTGTCGTTGACGCGCAGTTGACGGGCCTGCGGTTCATCTATTGGACAGGAAAGATCGTAATGCGCCATTACCCGCCCCCCAGCAGCGCCTTCTTCACGTCGTCCTGCACCGGCCGCGGGCCGAGCCAGATGCGCAGCAGCGCGCGGTAGAAATCCTCGCCGGCGATCGGGGACCCCGCGGGCTTGCCGTCGACGAGGACTTGCGTGTCCTTTCCCTGGAAATCCAGGGCGATCGCCATGCCCTTCTTCGCTTCCTTCAGCTCGGCCATGATGGCGCCGAGCGCCTGCACGCGCGGCTCGAGCGCCTTTGCCTCCGCCTCGGCGTGGTTGGCGCGGATGCCCTCGGCGAGCGCCTCGGAGAACTCGGCGGCGCCGACGTTGCGCAGCATGTGGATGGCGACGCGCTTCGGGCCGGGCGAGGCGATCGCCTCCTCCGCGTCGGCGGTCTTCTTCGGCAGGTAGAGCCCGATGGCGTAGACCTGGAAGAAAAGCCGCTTGCGCAGGCCGGCGCCGTTCAGCACAAGGTTGCCCGGCTGGATCTGCTCTTCCAGCCTGACGCCCGCGACTTCAGCGCCGATGGCGGGAAAAGCGAGGACCAGAAAAAGCAAAATCCTAGAAACCATATTCCACCCCCGCAGGACGGAAGGTTGCGCGCGCGCGCCGTGCGGAATGGCATTGCATGTTCACCGCGACCGGGTTCATGGTGATGTGCGTGGCCGCGGTCTCGACGTGCACCGCGAAGGCGGTCGAGTCCCCGCCAAGGCCCTGCGGGCCGACGCCGAGCATGTTCACCGCCGCGGTGAGCTCGCCCTCGAGCTTCGCGCCCTCGGGGTCCTCGCACGGCGAGCCGAGCCGGCGCGTCGCCGCGACCTTGGCGAGGTGCATGCACAGGTCCGCGGTGCCGCCGATGCCCACGCCGACGATGGTCGGCGGGCAGGTCTTGCCGCCCGCCTCGAGCACGCAGTCGACGACGAAGGTCTTGATCGCATCGATCCCCTCGGCGGGAATCGCCATGCGCAGCCAGGAGTTGTTCTCCGAGCCCGAGCCCTTGGGAATCATCTCGATCACCAGCGACTCCTCGCCCGAGAAGTCGATGTTGATCACCGGCACGCCCCGGCCGGTCGAGGTCTGCTCGTTGACGCGCGTGGTCGGATGCACGATCGAGGAGCGGAAAGCGTACTCGCGCGTCGAGCGCGCGCAGCCGGTGCGGATCGCCTGCTTGAGCGCCATGCCGTCGACCTCGACATTGCGCCCGATCCACACGTTGTAGACCGGGATGCCGGTGTCCTGGCACAGCAGGTTGTCGTTGTCCTCGGCCACCGCGATGTTGCGCACCATGGTGCCGAGCATGCGCTTCGCCCCGGCGTCGCGCTCGCCCCGCGCGAGCGCCTCGAAGCCCTGCTTGATGTCGGGAGGCAGGCGCTTGAGCGCGCGGATGTACAGCTCCTTCGCCGCCTCCTCGACCTGCTTGAGATCGACCTTCACTTCACCGAGATCTTTCTCTCCCTCACCACGTTGGCCCAGAGGGCGGTCTCTTCCTTGAGCGCCTTGGCCATTTCCTGCGGCGAGTTGCCGACCGGCGCGAGGCCCTGGGCGTAGAAGCGCGCCTTCATCGTCGTGTCCTCGAGCGCCTTCTTGGTATCGCGGTACACCTTCTGCACGATTTCGTCCGGGGTACCGGTCGGCGCCACGATGCCGAACCAGCCCGCGTTCTCGAAGCCCGGCACGGTCTTCGCGATCGCCGGCACGCCGGGGAGCTGCGGCGCCTCGCTCTTGCTCGTCACGCCGAGCGCGCGCAGCCGCCCGCCGTTGATGTGGCCGATGGCGGCCGCCATGTTGCCGAGAAAGAAGTCGGTCTCGCTGCCGACCAGCGCGGCGATGCCCGGGCCTTCCCCCTTGTAGGGCACGGCCTGCGCCTGGATCTTCGCCTGGTAGACGAAGTTCTCGGCGGCAAGGTGGGTCTGCGAGCCGATGCCGGCGTGGCCGAAGTTGAGCTTGCCGGGATTCGCCTTGGCGTGGTCGATGAGGTCCTTGACCGTCTTGAAGGGCGAGTTCGCCGGGACGATCAGCACCTGCGGCCCGGAGACGACGTTGGTCACCGGCACGAAATCCTTCTCCGGGTTGTAGTTCATCTTCGCGTAGATGTGCTGGTTGGCCGTCACCACCGAGCCCGAAGGGAAGAACAGCGTGTAGCCGTCGGGCGTCGCGCGCGCGGCTTCCGCCGCGCCGACGCCGCCGCCGGCGCCGCCGCGGTTCTCGATGATCACCTGCTGGCCCCAGATGCGCGAAAGCTGCTCGCCGAGCAGGCGGGCGGAGATGTCCGTCGCCCCTCCCGGCGGGAAAGGCACGATGAACTTGACCGGCTTCTGCGGCCACGACTGCGCCTGCGCGGCAAAGGAGAGCAGCACGGCAGCGGCGAAAACAATGATTCTTTTCATTCCATCCTCTTGGTTGGTGTTGCGATTCTACAGCGCCAGCGCGAGCGCGAGCCCCACCGCCACGGCGAGGCTCGCGGCGGCGGCGGCGAGGCCCTTCTGCCAGTCGCGCCAGGGCAGGAACTCGAGCGCCAGCACGCGCAGCCCGCCGCCGAGATGCGCGGCGAGCGCGACCACGATCGCCCATTCGCCCAGCTTCACCAGCGGCTGCTCGGTCCAGGCGAGGAAGCTCTCCAGCTGCAAGGCATTGCCCAGCGCCCAGAAGTGCAGCGGCAGGAATGCCGCGAGCGCGATGCCCGACACGCGGTGCACCACGGAAACCCAGTAGGAGCCCGCCTTCTTCAAGCGAAGACGCCGATCGCGGCGCGCATCCCCATCCAGGCGAGCACGGCGGCAAATAGGGCGAGCGCGACGTCGCGCGAACGGCCGCGCCAGCCGAGCCACTCGATGCAGACGCTCCTCAGCCCGATCGGCGCATGCACCGTCACCGCGAGGACGAACACCATATAGAAGGCGAGCCAGCCCGCGTTGCCGCGCGTGCGGTCCAGGATCTCCGACGCCGTCAGCCCGCCCTGCACGGCGTAGATGATCGTCGCCAGGTGCACGACCACGCAGACCCCCAGCACCGCGGCGCTGGCCCGCTGCGCCAGCCAAAGGATGGCTTGTCCCTTCAAAGGCTTCCCTTAAGAACGGCGATCGCGATCTCCCGCTTCAGCCCCGCGATGCCCGCGGTGGGCGAGAGGTGCTTCGGGCAGCGCTCGGTGCAGCTCATGTGCGTATGGCAGGAATGGCAGCCCGCGTCCCCCGCGACTGCGCGTAGCCTTTCGGCCTTCAGGGAATCCCTCTCGTCCTTCACCAGCGTCCAGGCGCGGTTGAGCGCGGCCGGTCCGAGGTAGTCCGGGTTCCAGGCGACCACGTCGCACGCCGCGTAGCACACCCCGCAGCCGATGCACTCGATGTTCGAATCGACAAGTTTTCTCTCCGGGGACTGTGGAGGTACCCGTGCGAAATCATCCTGCTTCGTACGCGTTCCCGTGAATTGCCCCTTCGCGCGCGCCCACTTGTCGAAGAACTCGCGCATGTCGGTGACGAGATCGCGGATCACCGGCAGGTTCGCGAGCGGGCCGATCTCCAGCGCGTCGTCGCGCACCACCTTGTCGACGTGCGTGCGGCAAGTCCAGCGCGGCACGCCGTTGACGGTCATGGCGCAGGACCCGCACATGCCCACGCGGCAGGCGTAACGGTAGGCGAGCGCCGGGTCGAGCTCGCGCTGGATGTAGGTGACGACGTCCAGCACCGTCTGGCTGGGGTGGCGCGGGACTTCGAACTGCTGGAAACCGGAATCTCTCTTGACGAGGACCTTCAAGCCGATTCGTACAGCCGGGTAAGCACGAACTCGCGGTGGCCGAGCGCCTCGGCCGCGGTGAGCCGGCCGTTGGCGGTCTTGAACATGTTCTCGAGCAGCTTGTCGCCGGCCTGGTCGGGCGTGAGCTCTTTCCTGAGCAGGCCCGTGACGTCGACGTCGATGTGCTCGGACATGGTGCGCACCGTGCGCGGATTGGCGCAGAGCTTGATCACCGGCAGGATCGGGTTGCCGATCACGTTGCCCTGGCCGGTCGGGAAGAAGTGCACCGTGTACCCGGCCGCGGCGCACAGCGTCACCATCTCGGCCGCGGCCGAGGAAGAATCCATGAACCACAGCCCCGGCCCGGTCGGCATCTCGGCCTTGTCGAGCACGCCGTCGACCACGCACTTGCGGCCGATCTTCTGGATGTTGCCGAGCGCCTTCTCCTCGATCGTGGTGAGGCCGCCCTCGATGTTGCCCTTGGTCGGCTGCGAATCCATCAGGTCGCTCGTCTTGTGCCGCTCGACCACCTGCTGGTAGCGGTCGAACATGAACTGGAACTTCTTGCGCACTTCGTCGTTGCGGCAGCGCGCGGCGACCAGGTGCTCGCCGCCGGTGAGCTCGGTGGTCTCGCCGAACACCATGGTGACGCCGTGCGGGTACATCTTGTCGAAGGCATTGCCCACGGTGGGGTTCGCGCCGCAGCCCGAGGTGGTGTCGGACTCGCCGCACTTGGTCGACACCCACAGGTCCTTGAGCGGCCGCTCCTCGCGGCGCAGCTCGCTCGCCCACTGCAGGAACTCCTTCGCCGCCTTGGAGGCGCGCATGATGGTGTCGTGGTCGCCGTGCTGCTCGATGCCGAAGTGCGCCACCGGCTTGCCGGTCGCCCGGATGCCGTCGGCCACCTTCTTCGCCCATTGCTCCTCGATGCAGATCACCACCACCGCGGCGACGTTCGGGTTGGACCCGGCGCCGATCAGGGTGCGGAAGTGGAGATCGAGGTCGGCGCCGAACTGCAGCCTGCCGTAAGGGTGGGGCAGCGCGAGCGTGCCCTTGATGCTGCTCTCGACCGCCTGCGCCGCCGCGTTGGAGAGGTCGTCGACCGGGAGGATGAGAACGTGATTCCTCACGCCCACCCTGCCGTTTTCTCTCTTGAAACCGAAAAACGATGCTTTCGAAAGATCCATGATGTCTACCAGCGCTTGGTCTTGACGTTGTGGACGTGCAGGTGCTCGCCACGCCCGATGGGCTTCACCACTTTGCCGATGTCGACGCCGTACTTGATCACCGTGTCGCCGGCCTTGTAGTCCTTCAGCGCCACCTTGTGTCCGATGGGAATGTCGCTCTTCGCCGTGACCTCGATGTCCTTGTCGTCCTCCATGATCCAGCCCTTGAGCGGCTGGCCGGCCTTGATGCCTTCCACGACGACGACGCCGACGCCGTCGCCTTCCTCGTGCACCACGAAATGGATCATTGCGTGCTCCGGACTCGAAGCCGCTATTCTAGTCACATGTTCACGCGCCGACGCTTCCTGCAGAGCCTCGGCGCGCTCGCTGTTTCGAAACCCGCGTTCGCCGCCGATCCCTTTTCGCTCGGCGTCGCTTCGGGGTATCCGGCGCCCGACGGCATGGTGCTGTGGACGCGCCTCGCCGGCGCGCTCGCGCCATCGCCGGTGCCCGTGGGCTGGGAAGTCGCCGCGGACGAGGCGATGAAGTCGGTCGTTGCTTCAGGAGAAACCGCTGCGGAACCGGCGTGGGGCCATTCCGTGCACGTCGAGGTAAAGGGGCTGGAGCCCGGCCGCTGGTACTGGTACCGGTTCCGCGCCGCGGGCGCCGACAGTCCGGTGGGCCGCACGCGCACCGCGCCCGCGCCGGGCACCATGCCCGAGCGCCTGCGCTTCGCCTTCGGCTCCTGCCAGCAGTACGAGCAGGGCTACTTCGGCGCCTACCGGCACATCGCCGCCGACGCGCCCGACCTCATGGTGTTCCTGGGCGACTACATCTACGAGTCGAGCTGGGGCAGGGACCACGTGAGGAGCCACGGCGCGAGCGAGCCCTACACGCTCGAGCAGTACCGCGCGCGCCACGCGCTCTATCGCAGCGACCCGGACCTGCAGGCGGCGCACGCTGCGTGCCCGTGGCTGGTGACCTGGGACGACCACGAGGTTGACAACGACTACGCCGACGATCGCCCCGAGGACGGCCTGCCGCGCGAGGCCTTCCTCGCGCGGCGCGCCGCGGCCTACCGCGCCTACTACGAGCACATGCCGCTGCCCGCGCGCATGCGGCCCGACGCGCACCGCATGCGCATCCACACGCGCGTCGACTGGGGCGGACTTGCGCGCTTCCACATGCTCGACAACCGGCAGTACCGCTCCTGGCAGGCGTGCCCGCGCCCGGAGCGCGGCGGCGGCAACACCCTCGACGTCGAGGCATGCCCGCGGCTGGGCGTCGAGACGCGCAGCATGCTCGGGCGCGCGCAGGAGCGCTGGCTCGAGCGCGGGCTCGCCGCGTCACGCGGGCGGTGGAACGTGCTCGCGCAGGCGACGCGCATGGCGCAGTTCGACCAGAAGCCCGGTCCGGGCCGGCGCGCCTGGACCGACGGCTGGGACGGCTATCCCGCGGCGCGCCAGAGAATCCTGGATTTTTTACTTGAAAGGAAGATCCAGAACCCGCTGGTGATCGGCGGCGACGTGCATTCCTTCCACGTCTGCGAGCTCAAGGAAGACTTCGACGATCCGGCTTCGCGAACGGTGGCAAGCGAGTTCGTCGGCACCTCCATCACTTCGCAGGCCTGGTCGCAGGAGCGCGTGAACCGGCTGCTTCCCGACAACCCGCACATCCTGCTCGCCGACGGCCGCTACCGCGGCTACACGCGCATCGACCTCGGCGCGAAGCGCCTCAAGGCCGACCTGCGCGGCGTGGAATCGGTGCGCCAGCGCGAGGCCGGCTGCAGCACCCTCGCCTCGTTCGTGGTCGAGGACGGCAGGCCCGGCCCGCAGCGCGACTAGCGCTCTACTTGCAGCGCAGGTTGCCCAGGGTCGGGTCGATCGGCCGCGTGCAGTCCTGCTCGCTCACCTTGCGATCGGGCGCGAGCTCGGGAGCGAGCTCGCGGTCGGTCTCGGCACTGTAGATCGCCGCGGCCACGATGCCCACGCCCAGCACGGTCGCCGCGCGCGAGTCGGTCTCGATGTGGATCGTGCAGCCGCCGAGCAGCGCCAGGAAAAGCACGTTCCTCACGTGCAGGCCCTGCGCAGCCGGTCGTGCACGGCCGCCCATTCGGGCGCCTCGGGCGGGGCCTCGACGAGGATCGCCTCGCAGGCCGCCGAGTCGAGCTCGCGCAGCGCCGCGTAGAGGCGCTGCGCGTAGGCGGCCGGCTCGCGCGGCATGCGCAGCCAGTAGTCGACCCGCTCGTCGGGGCGCGAGAAAGCGAGCACGGCAACCCGGTTTCCCGCTGAAGAAATTGCTTTGTCCAACGCGTGCGTAGGCACCAGGCGCGCCGGCGTGCGCGGCGCGTAATGGCGCTCGAGGCCGCCGGAATGGCGCGGGGAATCAGCAGTTCGGGTTGAAAGCGTTATGCCCAGTTGCTCCTCGGAAATGCCCCCCGGGCGCAGCAGCACTGCGCCAACGCCCGAAAGATCGACGATGGTCGACTCGATGCCGATCTCGCTCGAACCGCCTTCGAGCACGAGGTCGACGTCTTCGCCGAGGTCCTCGCGCACGTGCGCGGCGGTGGTGGGCGACACCAGCCCGAAGCGATTGGCAGAAGGTGCGGCGACTCCTTTCTTGAATTCTTCTAGTAGTTCCCGGGCAACGGGATGTGATGGAACCCGCAGGCCGACGGTGTCCTGGCCGCCGGTCACGAAGTCCTGCGCGAGCGGCGAGCGCTTGAGGATGAGCGTGAGGGGACCGGGCCAGAAGCGCGCGGCGAGCCGGCGCGCGGCGTCGGGAACCTCGCGCGCCCAGGCGAAAGCCTGCTCGGCGCCGGCGAAGTGCACGATCACCGGATGATCTGCCGGGCGGCCCTTGACCGCATAGAGGCGCGCCACGGCCTGCGCGTTGGCAGCGTCGGCGCCAAGGCCGTAGACCGTCTCGGTGGGAAAGGCGACCAGCCCGCCGCGCTTCAGGATGTCCGCGGCACGCCGGACGTCCTCGCTCACAGCTTGAGCGGCGCGGCCTTCAGTACGGCTTCGGTCTGCTTCGCGCGGAACTCGGCGAGCTTGCGCTCGATCTTCTCGTCGGACAGCGCGAGCAGCGCCACGGCGAAGAGCGCCGCGTTGGCCGCGCCGGCCTCGCCGATGGCGAAAGTAGCCACCGGGATGCCCTTGGGCATCTGCACCGTCGAGAGCAGCGAGTCCAGGCCCTGCAGGTGCTTGGAGGGCATCGGCACGCCGAGCACCGGCAGCGTGGTATGCGCCGCGACGACGCCCGCGAGGTGCGCCGCGCCGCCGGCCGCGGCGATGATCGCCTTGAGGCCGTGGCCTTTCGCGCCCTCGGCCCACTTCGCCACGGCGTGCGGGGTGCGGTGCGCGGACATGGCCTTCGCCTCGTAGGGCACGGCGAACTCTTCGAGCATCTTCGCCGCGGCCTTCATGGTGTCCCAGTCCGAGGTCGATCCCATGACGATGCCGATCACGCGAGTTTCCTCCCGGTCAGGCGCTCGAGCGCGTCGCGGTACTTCTGCGCGGTGCGCGAGATGACATCGGGCGGCAGCTTCGGCGCCGGCGGGGTCTTGTCCCAGGTCAGCGTCTCCAGGTAGTCGCGCACGTACTGCTTGTCGTAGGAGGGCGGGCTGATGCCGACCTTGTAGGAGTCCGCCGGCCAGAAACGCGAGGAGTCGGCGGTCAGGACTTCGTCGATGAGCACGAGATTGTTCTTGGCATCCAATCCGAATTCGAACTTCGTATCGGCGATGATGCTGCCCTTCGCCGCCGCGTATTCCGAAGCCTCCTTGTAGAGGCGGATGCTGACCTCGCGCACCTTCTCGGCAAGCGGCTTGCCGATCAGCTTCACCACTTCCTCGAAGCTGATGTTCTCATCGTGCCCACTCTCCGCCTTGGTCGCCGGCGTGAAGATCGGCTGCGGCAGCTTCTGCGCCTGCTGCAGGCCCTTCGGCAGCTCGACGCCGCACACCGCGCCGGACTTCTGGTAGTCCTTCCAGCCCGAGCCGATCAGGTAGCCGCGCACCACCGCCTCGATCGGCAGGGGCTTGAGCTTCTTCACGACGACGGACCGGCCGCGCACCTGGAGCTTCTCGCCCTCGCTTTTCACGACTTCTTCCGGATCGATTCCCGTCAGCTGGTTCGGCACGATGTGCCCAAGGCGCTCGAACCAGAAGTTCGCCATCTGGTTGAGGACCTTGCCCTTGTCGGGGATCGGGTCGGGCAGCACCACGTCGAACGCGGAGAGCCGGTCGCTCGCGACGATCAGCATCTTGTCGTCGCCCACGGCGTAGATGTCGCGCACCTTGCCCTTGCCGATGCGCGGCAGCGATTCGATCTTCGATTCGAACAGTGCCATCAGGCTGCCTGCTTCTCCAGCTCCGGCCGCCACTTGCCCTGGCAGGCGAGGCTGTTCATGTGCGCTCGATGGTGGAAGGCCTTCTGCGCCGCCGCCACGTTGCCCGTCTGGCCGCGCCAGGTGTTGAGCGCCGGGTTCTGCAGCGCGCGCGAGTACGAGAAGGTGAGCGGCCAGGGCAACCCCCTGGTCGCCGCCATCGCGGAGAGGTGCGCGGTCGCCGATTCGTCGGATTGCCCGCCCGAGAGGAACACGATGCCGGGCTGCGCGGCGGGGACGGTGCGCTTGAGCACGCGCAGCGTGCGCTCGGCGACCTCCTCCGGGCCGGCCTGGCGCGCGTTGCCCTTGCCCGAGACCACCATGCTGGTCTTCAAGATCAGGAACTCCGGGAAAACATTGTAGGCAGCGACCGCGGCATACGTCGCGCGCAGCGTCGCCTCGGTGACCTCTTCGCAGCGCTCGATGCTGTGGTCGCCGTCGAGCAGCACCTCGGGCTCGATCATCGGCACGATCGAGGCGGCCTGGCAGGCGGCGGCGTAGCGCGCGAGCGCGTGCGCGTTGGCGTAGAGGCAGGTGTGCGTGGGGATGTTGTTGCCGATCGTGATGACGGCGCGCCACTTGGCGAAGCGGCAGCCCATCTTGAAGTACTCGTCGAGGCGCTTGGAGAGGCCGTCGAGACCCTCGGTGACCTTCTCGCCCGGCGCGAGCGGGATCTCGACCACGCCCTTGTCCACCTTGATGCCGGGGATGATGCCTTTCTTCGCCAGGTACGCCGGGAAGCTCGAGCCGTCGTCGGCCTTCTGCCGCGCGGTCTCGTCGAACAGGATCACGCCCGAGAGGAACTGCTCGATGCCCGGCGTGCCGAAGAGCAGGCCGCGGTAGGCGCGGCGGTTCTCCTCGGTGCAGGCGACGTCGACGGACTGGAAGCGCTTCTCGCAGGTGCCACTAGACTCGTCGGCGGCGAGAACGCCCTTGCCTTTGGCGACCATAGCGGCCGCGGTCTTGGAAAGAAGTGCCTTGTCCATGGGGAAAATAAAGGGTTGATTGAGCAGCAGGGAGCGCAGATTCTCACGTACAATGCGCGACTTTTCAAGAACTTCCGACGAATTCATGCCCCGCGCGCTGCGCAACCTCGCCATCATCGCCCACGTCGACCACGGCAAGACGACCCTGGTCGACAAGCTGTTGCAGCAATCGGGCACCTTCGCCGCGCACGAGCACGTGCAGGAGCGGGTGATGGACTCGAACGACCTCGAGCGCGAGCGGGGCATCACCATCCTCGCCAAGAACTGCGCGGTGCGCTACCACGGCACGCACATCAACATCGTCGATACCCCCGGCCACGCCGACTTCGGCGGCGAGGTGGAGCGGGTGCTGTCCATGGTCGACGGGGTGCTGCTGCTGGTCGACGCGGTCGAGGGGCCGATGCCGCAGACCCGCTTCGTCACGCGCAAGGCGCTCGCCCACGGCCTGAAGCCGATCGTGGTGGTCAACAAGGTCGACCGGCCCGGCGCGCGGCCCGAGTGGGCGGTGAACCAGACCTTCGACCTCTTCGACAAGCTCGGCGCCACCGAGGAGCAGCTCGACTTCCCGGTCATCTACGCTTCTGCACTGCTTGGTTTCGCAACCAAGAATCTGAACGAAAAAAGCGAGACCATGGCCCCCTTGTTCGAGGCGATCCTCGAGTACGTGCCGATGCGCGACGAGGACCCCGAGGCGCCGCTGCAGCTGCAGATCTGCTCGCTCGACTACTCGAGCTACGTCGGCAAGATCGGCATCGGCCGCATCCGCCGCGGCAGGCTGCGCTCCGCGCAAGAGGTTCTCGTACTGGCTGGAAAGGACTCTTCGCCCGTAAAGGCGAAGGTGAACCAGGTGCTGATGTTCGAAGGCCTGGAGCGGGTGCAGGTCGAGGAAGCCGTGGCGGGCGACATCGTGCTCGTCAACGGCATCGACGAGCTGTGGATCGGCTCGACGCTATGCGACCTCGAGCACCCCGACGCGCTGCCGCTGCTGCGCGTCGACGAGCCGACCCTCACCATGAACTTCCTGGTGAACGCCTCGCCGCTCGCCGGACGCGAGGGCAAGTACGTCACCAGCCGGCAGCTGCGCGAGCGCCTCGAGCGCGAAACGAAGAGCAACGTCGCGCTGCGCGTCGAGTACCCCGAGGACACCGACACCTTCATCGTCTCGGGGCGCGGCGAGCTGCACCTCACCATCCTGCTTGAGAACATGCGCCGCGAGGGCTACGAGCTCGCGGTGTCGCGCCCGCGCGTGGTCTACAAGGAACTCGACGGGGAGCGCTGCGAGCCCTATGAAGTTTTAACTACTGATGTAGAGGAAAAACACCAGGGGCCGGTGATGGAAGAGCTCGGCCGCCGGCGCGGCGAGCTGCTCGAGATGCAGCCCGACGGCAAGGGCCGCGTGCGCCTCGACTACCGCGTCACGGCGCGCGGGCTGATCGGCTTCCAGGGCGAGTTCATGACCCTCACGCGCGGCACCGGCATTATGAGCCACGTGTTCGACGACTACGGCCCGCTGAAGGCCGAGCTCGAGGAGCACCGCAACGGCGTGCTGGTGTCGCAGGACGACGGCGAGGCCGTGGCCTATGCGCTGTGGAAGCTGCAGGAGCGCGGGCGCATGTTCGTCAATCCGGGCGATCCGGTGTACGAGGGCATGATCATCGGCATCCACAGCCGCGACAACGATCTGGTGGTCAACCCGATCAAGACCAAGCAGCTCACCAACATCCGCGCTTCGGGCAAGGACGAGGCCATCCTGCTCACCCCGCCGATCGCGCTCACCCTCGAGTACGCAGTCGAATTCATCGGCGACGACGAGCTCGCCGAGATCACGCCGCGCTCGATCCGCCTGCGCAAGCGCCACCTCAAAGAGAGCGAAAGAAAGCGCGCCGAGCGCGCCGCGGCGTAAAGGATTATCCTTTTCGGCCGTGAGGCCGATTCTCTGCATCGCCCTGCTTGCCC
>CBDDRQ010000069.1:0-7080 GCA_965233125.1 uncultured bacterium
GCACAAGGGCTCGGTGATCACCATCCTCGTCACCTGGGTGCACACCGGCTCACCGTACGTGGTGCCCTCGGCGATGTCGAAGGCCGGGCTGCACGTGATGACGAAGTCGCTCGCCGTCGAGTGGGGCCGCCACGGCATCCGCCTGAACGGCATCGCGCCCGGGCCTTTCCCGACGGAAGGCGCTTCCAAGCGCCTTCGCCCGGAGGGCGGGTTCGAGCCTTCGAGCAAGATGAACCCCATGCGGCGCATCGGCAAGATGGAGGAGCTGCAGAACCTCGCCACCTTCCTCATGGCCGATGGCTGCGAGTGGCTCACCGGCGAGACCATCGCCATCGACGGCGCGGGCTACCTCGCCACCGGCTCGGGGGCCTACTTCACCGAGCTCGACCAGCTATCGGATGCCGACTGGGAGCGCATGCGCGCCCTCATTAAGGCGCAGAACGACAAGGACCGCGCGGGCCGCACGGCGTGATCGGCAAGACCCTCGGCATCGACAAGCCCGTCGTCCTGGCGCCGATGGGCTTCGTCACGGGCGGCGCGCTCGCCGCCGCGGTGTCGCGCGCCGGCGGGCTCGGCCTGATCGGCGCGGGCTACGGCGACGCGGACTGGATCCGGCGCGAGTTCGACCTCGCACGCGGCGCGCGCGTGGGCGTGGGCTTCATTACCTGGAGCCTCGCCAGGCAGCCCGAGCTCCTCGACCTTGCCCTTTCCTTCCGGCCCTGCGCGGTGATGCTCTCCTTCGGCGACCCGCTGCCCTTCGCGCAGAAGGTGCGCGACGCCGGCGCGAAGCTCATCTGCCAGGTGCAGGACCTGCGCACCGCGCGGCAGGCGCTGCGGGCGAAGCCCGACGTGCTCGTGGCGCAGGGCACCGAGGCGGGCGGCCATGGCGGCGCGCGTTCGCTGTTCGCCCTGCTTCCGGCAATCAAGGACATTTCCGCAGGCATTCCGGTTCTTGCCGCCGGCGGCATCTCCGAGAGGCGCGGCGCGCAGGCCGCGATGGCCCTCGGCGCCGACGGCGTGCTCCTCGGCACGCGCTTCCTCGCCGCAGAGGAATCGCTCGCCGCGCCCGAGGCGAAGCGCCGCGTCGTCGACGCCGACGGCGACGCGACGCTGCGCACCACCGTGTTCGACATCATCCGCGGCTACGACTGGCCCGAGGGCATCACCGCGCGCGCGCTGCGCAATGCGTTTAGCGGAAGGTGGCACGGAAAAGAAAGCGAGTTGAAGGCCGCTCTCGGGAAAGAAAAGCCGGCATACGAAGAAGCGGCAAGGCAGAAGAACTTCGATACCGCGCTGGTGTTCGCCGGCGAGGGCATCGACCTCATCGACGCGGTGCTGCCCGCGGCGCAGATCGTGCAGCGGATCGCGCCCTGATGGCCGCGCCCGTGCCGCGTCCCGCCGCGACGCTCGCGCTGCTGCGCGAGGGCGCGGACGGTCCCGAGGTGCTGATGCTGCAGCGGACGCAGGCCGCGGTGTTCCTCGGCGGCGCCTACGTCTTCCCGGGCGGATCGCTCGACCCCGCGGATGCCGATCCGCGCGTGGCGAAACGGGTGCTGAACGGCCCGGACGACGAAGGCCTTCCCTACTACGTCGCCGCCATCCGGGAATGCTTCGAGGAAGCCGGCGTGCTGCTCGCGTGCGACCAGGACGGCCGGCCGATCGACGCGGCGCGCGCCGAGCGCCTCATGGCGTTCCGCAACGAATCGTTCGTGCGCCTGCTCGAGGCCGAGGACCTTTACCTGCCCGCGGGCGAGCTCGCCTTCATCGGCCACTGGATTACCGCGCCGGGGCGCGCGCGGCGCTTCGACACGCGCTTCTTCCTCGCCGCCGCGCCGGCGGGCCAGCAGGGCTCGCACGACGCGAACGAGACGGTGCACGACGTGTGGATCCGCCCTCAGGAAGCGCTCGAGCGCGCGGCGCGCGGCGAGATCGAGCTCGTGTTCGCGACGCAGCAGACGTTGAGCGAGTTCAAGGGCTTCTCCTCGGTGGAAAAAGCCTTGCGCCACGCGCGCTCGCTGCCCGCGGTCGAGCCCAACCGCGCCTGCTGGGCGACGGGCAAGGAGGGGCCCAGGCTCTTCCGCCGCGCCGACCCGCAGTACTTCGAGATCCACTGGTGCGACCCGGAGGAAAGCGGCGCGTCGGGCTACGAGATCGTCGCCGGCGAGGCGAAGCGCCTGGACCGCTGGGTGACGCGGCTCACCGCGCCCAACCCCGGCATGATGACCGGGCCGGGAACCAACACCTACCTCGTCGGCGAGGGCGAGCTCGCGGTCATCGATCCGGGGCCGGATATTGCATCTCATATAGAAAGAATCATTTCAGAAGCAAAAGGACAACTGCGCTGGATCCTGTGCACGCATACGCACATGGATCATTCGCCGGCCGCCGCGGCGCTGAAGGCGGCCACCGGGGCGCAGCTGCTCGGGCGGCCCGCGCCCGAAGGGCAGGACGCCACCTTCAAGCCGGACTTCATCGTCGAGAATGGGCAGCGCATCGACCTGGGGGCGGTGTCGCTGCGCGCCATCCACACCCCCGGACACGCGTCGAACCACCTGTGCTACCTGCTCGAGCAGACGAAGATGCTGTTCACGGGCGATCACGTGATGCAGGGCTCGACCGTGGTGATCAACCCGCCCGACGGCGACATGCGCGCCTACCTGGCGTCGCTCGAGCGGCTGCTGACCGAGGACATCGCCATCATCGCGCCCGGGCACGGCTTCCTGGTCGGCGCGCCGCACAAGGAGCTGCGCCGCCTGATCGCGCACCGGCTGGCGCGGGAGGCCAAAGTGATTTCCAGCCTGAAAGGGTTTGAAACCGCTTCGCTCGAGGAGCTCCTGCCCCTGGTCTACGACGACGTGCCGGCGCGGATCCACCGGGTCGCGGCGCGCTCGCTTGCCGCGCACCTCGACAAGCTGGCGGCCGAGGGCGCGGTCCGCGCCGCGGGCGGCCGCTTCGCGCTGGTACAATCGCTTCCCGAGAGGAGCCCGCGATGAGCGACGAAGACAAGACCGTCAGGCTTGTAAGGAACCTCGATCGCGGCGCCATCGAAGCCAAGCTGGCCGAAGTGCGCGCGCAGGCGCAGGCGGCCGGCCTTGCCGAGCTCGCCGCCATGTTCAACGGCGTGGAAGGCATGCCGCGCGCGCAGATCCAGGCGAGCGTCGCCAGCGCGCTGAAGTGGCTGGCCGACAAGCCCGCGCACCAGAAGATCACCGCGCAGCTCGAGCTGGTGGAGCTCAACCTCCCGAACCTGAAGTAGGACAGCCTGGATCACGACTTCGACCTCTTCATCATCGGGGGTGGATCGGGCGGCGTGCGGGCGGGCCGCGTCTGCGCCGGCTATGGCGCGCGCGTCGCCCTCGCCGAGCCGGGCCGCTTCGGCGGCACCTGCGTCAACGTCGGCTGCATCCCGAAGAAGCTCTTCTCCTACGCCGCGCATTTCCGCGAGGATTTCGAGATCGCCGCCGGCTACGGCTGGACGGTGGGCGAGCCGCGCTTCGACTGGCCGACGCTGGTGGCGAACAAGGACCGCGAGATCGCGCGCCTGAACGGCGTCTACGAGCGCGTGCTGGTCAACGCCGGAGTGGCAATCTTCCGCGAGCGGGCGACCGTCGCAGGACCTAATGAAGTCGAGATTTCGGGAAAGACCTACAGCGCGAAGCACATCCTGGTCGCCACCGGCTCCTGGCCGCAGGTGCCGCCGATCCCGGGGCGCGAGCTCGCCATCACCTCGAACGAGGCCTTCAGCCTGGAGCGCCTGCCGCGCCGCGCGCTGGTGGTCGGCGGCGGCTATATCGCGCTGGAATTCGCCTCGATCTTCCACGGCCTGGGCGTCGACACGACGCTCTCCTACCGCGGCACGCGGCTGCTGCGCGGCTTCGACGCCGAGCTCGGCACCCGCATGGCCGAGGAGATGCGCGAGAAAGGCCTGCGCATCCATTTCGGCGCCGAGCCCGCCGCGATCGCGAAGCGCGACGACGGCAGCCTCGAAGTGGCTTTCGGCGACGGCTCGCGGCAGCCAGCCGACCTCGTCATGTTCGCCACCGGCCGCAGGCCGAACAGCGCCGGCATCGGCCTGGAGGCGGCCGGGGTCAAGCTCGCGCCCGACGGCGCGGTGCTGGTCGACCGCTACTCGCGCACGAGCGTCGCCTCCATCCACGCCATCGGCGACGTCACCAACCGCATCAACCTGACCCCGGTCGCGACCGCGGAGGCCATGTGGCTGGCGAAGACGCTCTTCCGCGGCGAGCCGACGCCGGTCGACCACGACTACGTGCCCACCGCGGTCTTCGCCAACCCCAACCTCGCCACCGTCGGCCTCTCGGAGGAGCGCGCGCGCGAGCACTTCGGCAGCATCGACATCTACAAATCCTCCTTCCGCGGCCTTAAGCTCACGCTCACGGAGAAGAAGGAGCGAACTTTCATGAAGCTCGTGGTCGAGCGCGCCGGCCAGCGCGTGGTGGGCGCGCACATGATCGGGCCCGAAGCCGGGGAGATCATCCAGGGCATCGCCGTGGCGGTGAAGCTCGGCGCGACCAAGGCGCAGCTCGACGCCACCATCGGCATCCACCCGACCGCGGCCGAGGAGTTCGTCACCCTGCGCGAGCGCGCCGCCGGATGATCATCGAGTCGCAGATCGAGAGGGCGATCGACGGGCTGCGCGCCTACGGGCTGCCGCTGGTCATCGAGCTGTGGAACGGCAAGCGCTACCGCCTCTCGGGGGAGACGCCGGTGACGCTGCGCATCCCGGGCGCGGGCGCGCTCAAGTACTTCATCGGCGCGGACCTCGCCAAGCTCGGCGAGGCCTACGTCGAGGGCCACATCGACGTGGAGGGCCCGATCCGCGACGTGCTGCGCGCCGCCGAGGGCCTGGCGCGCTACCTCGGCGGCGACAAGAAGGGGCGCCGGCCGCGCCTTTTCAACCTGCATAACAAGTCGCGCGACGCGAAAGCGATCCAGTACCACTACGACGTCTCGAACGAGTTCTACGCCCTGTGGCTCGACCGCGAGATGGTCTATTCCTGCGCCTACTTCAAGACCGGCGACGAGGACATCCACACCGCGCAGGCGCAGAAGCTCGACCACATCTGCCGCAAGCTGCGCCTGGAGCCCGGCGATCGCCTCCTCGACATCGGCTGCGGCTGGGGGGCACTGGTGCGCTGGGCGGCGAAGCACTACGGGGTGGACGCCACCGGCATCACGCTCTCGCGCAACCAGCACCGCCTCGCCAACGAGCGCATCGCCGCCGAGGGCCTGGGCGAGCGCTGCCGCGTGCTGCTGCAGGACTACCGCGACGTCCCGGGCGAGGCGCAGTACGACAAGATCTCGTCGGTCGGCATGTTCGAGCACGTCGGCATGAAGAACCTGCCCGTCTACTTCGGCACGATCCGGCGGCTGCTCAAGGACGGCGGCATCGCGCTCAACCACGGCATCACCGCCATCGACCCCGACAGCCGCGCGGTCGGGCTGGGCGGCGGCGCGTTCATCGGCAAGTACGTCTTTCCCCACGGCGAGCTGCCCCACCTCTCGCTCGCGCTGCGCGAGATGGCCGCCGCCGGGCTGGAAGTAATGGACGTCGAGACGCTGCGCCTGCACTACGCGAAGACCCTCTGGCACTGGTCGGCGCGCCTCGAGGCGAACCTCGATGCGGCGCGCCGCCATACCGAGGAGAAGCGCGTGCGCATCTGGCGCACCTACCTCGCCGGCTGCGCGCACGCCTTCGACAAGCGCTGGGTGACGATCCAGCAGGTGGTCGCCACCAAGACCCTCGACCCGCGCGCCAATCCGCTGCCCTACACGCGCGAGTACATGTACAGGAAGGAGTGAAAAGGCTCGTCCTCTGCTGCGACGGCACCTGGAACAGCGCCGACCAGGAGAAGAACGGCACGCCCTGCCCCACCAACGTGGTGAAGCTCGGCTACCGCCTCGCCAAGCGCGAGGGCGGCGTTCCCCAGGTCATCTACTACGACCAGGGCGTGGGCACCGGCAACACGCTCGACCGGATGACCGGGGGTGCCTTCGGCGAGGGGCTGGAGGAGAACATCCACGACGCCTACCGGTTCCTGGTGGCGAACTACGAGCCGGGCGACGAGCTCTGGCTCTTCGGCTTCAGCCGCGGCGCGTTCACGGTGCGCAGCATCGGCGGCATGATCCGCAAGTGCGGCATCCTCGAGCGGCGCGCGGTGCGCCACTACCGCGACGCCATCGCCCTCTACCGCAACGAGCAGCATCCCGATGACGCGGCCTGCGTGTCCTTCAGAAAGGATTACTGCCTTCAGGAGGCGACTGCGATCCGCATGATCGGCGTCTGGGACACGGTGGGCTCGCTCGGCATCCCGCTGCGGGGCCTGCGCTGGCTGACGCGCCGCGAGCACCAGTTCCACGACACCGAGCTCTCGGGCAGCGTCGAGATCGCCTGCCACGCGCTCGCCATCGACGAGCGCCGCGCGCCCTTCGCGCCGACGCTCTGGGACTACAAGCCCAAGCCCGGCCAGCGGGTCGAGCAGGTCTGGTTCTGCGGCGCGCACAGCGACGTGGGCGGCGGCTACGCCGAGACCGGGCTCTCGGACATCGCGCTCGAATGGATGATCGGAAGAGCGCGCGCCGCCGGCCTCGCCTTCGACGATGCGGCGATGGCCGCCTACCCCCTCAAGCCCGACCCGCGGGGCGAGATCCACAACTCGAAGACCGGCCTCTACCGCCTCACCGCCGGCATCGACCGCGCCATCGGCGCCGACCCGACGCAGTCGGTGCACGAATCGGCGAAGGCGCGCTGGGACGCCGATCCCGGCTACCGCCCGGCGTCGTTGCGCAGCCTCCTCGGGCCGTAGGCAGGTTTCTTGCGCAGGCAGGTTTCTTGCTGCGACTGAACCGGACAACCGGTTCAGGAGTCAACCCCATGCACCGCCACCAATCCGTCTGGGCAGCCACCGCGGAGATGCCCGCCTGTTCTCCCCTCAAGGAGAACGTGCATGTCGATGCCGCAATCGTGGGCGCGGGCATCGCAGGGTTGACCACCGCGTACCTTCTCGCCCAGGCCGGGAAGTCGGTGGCGGTGCTCGACGACGGCCCGCTCGCCGGCGG
>CBDDRQ010000070.1:0-34872 GCA_965233125.1 uncultured bacterium
GGCTGGGCGCTTTCGCTCGACCGCCACCCGCCGCGCCTCGCCGCGCCGCAGATCGAGGAGGGCGCGCAGGAAAGCCGCACCCTGTCGCTGCGCGTCTCGGGCGCGCACCTTCTCTCGGACATCGGCTGGCGCGTGCCGCTCAGCGACTCGGCGTTCCTCGCGCTCGAGGCGACGTTCACCACGAAGCACATCAACCCGGCGCACCCGGCGCTGACGCGCCCCGCCTTCCAGGCCGGCGTCGGCCTGGGGCTGGAGTTCTAATACTTCGAGGGCTGCTTCGGCGTGGTGCGCGGGTCCTGCTCGCGCTCCTTGGGCGTGCCGCCGGTGGCGTTCTGGCCCATCTTGCCGCTGCCGCCCGACGCGGCGCGGCCGTCGTCGGCGGGCCGGTCGCAGCCGGAGAGCAGCGTCCCGGAGAGCGCCAGTGCGAGGAGGGTCGAGATTGTCAGTTTCATGAAGGCTCCTTTCGAACCTCCTGAAGCAACCGGCGGGCCCGATGCTCTAGCATGCCGGCCATGAAGATCACCGCCGTCGACAGCTGCGTCCTCGCCGTCCCCACCTCGCATTTCATGGCCCTCGACTTCCCGCAGCACAAGCTGGTGGTCGCGCAGATCCGCACCGACCAGGGGCTCGAGGGGCTGGGCTACAGCCTGTGCTTCGGCGGCGGCGGGGCGGAGTCGGTCCTCTCCTACCTCGACACGCGCCTGAAGCCTCTCCTCATCGGCGAGGACCCGCTCGCCGTCGAGCGCCTGTGGGAGAAGATGTACAAGGGCGACCGCGGCGTGCGCCGCGTCGGCATCGCCGGCATGGCGCTCTCGGCGCTCGACATCGGCCTGTGGGACATCGTGGGGAAGAGCGCGAAGCTGCCGCTCTACAAGGTCTGGGGCGCCCACGCCGATCGCATCCCCTGCTACGGCAGCGGCGGCTGGGGCAGGTACACCGAGAAGGACCTCGTCGCCGAAGCCGAGCGCTACGCCGGCATGGGCTGCCGCTACTACAAGATGAAGATCCACGACCCCGACCCGGCGGTGAACCGCCGCCGCGTCGAGGCCGTGCGCAAGGCGCTCGGCCCCGGCGTGCGCATGATGGTCGACGTCAACCAGAAGCTCGACGTGCTGGGCAACATCCGCCAGGCGCGGCTGCTCGAGGACTTCGACCTCGTCTGGTACGAGGAGCCGGTGAATTCCGACGACAACGTATCGTGCGCCGAGGTCGCGAGGAGCATCGCCATACCCGTCGCGACCGGCGAGAACCACTACACGCGCTACGAGTTCGCGGACCTGATCGGGAAGAAGGCCGCGACCTACCTCATGCCCGACGTGTGCCGCGCCAACGGCTTCAGCGAGACGCTGAAGATCGCCCACCTCGCCGCCGGCCACGGCGTGCAGGTGTCGCCGCACGTCGTCTACGAGATCTCCATCCAGGTCGCCGGCGCGCTCGCCAATTCGTTCCTGGTCGAGCTCATGGACTGGATGCCCGCCGACCTCTTCGAGGACATCCCGGCGTGCCGCGACGGCGCGATCCGCATCCCCGGGCGCCCGGGCCACGGCATGGCGCTGCACAAGGACGCCCTGCGCAAGTACCGTCAGTAGACGACGACGCTGCGGATCGATTCGCCCTTGTGCATCAGCTCGAACGCGTCGTTGATGCGCTCGAGGGGCAGCACGTGCGTGATCAGGTCGTCGATGTTGATCCTGCCCTCCATGTACCAGTCGACGATCCGCGGCACGTCGGTGCGCCCCCTCGCGCCGCCGAAGGCGGTGCCCTTCCACACCCTGCCGGTGACGAGCTGGAAGGGCCGCGTGCGGATCTCCTGCCCCGCGCCCGCGACGCCGATGATCACCGACACGCCCCAGCCGCGGTGGCAGCACTCGAGCGCCTGGCGCATCACCTCCACGTTGCCGATGCACTCGAAGCTGTAGTCCGCTCCGCCGCTGGTCATATCGATGATTTCTTTAACAACATCCTTTCCCCGGGGATCGACGAAATGCGTCATGCCGAACTTGCGCGCCATCGCCTCGCGCGCCGGGTTGAGGTCGACGCCGACGATCATGTCGGCGCCGGCCATGCGCGCGCCCTGCACCACGTTCAGGCCGATGCCGCCCAGGCCGAACACCACCACGTTCGCGCCGGGCTCGACCTTCGCGGTGTTGATCACCGCGCCGATGCCGGTGGTGACGCCGCAGCCGATGTAGCAGACCTTCTCGAACGGCGCATCCGGGCGGATCTTCGCTACCGCGATCTCGGGGAGCACGGTGAAGTTCGCGAAGGTGGAACACCCCATGTAATGATGAATTTTCTCTTTACCCAGTGAAAATCTGCTCGTCCCGTCGGGCATCACGCCTTTCCCCTGCGTGCCGCGAATGGCGGTGCACAGGTTGGTCTTGCGCGACAGGCACGACTTGCACTGCCGGCACTCGGGCGTATAGAGCGGGATGACGTGGTCGCCCTTCTGCACGGACGTGACGCCCGGCCCGGTGTCGACCACCACCCCCGCCCCCTCGTGCCCCAGGATGGCCGGGAAGAGCCCTTCCGAGTCTGCGCCCGAGAGCGTGAACTCGTCGGTGTGGCATACGCCGGTGGCCTTGACCTCGACCAGCACCTCGCCCGCCTTCGGGCCCTCCAGGCGCACCGTCTCGATGCTCAAGGGCGCGCCCGCCTTGTGCGCTACCGCAGCGCGAACCTGCATTGCGACCTCCTCGTGGAATCAGGATGCAAATGTATACTGCCGCCATGAAAACGTTGCTCGACCGCAGCTTCCTCGCCCTCCTCCTCGCCTTCTTCTGCGCCGGCGCCCTCGCGCAGGCCCAGAAAGCGCCTTCGACCTACGAGCCCTCCGTCGGCCAGGAGGGCAAGGACGTGGTCTGGGTGCCCACCCCGCAGACGCTCGTCGACAAGATGCTCGACATGGCGAAAGTGACCGCGAAGGACTACGTCATCGACCTCGGCTCGGGCGACGGGCGCACCGTCATCACCGCCGCGAAGCGCGGCGCCCGCGCGCACGGCATCGAGTACAACCCGGACATGGTCGAGCTCGCCAAGCGCGCGGCCCGGAAGGAAGGCGTCGCGGCGCGCGCCACCTTCGAGAAGGCCGACATCTTCGAGAGCGACTTCTCGAAGGCGACGGTGATCACCATGTTCCTGCTGCCCGAGATCAACCTGAAGCTCCGCCCGAAGATCCTCGGCCTCAAGCCCGGCACGCGCATCGTCTCCAACACCTTCACCATGGGCGACTGGCAGGCCGACGAGACCTCCGCCGGCGACGCCTGCGACGGCTCCTGGTGCACGGCGCTCCTGTGGATCGTCCCCGCGCGCGTCGCCGGCACCCACCAGACCCCGCACGGCGAGCTCGTCCTCAAGCAGCAGTTCCAGATGCTCACCGGCACCCTCCGGAGCGGCGGCAGGACCGTCGCGCTGCAGGGCAAGGTGAACGGCGAGGAAGTCGCCATCAAGGCCGGCGGCCGCGACTACCGCGGCCGCATGAACGGCAAGCAGCTCCAGTTCAACTAAAAACATATAAATAGGGACGTACCCTATTTGCATAAATAGGGACGTACCCTGTTTACAGGTTCTGTTTGGATGTCAGGAGCGCAGGACCCGCCCCGCGCGCGCTCCCGTCAAAGCCCCCTTTTCCCACGTAACCGCGCCGTTCACGAGCGTCAGCTCCACGCCGCGCGAGCGCATCACCATGCGCTTGCCGCCGCCGGGCAGGTCGCGGATGCGCTCGGGGCGCCCGCCCGAGCCGATGGTCGCGGGATCGAAGAGCACGATGTCCGCCGCCTTTCCCGGCGCGATCCTGCCGCGGTCGGCGATGCCGAAGAAATCGGCCGGGTCGGAGCTCATGCGCCGCACCGCCTCCTCCAGTGACAGGACCTTCCTCTCCCGCACCCAGGTGCCCAGCACGTAGGTCGGGTAGCCCGCGTCGCACAGCATGTCGAGGTGCGCGCCGCCGTCGCCCAGGCCGAGCAGGATGCTGCGGTCGTTGAGGAGCTCCGCCATGCGATCGGCGCGCGTGTTGAACGACTGCATCGTCAGCTCGGTTTCCAGGTCGTCCGCCAGCACCAGGTCCAGCATCGCGTCGACGCCGTCCTTGCCCTGCTCCGAGGCGATTTCGGCAATGGTTTTTCCCTCAAACTTCTTCAGTTGCGGTGATCCGACTTCATGGACCGTGAACCTCGCCCAGTTGCCGAAGGAAGCCGGGCGCTTCAGGTCTTCGCGGAAAGCATTCCTGAAAGCCGGATCGCGATAAACGGCAGCCTGCGCCGCCTTCGACTGGTCCTCGAACACGCGCTTCCAGGCCGGGAAGGCGGCGAAGGAGAAGGGGTTGCGCATGTTGATCTCGCGCGTGAGCGGCAGCGGCGAGGTCTGCGGCCGCGCGCCCCTGGCGATCATCGGCGCGGCCTTGGCGAGCGAGGTGCGCACCGCTTCCGGGATGTCGTCGCGGTCGAACATGGCGATGAAGGTCACCGGCCGGCGGCTCTCCTCCAGCATGAAGTCGAGGAGCTCGAGCTCCGGGTCGTCCATCACCCCGAGCTGGCGCGTCATCGCGAACTCGATCGCGCCCTTGCCGCGCTCGCGCATCGCGTTGCAGCAGGCCTTCAGCTCCTCGCGGCTCGCGTTGCGGCAGGCGAGCGGCCGGCCCTGGTAGCCGAGGTGCTGGTTGAGCAGCGTGCTGGAGAACCCGAAGGCGCCGGCATCGATGGCCTCTCCGAAGATCTGTTTTATCTTGTTGATTTCTTCATTGTTCGCTGCGCGTTCCATCGAAGCCTCCCCCATGACGTAGTGGCGCAGCGGCGTGAGCGGCACGAGGAAGGCGAGGTTGAGCGAGGGCCGGCGCCGCTGCGCGGCGTCCATGTACTGCGGGAAGGTCTCCCAGTCCCAGGTGATGCCGGCGTCGAGCACCTCGAAGGGGGTCGCCTCGACGTTCACCAGGTCTCGCATCGCGATCTCGCGCGCCGCCGGCCTGCAGGGCGCGATGCCGACGCCGCAGTTGCCCATCACCACCGTGGTGACGCCGTGCCAGGAGGACGGCGTGACGCCTGCGTCCCAGCAGATCTGCGCGTCGTAGTGCGTGTGCGGGTCGATGAAGCCCGGCGCCACGACCAGGCCTTCGGCGTCGATCGTTCTGCGCGCGGCTTCCGAAAGCTTCTTCTCTACCGAAACGATTCTTCCATCGGAAACCCCGACATCCATCCGCGTCGCCGGCGAGCCGGTGCCGTCGACCACGGTGCCGTTGCGGATGAGGAGATCGAGCATGCCTAAATGAGAAAAATGGGGTCTGTCCCCATTTATTCGACCCGATGATACGCGCCGCCGGCGAGGCGCGAGACCTGGCGCAGGTCGGCGGGCTTGGTGAGGTGCTCGTCGAAGCCCGCCTCGCGCGTGCGCGCGATGTCGGCCTGCTGCCCCATGCCGGTGAGCGCCACGAGCGCCGCCTCGCGCCCCCAGGGCGTGAGGCGCAGGCGCCGCGCCACCTCGATGCCGTCCATCTGCGGCATGTTGAGGTCGATGAAGGCGACCTCGGGGTGCAGCACCTCGGCGATGCGCAGCGCCGCCTCCCCGTCGACGGCGCTCTCCACGCGGTGGCCTTGCATCCTCAGGTAGTCGGCGAGCGTCTGCGCGGCGTCGACGTTGTCGTCCACCACGAGCACGCGCCGCCAGGACTGAGCCGGCGCCGGCGCCGCCGCCGCGGGCTCGGCTTCGGCCTGCGCTCCCGCGAGCGGCACGCGCACGATGAACTCGGCGCCCTTGTCTACCCCGGCGCTGCGCGCCTCGATCGTGCCGCCGTGGCGCTCGACGATCGAGCGCGCGAGCGTGAGCCCGAGGCCCAGGCCGCCCCCCGCGCCGGCGTGGCTGGCGTCGAGCTGCACGAACATGTCGAACACCTCGGGCAGGCGCGCGGGGTCGATGCCGATGCCGTTGTCGGCCACGCTCACCACCGCCTGCCCTTCCTCGGCGCGCGCCGTGAGCTCGATGCGCCCGCCCGGCGGGGTGAACTTGGCCGCGTTGTTGAGCAGGTTGGAAACCACCTGCGCGAGCCGCACCGGGTCGCCGATCACGTAGAGCGACTCCCTGGGCAGGCGCTGCCGCAGCATGTGGTTCCTGGCGTCGATGTTCGGGCGCGCGGTGTCGATCGCGGTCTGCAGCACGCCGGCGAGCGGGGCGCGCACCCTGCGCATCTCGAGCTTGCCGCGGTCGATGCGGCTCACGTCGAGGAGATCGTCGATGAGGCGCGCGAGCTGCGCGATCTGGCGCTCCATCATCCCGTGCGTTTCCCGGGTGTCCGAGTCGACCGGCTTCATCCCCAGCAGCGCGAGCCCGGTGCGCAGCGGCGCGAGCGGGTTGCGCAGCTCGTGCGAGAGCACCGCCAGGAACTCGCTCTTCTTCGCGTCCTGGCGCTGCAGCTGCAGCGCGCGCGCCTTCACCTCGAGCTCGGAGGCGCGATAGCGGTCGCGCGCGCGGCGCATCGCCTCGCCCAGCACGATCACCAGCGAGCTGGAGAGCGCGAACAGCCCCAGCGCGATGAAGTCCGCCGGGTCGTCGATCGACAGCGTCCCGTCCGGGGAGATGTAGCGCACGTTGACGATGATGTAGCCCAGCACCATCGCCAGCACCGCCGGCCCGAGCCCGCCCAGCCAGACCGCGATGGCCACCGCGCCGTAGAGCACGGCGTAGGGCACCGCGCTTCCCAGCCAGGGGTCGAGGAACCAGCGCAGGAAGTAGGCCCCGAGGGTCACGGCGACGGCGCCGCCATAAGCCGCCACCATCGAGGTGCGCGGCGTCAGCCGCTCCTCCTGGACGAGGTCGCCGAGCAGGAAGGCGAGCAGCAGGCACGAGGAGACCACCAGGTTCGCGCGCGAGGCGTACCAGCCGACCGTGTAGGTCGCGGCCGAGAGGTTGTCGAGCGCGAGGGTGGCCATCGAGGCGAGCAGCACCAGCCCAAGCCAGAGGTAGAGCACGTCGCCGGCGCCGCGCCCGCGCCGGACGAGGGCATAGGCTGCCGCGCAGACCCCCAGGGCGGCCCACTGGATCGCCGCGGTCATGCCGAGCACTTCCGCGAGCGGCATCACCGGCAGCCGTCGCGCCACGAGGAAAGCGAGCGCCACGGCGGCGGCCGCCGCGAGCGCGCAGGACCCGGCGAGCCACGCGCCGCGCCGCGCCCGGTGCGGCGCCTTGTCGCGCGAGGCGACGATCACCGCGGCGAGGAAAAACAGCGCCATGCCGCCGCGCCACGCGGCGAAGAGCCACGCCACGCTCTGCCGGTTGCCGAAAAGCGGCTCGGGGAAGAGCGCGCCGGCGAACGTCGACATGTGCGCGCCGGCCATCAGGGCGCCGTACAGATAGGCGCCGGCGAGGACCAGGAGCGCCGCCCGCCCGCTGCCGAGGTACAGCGCGCCGAGCAGGATCGCGGTGCACAGGTCGGCAACCAGGATGCCGATCCCGTAGACCACCACGATGTTCTGCTCCGCCGGGCCGGCCTCGCTCGCCCACGGCAGGACCGCCGCCGTGATGACGGCATAGATGACCGACAGGAGCGCGAAGCTGCGGAGCTGCGCCGGGGTGGGCTGACGCGGGCCGGCCCCGGGCGCATCGGGGGTCTGCACCCATCCATGATAATTACCTCCGCATGAAGAAAACCACCGGCCGCGCCGCTTTCCTGCAGCTCCTCGCCGACGAGGGCGTCACCCACCTCTTCGGCAACCCCGGCACCACCGAGCTCGCGATCATGGAGGCGGTGCCCGACTTCCCCCAGCTCAAGTTCGTCCTCGGCCTGCAGGAATCGGTGGTCGTGGCCATGGCCGACGGCTATTGCCGCGGCTCGGGGCGCCTCGCCGCGGCCAACGTGCACGTCATGCCGGGCCTGGGGAACGCCATGGGCGCGCTATACAACGCGAAGTTCTCCGGCTCCCCGGTAATTCTTACCGCCGGCCAGCAGGAGCAGGGCCACGGCCTGCTCGAGCCGATGCTCTACGAGCCGCTGGTGCCGGTGGCGCAGCCGCTCGTGAAGTGGGCGGTGGAAGTGACGCGCGCCGCCGACCTGCCGCGCATCCTCCACCGCGCCGCCAAGATCGCCCTTACCCCGCCCACCGGCCCGGTGTTCCTCAGCCTCCCGGGCGACGTCCTGGACGAGTCGCTGGAGCTGGACATGGGCAGGCCCGTGCGCGTCGACGCCGCTGCGCGGCCCTCAGATGGAATGCTCTTTAAAACAACAGAACTCCTGTTGAAAGCGAAGAGACCGGCGATCCTCGCCGGCCATGAGCTCGCCACGCGCGACGCCTTCGGCGAAGCGAGCGAGCTCGCGGAGCTGCTGGGCGCGGCGGTGTTCCAGTCCTCGATCCCCTACTCCGCGCAATTCCCCACCGAGCATCCCGCCTTCATGGGCGCGCTCACGCGCCTGCAGAAGCAGGTGCGCGCGACGCTCGAGCCCTACGACCTGCTGCTGTGCCTCGGCGCGGATCTCCTGCGCATGTCGGTCTACAGCCCGGTCGAGCCGCTGCCGGAGAACCTGCCGGTGATCCACATCTCGGAGCGCAGCGCCGAGCTCGGCAAGAACTACCGCACCGACCTCGCCATCCAGGCCGACGTGAAGGAGACGCTCAGGGTGCTGATCCAGGCCCTGCGCCAGCGCCTGGCGCCGAACTACAAGGCCGGGGCGCAGCAGCGCCTGGCGGAGATCAGGCCGAAGAACTGGGCCGCGCAGCGCGACCAGGCCCGCGTCGAGGCGATGGAAGCCGCCGAGACCTCGCCGATCGACCCGAAGTACCTGATGCTGCGCTTCGCCGAGGCGCTGCCGAAGGACGCGGTCGTGGTCGACGAAGGGCTGGTCAGCAGCAATTCGCTCCTGAAGGTCCTGCCGCTGCGCGATCGCCAGTCCTATTACGGCCTCGCGAGCGGCGGCCTGGGCTTCGCCATTCCCGGTGCCGTGGGCCTCTCCCTCGCCCTCCCCGGCCGCCCGATCGCGGTGATGGCCGGCGACGGCAGCGCCATGTACTCGATCCAGGGGCTCTGGACCGCCGCGCACCTCAAGCTGCCGATCACCTATGTGATCGCGAACAACCGCAGCTACCGCATCATCAAGGAGCGCCTGGTCGGCTTCCGCAAGACCGACAAGTTCACCGGCATGGACCTGCGCGACCCGGAGATCGATTTCGTCGCGCTCGCGCAGTCCATGGGCCTCCCCGCGCGACGCGTCAGCGATCCGCAGGAAGTGTCGTCATCCCTCAACGAGGCGATGAGCAGCGGAAAACCAAACCTCCTGGACATCCGCGTCGCCGACGGCTTCGGAGGCTAGCCGCCGGGCACGCGCAAGTGCCAGTCCGTCGTCTCCTGATAGGCATGCGCGGCGCGCAGGAGCAGGTCCTCGCGGAACGGGCGCCCGACGAGCTGGAAGGACACCGGCAGGCCGGCGCCGTCGATGCCGCACGGGACCGCGATCGCCGGCACGCCGAGATAGTTCACCCACCGCGTCCAGTAGGGCAGCGTGGCCATCCCGGCGGCCGACCGGTCCGTCGTCGACGGGTTGCAGGCTGCCAGCGTGGGTACGGGTTGCCCCAGCACCGGCGCCATGAGCAGGTCGGCCTCCTTGAGGGTGCTCGCGAGGAACTCGCGCAGCAACGGCCCGCGCAGGCGCTCGGCTTCCATGTAGCGCACGGCGGGAACGAAGAGCCCCGTCTCGGCGTGCGCCCGCACGTTGAGGTCATAGTCCTGCGGACGCTCCCGCATCCAGCGCTCGTGGAGGCTCGCGGCCTCGGTCTTGAGCATCAGCTCGGCCAGCGCGAACAGCGCTTCGATATCCGGCAGGTCGACCTCGACGACCCTTGCGCCGAGGCGTTGCAGCGCAAGCCGCGCGGCGTCGATGGCCGCCATGATTTCAGGCGCGACGCCGGCGAGCCTTGGGCCGCGCGGAAAGCCGAGCGTGAGTCCCTTGACGCGCAGCGCGAGCAGCGCCTCGTAGTCGGCTACAGGAACGTCGGCGCACTCCGGGTCCATCGGGTCCGGGCCGGCGAGGACCCCCAGCAGCCGGGCGCAGTCGCGAGCCGTGCGGGTGAGCGGCCCCACCACGTCGGCGGTCCACGAGCGCGGCATGATGGCGTGGCAGCTGATTCTGCCGCGCGTGGGCTTCAGCCCGATGACGCCGCACAGGGCGGCGGGCAGGCGCACGGAGCCGCCGGTATCCGAGCCCAGCGCGCCATAGACGAGGCGCGCCGCGACCGCGCTCCCCGAGCCGCTCGACGAGCCCCCGGGGCTGTACTCGGTGTTCCAGGGATTCCTGCAGTCCCCGAATGCGCTGTTGTGGCCCGTACCGCCGGCGGCGAACTGGACCATGTTCAGGGTGCCGAGCGTGATGGCGCCTTGCGCATCGAGGCGCGACAGCACGGTCGCGGTCGTATCGGCGCGGAAGTCGTCGCGGATTCGCGAGCCGCAGGTGGACCGGGCGCCCTCGCGGTAGAACATGTCCTTGTGCGCGAGCGGAACGCCGTGCAGGCGGCCTGTCGCGCCACCGCGCGCGCGCTCGGCGTCCGCGCGGTCGGCGGCCGCCAGCGCCGCCTCGGCATCGATTTCGATGAAGCAATTGAGCCTCGGCTGCAGCCGCTCGATCCGCGCGAGGCACGCGCAGACCAGCTCGCGCGAGGAAACCGCCCCGCTGCGCACCGCATCGGCTGCACCGACCAGATCGAGCAGCGCCACGTCGCCGGTCGCGGGCGGGGCAACGGCTGCCGCCTCCGGGCCGGCGACGGCCGCGGAAGGGGCGAGCGGCCCCGCGCGAAGCTCGCGCTGGAAATCGCCGGGCAGGTCATCGAAGCCGAGCCGCCCGCTGACTCTCGCGATCCTCTCGCGCAGCGAAAGCGCGTCCTGGGCGAGCTCCTGCGCGCGCCGCTCGTCCATCGGAAGCGAAAGCTCTCCGAAAGCGGCGCGCACCACCCGGAGCAGATCGCGATCGTTCACTGGGGAAGGCCGAGCTTGCGCGCGCACCAGCGGGCGTGCGCGAGCAGGTTGTCGTCGTCGTACCGCCTCGCCACGAGCTGCACGCCGAGCGGCAGCCGGCGCGGCCCGGTGAACGCCGGGATCGTGACGGCCGGCATGTTCATCACGTGCCAGAGGAAGTTGAAGGTCACCGGCCCCGTGTCCTCCAGGCCGAGCGGCGCCTCGCCGACGGCGCTCGGGGTGAGGACGACGTCGAAGCCCTCGAGCGCCTGGTGGATGACCGGCCGCAGGCGCTCGATCGAGAGCATGCCGGACGCGTAGCGCTCGTAGGGAACGCCGAGGCCGGTCTCGATCATGCGTCTGGTCGCGCTGCCGAGCGAGTCCGGCGCGCGCCGCCACTCCGGCGCCAGGGTCCGCGCGGCCTCGAAGTGAACGATGGACCACGTCGTCTGCTCGAGCTCGTCGAACTCCCGCGGCAGCTCGAGCTGCGACACGGAGGCGCCGGCCTTCTTCAGCGCGCCGGCGGCGTCGAGGACCGCCTGCTGCATGGCGGGCTCCGCCTTCTCCCAGTACGGCGTGCGGCATAGCGCGATGCGCGGCGGCTGCGGATCGGCCCCCGGGCGCGCCGGAAGGCCGAGCAGCGCGTCGCGGAAGAGCAGGAGGTCCTCCGCCGAGCGCGCGAAGAGCCCCAGCGTGTCGAAGCTGGCCGCGAGGAGATGCACCCCCGCCATGCCGAGCAGCCCGAAGGTCGGCTTGTAGCCGTAGACGCCGCAGTACGAAGCGGGCCGTATCGTCGATCCGGCGGTCTGCGAGCCGACCGCGAGCGGCACCATGTGATCGGCGACGGCCGCGGCCGAGCCGCTGGAGGAGCCGCCGGGCGAATGCAGCCGGTTCTTCGGGTGCGAGGTGGCGGCGGGATGGCGCCCGGCGAACTCGGTGGTCGCCGTCTTGCCCAGCACCACCCCGCCGGCGGCGAGGCTCGCCGCCACGCAGGCCGCGTCCTGCGCTGGTCGATGGCCGATGTGGGCCCGCGAGCCGTAGGCGGTGGGCAGGCCGCTGGTGTCGATGATGTCCTTGAACGCGACCGGCACGCCGTGCAGGGGCCCGCCGGAGCGGCTCGCGTCGCGCGCCTTCGCCTGGCCGATCGCGTAGTCGGGGTCGACGCAGGCGAAGGCCGCCACCGACATCTCGCGCGCGTCGATGCGCGCGAGGCAGGCGCGCACCAGCGCCTCGGCGCTCAGGCGCCCCTCGGCGATCTGCCGCGCCGCCTCGGCGGCCGTGAGGAGATTGGGCTCGGTGGCTGCCATGGTCAGCGCCTCATGCTCTGGACGAGGTAGGTGGCGGTCTCGGGCACGAAGATGAGCAGGACGATGAGCCCGGCCATCGCGCCGATGAAGGGCAGCGTCCCGGCGATCACGTCGGTGAGGCGCACCCGGTCGGGCGCCATGCTCTGGATCACGTAGAGGTTGAGCCCCACCGGCGGCGTCAGGACGGCGATCTCCATGGTGATGGTGAAGACGATGCCGAACCACACCATGTCGAAGCCGGCCGCGTGCACCACCGGGTAGAGCGTCGGCAGGCAGATGAAGATGATCCCCACGGGCTCGAGGAACATGCCGATCAGCAGCAGGAACGCGATGACCAGGGCGAGGATCATGTAGGGCGAGAGCTCGGCGCCCCTGACCAGCGCCGCGAGCTCCTGCGGGATGCGGTAGTAGTTGAGCACGAAGGCGAAGAGCAGCGCCGCGCCGAGCAGGATCCCCAGGAAGCCGATGGTCCGCATCGAGGCCCAGAGCGCGGCGCCGAGCTTGCGGATCGTCAGCCCGCCGATGGCGAACGCCATGACGAGCGTGGCGGTCACCGCGACGGCCGCCGCCTCGGTCGGCGTGGCGATGCCGAAATAGATCGACCCGAAGATGATGACGCCGATGACGAGCGGCGGCGCGAGGCCGGCGAGGAACGTGAGCGGCGACCAGCGCCCGCCCTCCTCCCGCGCCGGGACGTCGCGCGGGCGCGCCAGCGTCCAGGCGGCGATGATCGCCGAGAAGAGCAGCGTGAGCAGGATGCCGGGCAGAACGCCGGCGACGAACAGCCTGCCGATCGAGACGTTGGTGATGATGCCGTAGAAGAGCAGGATGAGGCTCGGCGGAATGAGCACGCTCAGGGTCCCGCCGGCGGCGAGCACGCCCGCGGAAAGCCGCGGGCTGTAGCCCAGGCGCAGCATCTCCGGGAGCGCGACCCGCCCGATGGTGAGGGCGCCGATCATGCTCGAGCCGCACACCGCGCCGAACGTCGCGCACGCGCCCACGCTGCCGTGCGCGGCGGCCCCGCGCACCGGCACGCCGCGGTGGATCGCGTCGTAGAGCCGGCTGCCGATGCTGGAGTGGGCGACGAGATCGCCGAGGAAGATGAACAGCGGAATCGCCACCAGCACGTAGCTGTCCCAGGCCTGCCACAGCATCATCTCGGCCGTCATCACCGAGGACTCGAAGCTCTGGATCTGCCAGAGGAACGGCAGGCAGGAGACGACCAGCGCGAAGGGGATCGGCAGCCCGAGCGCGATCAGGAACACGAGCAGCGCGACGATCGCTGCTCCGGCGAGATACCACTCCATCCGACCTCCGTGGTAGGGCTAGGCGGGACGCGCCGCCGCGCGCGCGCCGAGCTGGCGCAGCGCGGTGGCGGTGAACAGCAGGAGCGAGAATGCCACGGTTCCCCAGACCACGTACTCGGGCCAGCCGACGACCGCGGACTTGATGCCCGACCTGAAGGACCGGAGCGTGGCGGACATCGCCATGTAGGCGAAGAACAGCCCGACCAGCACGATCATCAGGGCGTTCAGCAGCTGCACCAGCCAGCGCGCCCGCGCGGGGAGGGCGTCGACCAGGAAGCTGACCCTGGGGATGGACTCGGTCCTGAGCGCGAGCGGCAGGCCGAGAAACGCGAGCGCCACCAGCATCAGGGAGGTCGCCTCGGTCACCGACCGGTCGGGCGACGCGAAGACGTAGCGCGCCACCACGCCGTAGTTGATCCAGGCGGCCTGCACGAGCAGCAGCGCGATGCCCAGCACGGCGGCGAAGCCGATCAGGCCCTCCAGCGGCCGGGCGAGAAAGCTCTTCAACCCCCGTATCTCTGGAACAGATCCAGCAGCTGCCGCGTCTTCGCCGGGCCGCAGGCCTTCTCGATCTTGGGCATCCAGCCCGCGCGCGCCTTGTCCACCACCTGCTGGATCTCGGCCTTGGTCAGGTTGCGGATGGTGACGTTGTACTTCATCACCGCCTCGCCGAGCTGCTGCTGGATCCAGGCCTCGTAGCGCGGCTGCGCCCACTTGAGCATCTCCGCGCCCGCGGTGCGCACCACCTTCTGGTCGGCCGCGGAAAGCGAGCCGATCTTCTTCTTCGGCGCGCCGTAGATGATGTTGGCGTAGTGCATCTTGCTGCGGATCATGTACGGCATGACTTCCCACATCTTCCACGAGGTCACCGTCGCGACGCCCATGTTGAGGCCGTCCACCACCCCGCGCTCGGCGGCCTGGTAGGTCTCGGCCGGCGCGATGAACACCGGCTTGCCGCCGAAGGCGTCGATCATGTGCGTGGTGATCGCGCCGACGCTGCGCACGATGGTCCCGTCGAGCTGGTCGAGGCTGCGGATCGGCTTGCGGAAGAACCACTCCTGGTCGTAGCCGAAGTCGAACGAGAACAGGATCTCGAGGCCGAGCTTGTCGAACTCGTCCTTCATCAGGGCGTTGTAGGCGTCGTGCAGCTCGTAGACCTTCGGCGTGCTGATGTGCGCGGGCATGAAATGCGTGAGCTGCGTGCACGGCATGCGGTCGTCGATGGCCGCGCCCGCCAGCGTGCCGATGTCCGCGACGCCGCCGTTCAGGGCGTCGATCGCTTTCGCGAAGGGATGCAGCGTGGACGAGCCGAAGATGTCGACCTTGACCCGGCCCTGCGTGCCCTTCTCCACCAGCTTCTTGTACTCGAGCCAGGCCTGGTACCGGAAGTCCTGCTCGTTGACGTGGGTGGAGAACCTCAGCGTCTGGGCATCGGACTGCGGCGCCCAGAGCGCGGCGCCGGCGAGCGCGAACATCGAAGCGACTGCGGCAATCGAACGCGACTTTCTCATTTTTCCCCCTCCTGTATGGAATCCCAGATTTCGATCTTGCGGCGATTGGGCGGCACGTAGACGCGCTGGTAGTACAGCGGCGCCGCCCGGTAGGTGTAGGCCCGGTGCTCCCACTCGATCCCGCTCGTGCCGGCGGGCACGCCGATCTGCCCGGCGACCTCCTCCGGGATCACCGCGATCCCGAAGCGCTGCGCGATCTTGAGGGCGGGCGCGTTGAACTCGCCCGCCAGGAGGTGCGTGATCGAGACGCCGTCGAGCTGCCGGGGCTTGTAGGCGAGGAACGTGCCGAAGCGCTCCGCGGCGAGGAACAGCTCGGCGAAGGTGGTGAACTCGAGGTTCACGCTGATGATGCGCGCCATGCGCACGAACGGGCCCGCGCCCAGGAACTTCGCCCAGGGGCCGGCGGCCGCGGAGCGCTCCACCGAGAGCACTTTCGGATAGACCGGCAGCAGCCGGTCGCCCCCGGCGTCCTCGTCGAGGAAGCGGAAGTTGCGGATATCGGTTTCATTCGCCGCCGGGACGGCGACGAAGGTGCCGTGGCCGAGGCGGCGCACGACGACGCCGTCCTCCTCCAGCATCTTGAGCGCCTTCTGGATGGTGCCGAGGCTGACCGGCACGCGGCGCGCGAGCTCCGTCTCGGGCGGCAGCTGGTGGCCGACCTTCCACCGGCCGCCCTCGATGGCGCGCAACAAATGGTTGTACAGAATGCGGTACTTCGGGACGGAGCGGTCCGCCGCGGCATCGGCCTCGCGCATCGAGCTCGCGATCCAGTCGAGAACATTGGCGTCCGTGGTCACGCGGGAAATACTATAGATTTATCCCGACAGCCGCTATATAGTGCTGGATCGCTATATAGCGCTGCGCATGCCGAAGGAGAAAGCCATGTCCATCACCGTCCAACGCCTGGGGCCCGGGCTCGGCGCCGAGATCAGGAACGTCGACCTTTCGCGGCCGCTCGACGCGGCCGCTACCGAGCAGGTCCGCAAGGCGTGGCTGGACAACCTCGTGCTGGTGTTCCGCGATCAGCGGCTGAGCGACAGCCAGCTCGCCGCGTTCAGCCGCCTCTTCGGCGACCTCGACCTGGCGCCCCCCGCGGAAGCGAAGAACAAGCGGGGCGCCTACGTTCCCGAGATGCCGGAAGTCACCGTGATCTCGAACGTGGTGATCGACGGCGTCGCCATCGGCGCGCTCGGCAACGCCGAGGCCGAGTGGCACACCGACATGTCCTACGCCCCCGAGCCGCCCTCGGCCAGCCTGCTCTATGCCCTGGAGATTCCGAGCGAGGGCGGCGACACCTGGTTCTGCAACATGTACAGCGCCTACGAGACGCTGCCCGCACCGCTGAAGCAGCGCGTGGAAACGCTGCGCGCGATCCACGACAACACCTACACGAGCGCGGGAGAGGTGAGAAAAGGCTTCCAGCCGGTCGACGACGTCACGAAAGCGCCGGGCGCGCGCCATCCCGTGGTGCGCACCCATCCGCTGACGGGCAGGCGGGCGCTCTTCCTCGGCCGGCGCAAGAACGGCTACCTGCTCGGACTACCCGTTGCGGAAAGCGAGCGGCTGCTCGACCAGCTCTGGGCGCACGCTACGCAGGACCCGTTCACCTACAAGCACAAGTGGCGCGTGGGCGACCTGGTCATGTGGGACAACCGCTGCGCCATGCACCGGCGCGACTCGTTCGATCCGTCGCAGCGGCGCATCATGCATCGTACGCAGGTCAAGGGAGACACCCCGGTCCAGGCGCTCGCCGCCGCCTGATGGGGGCGCGCCGGTGAGGATTTCCGACGTCGCCCTGCACCGGGTGCGCATCCCGCTGCACGTGCCCTACAACACCGCGCTGGGCGTGATCGCGGAGCTCGACACGATCGTCGCGGAGGTGCGCGACGGCGAGGGCCGCAGCGGCTTCGGGGAGACCACCATCATCCCCGGCTATACCCACGAGACGGTCGACGGCGGCTGGGCGTTCTGCCGCGAGCACGCGGCGCGGCTCGTGGGCATGGAGCCCGCCGCCGCGCGCGCGCTCCTCGCGGCGCATCGCGCGACGCATTCGCATGCAGTCAGCGTCCTCAACGTGGCGATCGAGATGATGGAGGGCCAGCCGCTCCTTTCGCCGCCGAAGCAGGCGCGGCGAGTGCCGATCCTCGCGCCGGTGAACGGCAAGGACCTCGCGAAGATCCCGGGCGAGATCGAGGACTTGCTCGCGCGGGGATTCCGCACGCTCAAGGTCAAGGTGGGCTGGGACCCGGAGGCCGACGCGGCGCGCGTGGCGCTCGTGCAGAAGGTCAACGCCGGCCGCGCCCTGCTGCGCATGGACGCGAACCAGGGATACGGCCGCGCCGAGGCCGAGCGCTTCGTCTCGCTGATCGATCCTTCGTCCCTGCAGCTCTTCGAGCAGCCCTGCGCCGCCGGCGACTGGGAGAGCAACGCCGCGGTGGCCGCCGTGTCTCCCGTCCCGGTCATGATGGACGAGTCGATCTACGGCCTGGAGGACGTCGATCGCGCCGGCGCGATGCGCGGCTGCGGCTTCGTCAAGCTGAAGATCTCCAAGATGACCGGCGTCGAGCTCCTCAGGCAGGGGCTCGAGCACGTCCGCTCGCGCGGCATGCAGCCGATCGTGGGCAACGGCGCCGCGAGCGACATCGGCTGCTGGATCGAGAGCTGCGTCGCCGCCGTCGCCACCGGGCACGCGGGAGAGATGCACGGCTTCCTCAAGAACCGGGCGCAGCTGATGAGCCCCACGCTCTCCTTCGAGGGCGGCGCCGCGGTCATGCCCGCCGGCTTCCGCCCGGCGCTCGACCGCAGGACGCTGCTTGCGCTGGCGACCGCGAACGAGCGCTTCTCCCAGCCCGCGGTGGGCGTGCGATGAAGCTGAACCTCGAAGGCCGGGCCGCGCTCGTGACCGGCGGCAGCAAAGGCATCGGCAAGAGCATCGCGATGGCGCTCGCCGGGGCGGGCGTCGATACGGCGCTTTGCGCGAGAGGCAAGGAAGGCCTCGAGCGGGCCCGGGACGAGATCGCCTCCGCCACCGGCCGCAAATGCGTCGCCGTCCAGGGCGACCTCTCGGCGAACGAAGACTGCAAGCGGGTCGTCAAGGCCGCGGCCGAGCGCCTCGGGCGGCTCGACATCCTGATCTGCAGCGCCAATGCCCTGGCCGACAAGGGCGGCACATTCGAGACCATTCCCGACGAGCAGTGGGTCGCGCACATGGACCTCAAGTTCCTGAGCGCGGTGCGCTGCGCGCGCGAAGCCGTGCCGCACATGGCGTCCAGGAAATGGGGACGGATCATCCTGGTGAGCGGGATGAGTGTGCGGCTGGTGCGCGCTCGGGCGATGGATAACGGACCCACCTGCGCGGCCATGACGAACTTCGGCAAGCAGCTCGCCGCGCAGGTCGTGGGCCAGGGCATCCGCGTCAACACCATCCTGCCGGACTTCACCCGCACCGAGCTGCTGATGGCCTTCTTCCAGCGCGAGGCCACGGCGCGCGGCACGTCGCTCGACGCGGTCGTGAAGGACCTGGCCAGCAAGATGCCGATCGGCCGGCTGATCGAGCCCGAGGAGATCGCGCACCTGGCGACCTTCCTCTGCTCCGACCTCGCGGACGCGATCACCGGGCAAACCATTGCGGTCGACGGCGGCGCGGCGATGAGCGTGCACTACTAGCACTTAGAATCGGGCGCATGGCCCTCAAGCGCCCGAAGGGCGACCCCGGTCAGGTCGTCGTCCTGGAGCACGTCTCCCGCATCCTCGCGGACAACCCGCTCGGCGACCCCCACGTGCGCAGGCTGGCGGTCTGGCTTCCCGATGAATATCGGCAGACAGGCCGCAGGCTCCCGGTGCTCTACGATCTCGTCGGCTTCACCGGCTCGGGGCTCGCGCACGTCGCCTGGCGCGCCTTCAACGACAACGTCCCCGAGCGCGCGGCGCGCCTCATCCGCGGGGGCAGGATGGGGCCGGCGATCATCGTCTTCCCCGACTGCTTTACCGCGCTCGGTGGCAACCAGTACGTTAACTCGCCGGCGATCGGCAACTACGCCGACTACCTCACCCGCGAGATCATCCCCTTCGTCGACCGCGAGTTCCGCACCGCCGCCTCGCGCGAGCACCGCGGCTGCTTCGGCAAGTCCTCCGGCGGCTACGGCGCGATCGTGCACGGCATGAAGTACGCGAAGTACTGGGGCGCGGTCGCAAACCACTCCGGCGACGCCTGCTTCGACTTCGTCTACTGGCACGACTGGCCCAATACCCTGAACGAGCTCGCGAAGTACCGGCTGCCCAAGCGCAAGCCCGGCGCGTACGACGCCCTCAAGGAATCCCGCCGCAAAGGCCTCGCGCAGGGAAAGGACGACGGCCGCGTCAGGCGATTTTTGAAATCAGTCTGGTCCAAAGAGAAGCTTTCGCCGGCGGAGGGCCACTGCATCATGAACCTCTGCATGGCCGCCACCTACGACCCCGACCCGCGCGCGCCCAACCGCTTCCGCGTCCCTTTCAACCTCGAGTCGGGCGAGGCGATCGCGGCGCGCTGGCGCCAGTGGCGGCGCCAAGACCCGGTCCATCTGGTTTCGAAATATTCCTCGAACCTGAAAACATTGCGCGGGATCTACATCGATTGCGGCTGGCGCGACCAGTACCACATCCACTACGGCACCCGCCTGCTCTCCGCGCGCCTCGCCGCCGCGCGCATCGAGCACACCTACGAAGAGTTCGACGACAACCATTCCGACATCGACTACCGCATGGACGTGAGCCTGCCCTTCCTCTATCGTGCGCTGAGGGTTTGATGAACAGGTTTTTTCTTCTCATCGCCACGCTCGCAATTTCGCTTCCGGTAAAAGCACAGGACGCCGTGGTTGTGACCGCGCTGCGCAATCCCGTCGCCAAGTCCTACGAGCGGATGGTCGCGGGCGCGGCGCTTTTCGAGGCGCGGCGCCATCTCGCCCCCGGGGCGACGCTGCGCTTCAAGCTGCTGCCGCGCAAGCGCCAGACCGCGATGGACGGCGTCGAGCTCGAGGTTGCCGCCGACAGCGTGGCGATCCCGCTCGAGGTCGGGGCCGATCGCACGTTCGCCCTCGAGCGCGACGCGCTCGCGCTGAAGGAAAAGGCGCGCGTCATGCCAAATCGCAAGGCGGGCACCCTGACCTGGCGCGCCGAGGTGCGCACGCCCGGCCTGCCGGCCGGTACCCGGCGCCTGGGCGACCTGCGCCTGGAGTGCGAGGTCGGCATGAAGGCGCGCCTCGTCTCGGACTACCCGCCCTCCTTCTTCGGCTGGCTCGACGAGCTCTTCCCGCAGGGGGCGACCTACTGCCACCGCACCGAGCCGCGCTACCTCTTCTTCGCCGAGCGCCCCTTGTTCGGCGTCACGCTGGTCGACGGCGCGCGCCGGGAAGCGCTGTCGGTCGATCGCCTGTACGCCGGCGCGACGCGCAACGCGGAATGGAAGAAGAAGCTTCCGCATTGCGACTGCGAAGTGCTCGTCGACCGCGCCTACTTCGTGCCGCTCGGCGACGCGAGCTGGTCGGACGACACGCTGGTGCTGCTGGAGTACATGTGAAAGTCGTTCCCGCAGTTCTGGTCTTTCTTTCGGGATGCGCGCTCCTCGCGCCGCCCGAGCCCGCGGAGAAACCGCTCGGCCCCGGCGAGATCGCCTCGGCGCACGCGGCCGAAGGCGCGCTCGCTCCGGGCCGCAGCACGAAGGCCGACGTGCGCGCCGCGCTCGGGCCGGGCACGGTCGTCGACTTCGCGAGCGGCTACGAGGTCTGGGTGTACCGCCAGCCGCCGCGCGAGAAGCCGCCGGCGCCGGGCGCGGAGCTCGTGCTCCTCTTCTCACCCGACGGCATCCTCTCGAAGACGCGCGTGCGCTGATGCGCTGGCTCGCCCTCCTCCTCGCCGCCTGCTGCGCGGGCGCCGCCGCGCAGGCGCTCGAGGGCAACGAGCCGGTCGTCGGCCAGCCGGGAAAGGACGTCGTCTGGGTGCCCAGCCCGCGCAGCGTGGTCGAGAAGATGCTGACCATGGCGCAGGTCACGGAGGAAGACACCGTCGTCGACCTCGGCTCGGGCGACGGGCGCATCGTCATCGCCGCCGCCCGGCGCGGCGCGCGGGCGCTGGGCATCGAGTACAACCCCGACCTGGTCGCGTACGCGACGCGCGCCGCCGAGCGCGAAGGCGTCTCCGGCCGGGCGAGCTTCGTGCAGGCCGACGTCTTCCAGTCCGACTTCTCGCACGCGAGCGTGGTGACGATGTTCCTGACCACGGAGATGATCGCGAAGCTGCAGCCGAAGCTGCTGGCGCTCAAGCCCGGCACGCGCATCGTCTCCAACAGCTTCCCCGCGGTCGGATGGGAGCCCGACGCGAGCTCCGACGAGCCGCTCATGGGCGATTGCGAAGTCTGGTGCAGCGCGCTCCTCTGGATCGTCCCGGCCAACGTCGCCGGCACCTGGCACACCCCCTACGGCCCGCTGTTGCTCAACCAGAAGAACCAGGTCCTCACCGGCGTGCTGCACGCCGGCGGCAGGATGCTGCCGCTCGAGGGCCGCGTGCGCGGCGAGGAAATCGAGCTCCGGGCCGGCGGCCGGCAGTACTCGGGCCGCGTGAGCGGCGGACGCCTCGAGCTCCGCTAACGGGGTCAGAGCAATTTGTCGCTTGCTGCGACTACCCGGCGGGATAATTGCTCTGACCCCTTTGCTGGATTTCGACACTCTCTACCGTACCGAGTCGCGGCGCGTGCTCGCCACGCTGATCCGTCTGCTCGGGGACTTCGAGCTCGCCGAGGAGGCGCTCTCGGAGGCGTTCCGCGCCGCGCTCGAGCAGTGGCCGCGCGAGGGCGTGCCCGCCAACCCGCGCGCGTGGCTCGTCTCCACCGGCCGCTTCAAGGCGATCGATGCGATTCGGCGCAATTCGAGGTTTGAGGGTCTCGATCAGGAGAGACTGGAAAACATCGCTGCAGAACCCTCCCCCGACAAGGAGAGCATCGAGGACGACCGGCTGCGGCTGATCTTCACCTGCTGCCACCCGGCGCTCGCGCCGGATGCGCAGGTCGCGCTCACGCTGCGCGAGGTGTGCGGGCTGAAGACCGAGGAGATCGCGCACGCCTTCCTCACGCCCGCGCCCACGCTCGCGCAGCGCATCGTGCGCGCCAAGTCGAAGATCCGCGACGCGGGCATTCCCTACGAGGTGCCGGCGCCTGCGCAGCTCGCGGAGCGGCTCGACGCGGTGCTGCGCGTGCTCTACCTCGTCTTCAACGAAGGCTATTCCGCCTCCTCGGGCGAGGCGCTGACGCGCGCCGAGCTCTCGCAGGAGGCGATCCGCGTCGGGCGCCTGCTGGTCGAGCTCTTGCCCGAGCCCGAGGCGATGGGCCTCCTCGCGCTCATGCTGATCCAGGAATCGCGCCGCGCCGCGCGCGCCACGCCCGAGGGCGAGATCGTGCTCCTCGAGGACCAGGACCGCGGCCTCTGGGACAAGGCGCTGATCGCCGAAGGCGTGGCGCTCACCACCCGGGCGCTGAAGACGCGGATGTTCGGCCCCTACTGCCTGCAGGCCGCGATCGCCGCCGTGCACGCCGAGGCGCCGAGTACCGCGGCGACCGACTGGAGCGAGATCATCGGCCTCTACGACGTCCTCTCGCGCCTGGACCCCTCGCCCATCGTCGCGCTCAACCGCGCCGTCGCGGTGTCGATGCGGGATGGCCCGGCCGTTGCTTTACCTCTTGTAAATACATTGATGGGGGAACTGCGCGACTACCACCTGGCCCACGCCGCGCGCGCCGACCTGTACCGGCGCCTGGGCAGGAAGGCCGAGGCGCTCGCTTCCTACGAGCGGGCGCTCTCCCTGGCCCGCCAGGCGCCCGAGCGGCGTTTTATCGGCCATAGAATCGCGGCCCTGAAGGCCTGAAATGTTCCCGATCGGGAACAATTCCCGGTCCGCCGGCCCCGGATGTCGAAACCGGCCCGCGCCGTTCGACCAGTCATCGGAACAGGAGACTTTGCCCATGGTGAAACCCAACAGAATCAAGCCCTTCCTGTGGTTCGACGGCCAGGCCGAGGAGGCCGCCCACTTCTACACGTCGATCTTCCGGGACGGCGAGGTCGCAGGCGTCACCCGCTACCCCGAGGGGGGCCCCGCCCCGGCGGGCAAGGTGATGACCGTGGCGTTCCGGATCGACGGGCTCGAGTTCGTCGCCCTGAACGGCGGCCCGCAGTTCAAGTTCACCGAGGCGGTGTCCTTCTCCGTGGAGTGCGACACCCAGGCGGAGATCGACTACTACTGGGACGAGCTCACCGCCGGCGGCGGCAAGCCGGTGGCCTGCGGCTGGCTCAAGGACAAGTACGGCCTCTTCTGGCAGATCGTGCCGACGCGCTGGGACGAGCTCTACACGGGCGACGCGCAGCGGGCCGCGCGCGTGATGCAGGCGATGATGAAGATGGTGAAGCTCGATATCCGCGCGCTCGAGGAAGCGGCGGCAGCGTGAAAAACCCATGAGGTGACGAGATGAAATTCATGATCCTGGTGAAAGCGACGCAAGATTCCGAGACCGGCAAGATGCCCACCGAGGCGCTGCTCGAGGAGATGATCGGCTTCCACGAAGAGATGGCGAAAGCCGGCATCCTGGTCGACGGCTCGGGCCTCAAGCCGAGCCGCACCGCCTGGCGCGTCCAGTACGGCAAGAACGGCAAGCGCACCGTGGTCGACGGGCCGTTCACCGAGACGAAGGAGCTCGTCGCCGGCTACACCATCATCGACGTCAAGTCGCGCGAGGAGGCCCTCGCCTGGACCAAGCGCTTCCCCAATCCCTCGATCGACGGCGGCGAAGCCCAGATCGAGGTGCGCGAGTTCATCCCGATGGAGGACTTCGGCGACAGCCCCGCCGTCGAGCGTTCCCGCAAACTCAACCTCGGAGCGTAGCCATGCAGCAGCAGATCCAGCCCTACCTCTTCTTCGAAGGCCGCACCGAGGAAGCGATCGACTTCTACCGCAAGAACCTCGGCGCCGAGGTGCAGATGGTGATGCGCTACAGGGAAAGCCCCGAGCCCGCGAAATTCCACGACGGCAGGACCCCGCCCGCCGAAAAGGTGATGCACTCGGCGATGAAGATCGGCGACACCGTCGTCATGGCCTCCGACGGCCTGTGCAGCGGCAGCCCGAGCTTCGGCGGCTTCGCCCTCACCTACCCGGCGAGCGACGAAGCCGACGCCAGGCGCCGCTTCGACGGCCTGGCCGCCAGCGGCAAGGTGCAGACGCCGCTGGCCGAGACCTTCTTCGCCAGGGCCTTCGGCATGGTCACCGACAAGTTCGGCGTGTCCTGGATGATCATCGCGGGAGCGAAGAACCCATGAGACGGCTGGTCGTCAACCTGCCGGTCAAGGACCTGTCGCGCTCCAAGGCCTTCTTCGCGAGCCTGGGCTTCGGCTTCGACCCGAAGCTCACCGGCGAGAACGTCGCGTGCGTCGTCATCGAGAAGGATGCGAGCTACGCCACGCTCGTCGCCGAGCCGTTGTTCGAAACCTTCATCCCCTCGCGCGCCATCGCCGACGCGAAGAAGAGCACCGAGGTGCTCGTCGCGCTCTCCTGCTCTAGCGATCAGGAGGTGAGGGACCTCGTCGGCAAAGCCATCAAGGCGGGCGGCAGAGCGGCGCGAGAGGCGAAGGACCACGGCCACATGTACGAGCAGGCCTTCGAAGACCTCGACGGCCATCTCTGGCAGCTCATCCACACTCGCGGAGACCCGCAATGAAATACCTCCTGCTCGTCTACGGCGAAGAAGCGAAGATGCGCGAGGTCGACGACCTCTCCTGCCTCGCCTTCGACAAGTCCGTGCGCGACAGCGGTCACTGCGTCGCCTCCGAGGCCCTGCAGCCGGTGGCCACCGCCACCACCGTGCGCGTGCGCAACGGCAAGGCCTCCATCACCGACGGCCCCTTCGCCGAGACCAAGGAATGCCTCGCCGGCTTCTACATGGTCGAGGCGCGCGACCTGAACGAAGCGATCCAGATCGCCTCGCGCATCCCGCCGGCGCAAGTCGGCTCGATCGAGGTGCGCCCCATCCGCCCGATCCGCGAGGCGCCCAACGCCCACAGGAGATAGTTATGCTTCAGAAATTCCCGATGTACTCGTACATCCCCGTCAAGGACGTCCGTCGCGCGCGCGAGTTCTACGAAGGCAAGCTTGGCTTCAAGCCGGGCAAGGAGCTGGACGACGCCGTGACCTACACGTTCGCCGGCGGCACCGCCTGCTTCCTCTACCCCACCCCCAACGCCGGGACGTCGAAGGCGAGCCAGGCGTTCTGGCAGGTGAAGGACATCGAGCGCCTCGTCGCCGAGCTCAAGGCGCGCGGCGTGAGGTTCGAGGACTACGACATGCCCGGCAAGGACAAGCACGGCATCGTCACCGACGGCGGCGCGAAGGCCGCGTGGTTCAAGGACACCGAGGGCAACATCATGGCCCTCATCCAGGAGCTCTAGCGCCCCAGGATGAGCGCCGCCACCTCGGCGGCCGCTTTCTTCGCGCGCTCGGCGAGCGCCGGCGCCGGGGCGCTGCTGATGGGGTGCTCGATCACGACGTAGCGGTAGCGTTCCGCGCCGAGCGCGCGCGCCATCATGTCGGCGGCGCTCGAGAACGCGGACGTCATGATCCCGGCCGAGGGAAGCCCCAGCCTTTCACCGATCACGGCGTCGTGCAGACTGCACGACGAGCAGCTCCCTCAGTCGCCGATGCCGGAGACGAGCGCGTGCCAGCGCGCCGAATCGCGCAGGAGTGGCGGCTCCGCGGGCGCGCTGTAGTTCGACTTGGTGAGCCGCACCACCTCCGCGACGCGATGGCCTTCCTTCAGCTCGCGCTCCAGCGCGTCGAAGAAGGGCTTGGTGCCCTTCTTGCCGTTGGAGACGATCGCCACGGTCTTGCCCTCGAGCGAGTCGAGGCGCGGCGCCGGCGCGAACGGCGCGCCGGAGGCCTCGTGGCTGGGGTCGAGGATCTCGATGCCCACGCGCTACACCTCGCAGTCCACGCAGGCGCCGATGGCGAGCGTGACCGCGTCGCTCTTTCCGCCGTACCACGGCGGGATCACCGCGCCGAAGCCGCCCGCCGGGCCGCCCGCGGCGATCACCAGCAGGTCCTCAGGCCCGCGCAGGCCGGCGTACGCCTTGTCCGCGTGCGCGCCGACCACGCTGCCCTTGCCGCATTGCGCCCACTCGCCGCGCTTGATGCGCGCGTGCTCGAACACGTACTCGCGCACGCCGGCCTTGGTCCAGCCCGCGGCGTCGAAGTGCGCCCGCAGCTGCGGCGGCAGCACCAGCGCGTAGTTCCCCGGCCAGATCGAGTAGTGGCGCATGTTGGCGCGGATCTCCGCCACCGCGGTGTCGAGGATCTCCTCCGGGCGCGTCGTCCACTCGTTCATGAACTGGCGCGGCGAGCCCGCCGCCATCACCGTCACCGAGGAGGCGTGCGCCGGCGCGCCGCGCTCGTCCGCGAGCGGCAGCCAGGGCGTGCCCTCCTCGTCCTCGGCCACGCACCAGCTCAGCTTCCCCGGGTGCCCGAGCGTCGAGCGGTCCACGTCCCCGGGCTTCACGTCCATGAGGTTGCGCAGCACCAGCCGCAGCGCGCGCCCGATCGCCGTGCTCGCGCGGTCGGCGCCGCCGAGCGCGTTGAACGTGCCTGCCATCCCCAATTCCTTCCGGATCGGGCCGTTTACCACCACCAGGATCGCGCACCCGCCCGTGCTGGAGGTCGCCCCGTGCAGCAGGAACGGCTCGCGCAGCATCGCCATGAACGCCGCCACCACCACCGGGAAGTGCGACGGCAGGCACCCCGCCATCACCGCGTTGACCGCCAGCTTCTCCGCCGTGATCGGCCGCTGCCGCACCGGCTCGATGCCGATCAGCTGCCCCGGCGGCATCAACACCCAGTCGAGCAGAGCTGCCACCGCTTCCGGCGTCGGCGGCACCACCGGCAGCCCGTCGGTCCAGCCCCGGCCATGGAAGAACTCCTGCGCCGCCGCCGGATCCTCCAGCGTGTAGCGCTTCGACGCGAGAACGCTTTCAGCCTTCATGGCACCGATGCTATCGTCCTACCCACGCCCATGGCCATCCTGATTCGCTACTGCGCCCACTGAGGCTACAAACCCGAGGCCCTCCGTGTGAAGGCCTGGTTCGACGCCCATGACCGCGGCCCGGTCGAGATCCAGCCCGGCAAATCCGGGCAGTTCGACGTCGAGATCGACGGCAAGCTCGCCTGGTCCCGCTACGAGACCGGCCGCTTCCCCGCCGACGCCGACCTCGACAAGATCGCGCGCTAGCCGCAGCGCGGGACGTAGTCGTCCGGCGCGCCCGGCGGAATCGGCGGATGCGCCTTCAGCGTGTCCTGGAAGTCGAGGATCATCTTGCGGATCGGCCCGCGCACCCAGCCTTCGTCGATGTCCATGTTCATCTCTTCCTTCGGGTCGCGGATGAGGTTGAACAGGAACGGCGTCTCCAGGTGCCTGGCGCCTTCGTTGGGCTCGACTTCCCAGACGAAATGCATCTTCCAGTCGCGCCACTTGGCGGCGCGCAGCTCGGACTTGATGTAGTAGCAGAAGCCTTCGCGGCTGGAGGGCTTGCGGCCTTCGAAGAACTCGAGCTGGTCGACGCCGTCGATCGGCCGGTCCGCGGGCAGCTTGGCGCCGCCGATCCGCGCGAGCGTCGGATAGAGGTCGGTGACGTGGACGATCTCGTTGGTCTTGCCCCCGGGCGCGACGCGGCCGGGCCAGCGCAGCATGAACGGCACCCGCAGCGAGCCTTCCATCGACGTGTGGTACGTGCCGCGCCAGTATCCCGCGGTGCCGCGCCAGGGCGCGCGGAACTCGGGGCCGTTGTCGCTTCCGAAGAGGAACACGGTGTTGCCCGCGGCGCCGCTCTGCTCGAGCTGGTCGAGGATCTGCCCGACCCGCGCATCCATCTCCGCCAGCGAATCGGCGAACTCCCCGGCGCCCGTCTTGCCGGCGAAATCCGGGTGCGGAAGGTTCGGGAAATGCATCTGCGTGATCGGGACATAGAGGAAGAACGGCTTGTCCTTCGCGCACTGCCTGCGGATGTAGTCGCAGCTGCGCCGCGCCAGCTCGCCGTCGATGCGCCGGCGCATGTCGAGGTCGTAGACCTCTCCCGTCTCCGCGGGCTCGCCGCGGATCCCGGCCATCACGCGGGGCACCTCGACGAGGCTCGGGTCAAAGCCGGGCGTGCTGGTGAACGAGCTCTCGTTGGTCGTGCGGGGAATCCCGTACCACTCGTCGAACCCCCTCTCGTGGGGGTAGCGCCCGGGCCGGTCACCCAGGTGCCACTTGCCGAACATTCCGGTCGCGTAGCCGGCATCGGAGAGAAGCTGGGCGAGCGTGATCTCCCAGGGGATGAGCCCTTGCGGCAGGCCGGCCGGCACCGATTGCAGCGCGCCCGTGCGGATGGGATGGCGGCCCGTCATCAGCGCCGAGCGCGTCGGCACGCAGTCGCTCTCGACGTTGAAGTTGAGGAACTGCAGGCCCTCGGCGGCGAGCCTGTCGATGCGCGGCGTCGGCGCCCCGCGCAGCGCGCCGCCGCCGTAGCAGCCGAGCTCGCCCCAGCCGAGGTTGTCGGCGAGCACCAGGACGATATTGGGTTTTCTCATGTCGCTCACACCCGGATAAGGACGAGCAGGAGAAGAACCGTCGCGAGCGTCGCGCACCCCGTCCTGAACGCGTTCCACCGGTTCCAGCGCGGCTCGAACTCCGCCCTCGCTATATCGAGCCGCTGCACCCGGTTGTTGAGCGGGATGTTAACGGTGAACGTCGGCACCTGCACGCCGAGCACCCAGACCATCGCCGCCGCGATGACCATCGCAAGGTCGACGCCCGCGAGCGCCGACGAGGCAAGGAAAGCCGCGGCGAGCACCGCGATCACCGACCCGAGCCACACGACGCCGAAGAGCGGCTGCCCCTTCTGGATGACGCCGTCGATCGCCTGGAACGCCCGCAGGAACCCGGCGTCGTCCAGCTTCGCGATGCCGGGCATCACCACCACCGCGAAGGCGAAGAGGAAGCCGGCGACGAGCGCGCACAGCAGCGCCGCCGCGATCAGCACAAGCTCGAGAACCGTCACCCGGAGGCGCTAGGACGAAATGGGTACGATCGTACCCATTTTGGCCTTCCCGGCCCCTGCTTTCATGGCCGGTACTTCCGGTCGAACTCCGCCACGTCGTCGAAACCCATGAGCTGGCTGAACTTCTGGAACTCGTAGAGCGGCACCGACAGCCCCGCGCTCGTCCCCTTCGCCTTCAGCTCGCCGTACGCCCGCTCCAACGCCGCCCCGGCCGCAAGGAACCCCAGCCCCGGGAAGATCGCGATGCGGTAGCCGAGCTCCTGCAGCGTCTTCGCGTCGAGCAGCGGCGTGCGCCCGCCCTCCACCATGTTCGCGAGCAGCGGCACCCCCCGGAAGCGCTCGCCGATCGTGCGCATCTCCTCCACCGACTCCGGCGACTCGATGAACAGCACGTCCGCCCCCGCCTTCAGGTACAGCTCCGCCCGCCTCAACGCCTCGTCCAGCCCCAGCGTCGTCCGCGCATCCGTCCGAGCCACCACCAGGAAGTCCTTATCCGACCGGCTCTCCACCGCCACCCGCACCTTCGCCGCCATGTCCCCGGCCTCGATCACCCTCCGCCCGAGCATATGCCCGCACTTCTTCGGAAACTCCTGATCCTCGATCTGGATCCCGCACGCCCCCGCCGCCTCGTACCCCTGCACCGTGTGGCGCACATTCAGCAGCCCACCATAGCCGGTGTCGGCGTCCGCGATGAGCGGCGTCTTGGTCAGCTTCGCCATCTGCCCCACCCGCCCGACCATGTCGCTATACGTCGCCAGCCCCGCGTCGGGCAACCCAAGGTGCGATGCCACCACGCCATAGCCGGTGACATAGAGGCACTCGAACCCGAGCCGGTCTGCGATCTTCGCCGAGACCATGTCGAAGATCCCCGGCGCCACGATCAGCGTGTCCTTCTTCATCCGCTGCGCGAGCGCTGCGCGCTGGCTCTGGCTCATGACTCGACCATCCGGCATGCGCGTTCAGTCCGGCGTTGCCATATCGCCGACCCACACCAATTCCCGCCAAGTATTTCGTCAGAACGGGATGTCTTCGTCAAAAACGGAAGGTCCGTCGTAGCGGTAGATCTTTTTGAGTAATCTACCCGCCCTTTCTCGCACTTTCTTGCTCTCATTGAGCTCCCCAATGCGCTTCTCGCTCAGATCTAGCGTGATCGCGAGCGCGTTCTTACTCTCACTCCACCCAAGATACGCTGCGTTAGCAAGCTGCTTCGCCTCGCTAGCATTGGCGTCCGTTTCCCAGAACAGTAGCTCCTCCAACTCTTTGGCAAACTCGTCGCTAAAGACTTCCAATCGATCGCGATCCGCGACGATATTGCGATAGAAGTCCTTCTCGAGGTCCTTAAAGTAAGCGCTGTTTGCTTCGAATAGCACGTCGTACCTGCTTAGTACGGCGTCCAGTTGATCGGCTCTAATAAAGTGGACGCGAGCGAATACCTCTTTCTTGTTGACGATGTAGTTGACCACATGCCGTGCTTCCTCGATTTCCGACGCTCTAATCTCACCTCCGTCCGAAAAGTGCAATTTAATCAGCTCCGTGTCTGCGACCGAAAGCAAGTGGAACATGTACACGCGCGGGTCAGCTCGGCCTTCAAGAGTCGCCATCGTGTAGGCCTGAGCCTTCATAAGCGACGACACTGCGCGAAAGATGTTCGTATCATTTTGTACAGAAGCCTTCTTACCCCGCGCTCCGCCCTCTAACGTCTTCAACCCTTTGGCGATTTCCTGAAATGCAAACTGATGATCAGTGGGAGCTATCAATGCCTCGTAAAGCCCCTGACCCCGCAAGTGCTCAAGATAACCGTCCCTCCAACCTGCTCGCTGCATCATGAAATTGATGGACTTAAGGTTCGAGCGAGCAGTGACCGGATGCCACTCAATGTTCGGATCTCGCTTGTTGACGTCGCGCACTAGAAAGGCCCAGTGGTTCTCTTCGCTCTTCTTGCAACTGATAATGAGCACGTCCCTGTAGGAGAAGTGACCAAGCCTCTTCACCCTGTACGCAATTAGATCGATCTCTCGCGCTGATTCGGTGTGATCGTCTATGTAGTAACGATTGCTGAGGACAGTCCAACCGTGTCTACGAAAGGTGGTTGCTACAGCATGCTCTAAGACGAAGCCGGTTGTCTTTATCGTCTGAGCGATTCGTGAGAGTTCATCATCACTAACTCTCTTAGTCATGCGCTCCCCCAAGACGTGAGTAATCAGCGGACGACAAGCAACTCCGCCCGCCTTCTAGAACTACACGTTGAAGACTTGCCTATAGTTGCCGCGCGCAGTCTCGGAGAATGCCATCAGCACGATAGACTTTTCGTAGTCATTGAACGCTATGAAGTGATCCAAGTAAGCAGGGATCAGAAATGCAACAGCGACTCGAACCACATCCGCCGAAGCAGACAGAATCCGCCCGGCGCCCCTCTTGTTGTGGACAAGGTCTTCGTTACTCTGCAAGGCAGCCATGCTCTCGGACTTTGAGGCATGGACGAAGGACGAACACCTTCCATACAGGTCCTCATTCAGAGCAAATATGTCGGCTTCATTGGGCAGTGCTTTTGCAGAGAATTCGACTGTCAAGGCACGCAGAGGTTTTAGATAGCTAACGCGCGTCAAATATTCGCGTAACGTCGCCGGCTTTAAGCCTAGCTTTGGTTCATCCATGTCTTTCTCTTGCGCAACGAGATCTAGCTCCTCAGGATGATCTCGATAGTAAAGACTTCGATAGAGATCCTCGAGCATGCAACGCAGGGAGATCCCCGCTCCGCGATAGTTGTTCGTGTAGTAGCTGTTTAGTAAAAGAAGGCCGTCAGAGAATATTTCATGAAAGTGCGTACCGAAAGCCAAACGCCGCAAGCCATCGCGCAATGCGCTCTCGTCGTCTGGCGCTAACTTCGCGGCACGTGTACGTAGAAACGCACGCTTATCGCCCCGCGCTTGATACTCGGCAGCGAGTACTTCCCTCGATGGATCTCGATAGTACGCCACGTTATTCAGCCCCTGGAGCAAAGCGAATAGGGGATACATGGCCGCGAACATGTCTTTCCCATTTTCACGTGCTCGCGTTTCCGCAATGCTCCTCTTTACGTTCTCCTCCAGCTCGGCGACATATGCCCCGAAGTCGTTTTCTATCCGTCGATTGAGGAATGGAACCTTCACTCGGAATCAGCTTTCCCTTGGTGCACGAATCTCCTAAATGGTGGCTCCGAATAAACCCTAAGCAACAGATCGCGAAAGACCCGCGGCTTGTCCTCTTCTGGCAACGTGTTGAAATAAGACTTGTAGTAGTTGATCACTCTCGTCGTCGAGGTGTCGTCGCTAGTCTCTAGTGGCTTACGCCTCATAGAATAGGCAAGCAGATTGCCCAGCTCTTCCTTGTTCCACTCCTTGGCCGTTTTTCCGAGTATTTGCCAAAACAGCGGGTAGGCGTCGCGCAAATCAGGCAACGCAACGGCGCGTTGATGGGCAAGCACGTTCCGTAGATGGCGAATTGATACATTGTTCCTCGCCAGAAGTTTTGGATCTTGAGAATCCGCTTTCTTCCGCAAGTATGTCGCGATCTGTCTGAGTGCTCGGGGACGAGAGTGGGTGCTCTCTCTGGACGACTCCAAAACCCGCGACAACGCAAGCAAGGCAAGTACCAATGAATCGTACTCCTGCTCACGTAGATTCCTGGAAAGGCTATCTATGTGACCCAGCGCTTTGCCGACATCCTTGTCTGGCTTCATAGGTTCTTCTTGAACTCTTTTACGAACTCATCAAACTCTACTTTGATTTTCTGATGAGCCTTCGAGTGCCAGATCGTCGTTCGCTGACCATTGCTTACCTTGTACCATTCATTGCTTGAGATCTTCGTATCGAAAGTTGCCCCGCCCCACTCCTTTACAATCTCAGTCGACGCTTGGCGTTGGTTCTCAAGTTCCTTCCACATCGTAAATACGACACCGATTACCTTCGGCTTGAATCCAAAATCATGTTCGTGCTCTTCCAAAATCTGCTTCATTAGCTGCACACCAAATCTCCCAAACGAATCGGAGATCATCGGGATCAAGACCGCCTTCGTGGTGTTCAGGGCAATCGTCGTAAGGACGGAGTAGGTCGGAGCACAGTCAATAAGGATGTAGTCGTAGCGGTTTCGTACGCCCGCGGTGATGAGCTTTTCTAGGTCGTAGGGACCTAGACTCATTCCTCGTAGCACGGAGCTGAGCATGAGCTCCGACGGAACCAGGTCAAGTCGCCCCTTGCCAGGATTCTCATACACCTTGAACAGATAATCATTCAAGTCCGGCAACGCGGCTTTGGGAACCTTTACCGGCCCGTATGGGCGAAACGCTTGGACGAATACGTCGGCGATGGTTTTCTTGGTCTTGGTATGCTTCTTGTAGGCCTCTGGATCAGTGCATACGACAGTCGCATTTGCCTGGGGGTCCAAGTCAACCAAGAGGACCTTTTGATGCTCAAGCTCTGCTAGGTAGAGCGCAAGATTAAACGACAAGGTGGTCTTTCCCACCCCGCCTTTCATATTAAGTATCGCCGCCACCTTCGCTGGCATGGTCTACTCCCCCGGCGCTGCATGGCGCTAGTACAGCCTAACGCAGTGCTGCGTTAATCCTTTCCAGCATCGTCGATCCGGGGCAGAGATCCTTCTCGCCCAGCTTGTTGAATGGCGCATCGTAAGTGTTGAGGTGCCCGTGAAGGTCCTCGGCGTCGGGGGCGAGGTAGAGGAGGCCGGTGAGGACTTCGCCCTTATGGGCGGCGCTGGCGATCATGGACTGGGCGTTGATCTTGTCGGTGGGGTCGTAGTCGGCGTGGATCTTCCGCAGCTTGAGGATGCTGCCGTCGGCGCCGGCGGGGACTTCGATGAGCTCGCCGTCGGCGTAGTCGGCGGCGAGGGTGTCGCGGCTGGGCCAGAAGTCGAGGCGGTTGACGACTTCGTTGTGCTCGCGGATGTAGTCGTAGCTCTTGGTGGAGCCGGGGTGGTTGTTGAAGGCGACGCAGGGGCTGATGACGTCGATGAAGGCGGCGCCTTCGTGAGCGATGGCGGCTTTCACGAGGGGGACGAGCTGCTGCTTGTCGCCGGAGAAGCTGCGGGCGACGAGGGTGGCGCCCATCAATAAGGCGAGGCTGACGGTGTCGACGGGGGAGTCGGTGTTGGCGGCGCCCTTCTTGGCCTTGCTGCCTTTATCGGCGGTGGCGGAGAACTGGCCCTTGGTGAGGCCGTAGACGCCGTTGTTCTCGAGGATGTAGGTCATGTTCACGCCGCGGCGCATGACGTGGGCGAACTGGCCCAGGCCGATCGAGGCGGAGTCGCCGTCGCCGGAGACGCCGAGGTAGATCAAATCGCGGTTGGCGAGGTTGGCGCCGGTGAGGACCGAGGGCATGCGCCCGTGCACGGTGTTGAAGCCGTGCGACTGGCCGAGGAAGTAGTCGGGGGTCTTGGAGCTGCAGCCGATGCCGGAGAGCTTGGCGACGCGGTGGGGCTCGATGGCGAGCTCCCAGAAGGCCTGGACGAGCGCGGCGCTGATCGAGTCGTGGCCGCAGCCGGCGCACAGCGTGCTGACCTTGCCTTCGTAGTCCCGGCGGGTGAAGCCGAGCTTGTTCTTCGGCAGGGTCGGGTGGTGGAGCTTGGGCTTCAGTACGTAGGTCATGCCGCTTTGTCCTTCTTGATCGGCCGCACGTTGAGGGCGGAGACGATCTGGGAGATTTCCTCGGTGATGAAGCGCGCGGTGATGGGCGTGCCG
>CBDDRQ010000071.1:0-7404 GCA_965233125.1 uncultured bacterium
CAGGTCGAGGAGCGGCAGCTTGGTGTCGACCTTCCCGTCGCTCGCGACGCCGACGATGTGCGGATCGTTCGGGTGCAGCAGGCCCTCGCCGGTCTCGGCGCGCCAGACTTCGAGCTTCGGGATCGGCGCGTGCTTGAAGCCCTCCACGAGGAGCAGGTCGCAGGGCGCGAGGTGGCGGATCTGCTCGTCGAAGGCGGGCTCGTGCGCGCCGCGCAGCTCGTGCATCAGCACCCAGCGCCGCGACGAGGTGACCAGCACCTCGCTCGCGCCGGCGTGGCGGTGGCGATACGAGTCCTTGCCGGGGTGGTCGACATCGAACGTGTGGTGCGCGTGCTTGATGAGCGACACGCGCAGGCCCCGCTTCACGAAGCGGGGGATGAGCTGCTCGATGAGGGTGGTCTTGCCGCTTCCCGACCATCCCGCGAAGCCGAAGATCTTCATGTGAAAAGCATTTTCGCACCGGCGAGCGCCAGCACCGCGGCGAGCACGCGCCGCACGACCGGGTTGGCGAAGCGCCGGCTGCCGTACTCGGCCCCGAGCCAGCCGCCGGCGAGCACCGCGGGCGCGAGGAACCAGACGTACCCGGGGAGCGCCAGTCCCTGCGTGACGAAGATGGCCGCGAGCCCGGCGACCGAGTTCACCAGGATGAAGGGCGCCGCGACCGCGGAGGTCTGCTTCGTGCCCGCCCAGCCCAGCATGATGAGCAGCGGGCTAAGGAAGATGCCCCCGCCCACGCCGGTCAGCCCGGCCAGCAGCCCCATCGCGCCGCCGATCGCCATCGCGGCGGCGAGCGGAGGCTGCCGCAGCTCGCGCATCTCCGCGCCGGCGCGGGCGCTGCGCCAGAGCTGCCACGCCGCGTAGATCAGCACGACCCCCACCAGCACCCTGTAGGCCTGCCCGGGCAGCGTGATCGCGCCGCCGGCGTAGGCGAGCGGGATCGCCGCCGCGGCGAAGGGCCAGAAGAGCGGCCAGCGGAAATGCCCGGCGCGCCAGAACTTCCAGGCGGCGAGCGAAGAGACCAGGACGTTGAGCACCAGCGCGACCGGCCGCATCTCCGCGGGCGCGATGCCCGCCAGCGCCATGGCGGCAAGGTAGGCGGAAGCGCCGCCATGGCCGACCGCGGCATAGCCGAAGGCCGCGACCAGCATGCCGGCCGCCAGGGCCGCAATGACGACGTGCTCCACCCCCCGCTATATATCACCACCATCGGCGTCAGGCCCCGGTACCGCGTCATTCCGCGTTCGGAAAGAAGAGCTGCTCGCCGTCGATCTTGTACGCGGCGATGGCTTCCTGGCCCTCGCGCGAGACGATCCAGTCGATGAAGGCCTGCCCCATGTCCTTCTTGACGTGCGGGTGCTTCGCCGGGTTCACGAGGATCGCACCATACTGATTGAACAGGCGCTTGTCGCCTTCCACCGAGATGACGAGATCGCCGCGGTTCTTGAACGAGAGCCAGGTGCCGCGGTCGGTGAGCGCATAGGCGTTCATGCCAGAGGCGGTGTTGAGCGTCGGCCCCATGCCCGAGCCGGTGTCGCGGTACCACGCGCCCTTCTCCTTGGCAATGTCGATGCCGGCGGCCTTCCAGAGCTGCAGCTCGGCGAAGTGCGTCCCGCTGTTGTCGCCGCGGGAGGCGAACGCCGCTCTGCTCTGGAGAATTTTTTTCAGGGCAACCACGATGTCCTTGCTGCCACCGACCCGGGCGGGATCGGACTTCGGCCCGACCAGGATGAAGTCGTTGTACATCACCTCGAAGCGCATGACGCCGTGGCGTTCGGCGACGAATTTCTCCTCCAGGGCTTTCGCGTGCACGAACACCACGTCGGCGTCGCCGCGCCTTCCCATGTCGAGTGCCTGGCCGGTGCCGAGCGCCACCACGCGCACCTGGATGCCGGTCTGCTTCTCGAAGATCGGCAGCAGGTGCCGGAACAGCCCCGACTGCTCGGTCGACGTCGTCGAGGCCACGGTAATGAACCCGATCAATGCCGCGTGCGCTAGGCCCATGGCAGCTCTCCTTTGATGAACGCCGCGGCCTCGGCCGTGGCAGGCTTGGAAAAGAACGCCTCCACCGGTGCGCGCTCGAGGACGCGCCCCTGGTGGAGGTAGATCACCTCGTCGGCGAGGCGGCGCGCCTGGCCGAAGTTGTGCGTCGCCATCACGATCTTGGTCCCGGCGGCATCGAACGCGCGGATGACGCTCTCGATCTCGCGCGTGGCGCTCGGGTCGAGGCTCGCGGTCGGCTCGTCGAGGAACAGCACTTCCGGGTGCAGCGCCCAGGCGCGCGCGAGCGCGAGGCGCTGCTGCTCGCCCCCGGAGAGCATGCGCGCCGGCCGGTGCGCGAGATGCGCGAGGCCGACCTCCCGCAGCGCCTCCATGGCCACCTTCCCCGCATCGGCGAGGCCGGCGAGCTCGAGCGCGTAGACGACATTCGCCAACGCCGAGCGGCGCAGCATGACCGGCCGCTGGAACACCATCGCCTGGCGACCGTTCGAGCGCCACGAGATCCTGCCCGAGGTGGGCGGCAGCAGCCCGTGCATCAGGCGCATCAGGACGCTTTTCCCGGCACCGTTGGCGCCCAGGATGATGGTGCTCGGGCCGGACTCGATCTCGATCGAGAGCGGCTGGATGACGTGCAGGAAGCTCACCGCCTCCAGCTTGAGGGGCAGCATCATCCGTAGCGCCGCTGCGCGGCTTCCTTGACGACCATCGCCGCGGCATTGAGCGCGAGCACGATCGCGATCAGCACCACGCCCAGGCCGAGCGCGAGCGGCAGGTCGCCCTTGGAGGTCTCGAGCGCGATGGTGGTGGTCATGACGCGCGTCACGCCGTCGATGTTGCCGCCGACGATCATCACCGCGCCGACCTCGGCGCTCGCGCGGCCGAGGCCCGCGAGCACCGCGGTGAGCAGCGAAAAGCGCGTGTCCCATACGAGCGTCAGCGCCGCGCTCGCGCGGCTCGCCCCGAGCGAGCGCAGCTGCTCCTCGTACTCGCGCCACGCGTCCTCGATGGCCTGGCGCGCCAGCGCCGCGATGATCGGGGTGATGAGCACGGTCTGCGCGACGACCATCGCCCCGGGCGTGAACAGCAGTCCGAGCTCGCCCAGCGGGCCGGCCCTGGACAGCAGCAGGTAGACGACCAGGCCCACCACCACCGGCGGCAGGCCCATGAGCGCGTTCAGGAGCACGATCACCGCACGACGGCCCGGGAAGCGGCCGACCGCAACCGCGGCGCCGAGCGGCAGCCCCACGGCGGTCGCGAGCACCACCGCGGACAGGCTCACCAGCAGGCTGAGGGCGACGATCTCCCACAGGCGCAGGTCGAGGGTCGCCACCAGGCGCAGGCCGCCGGCGATCTCAGCCAGCATATGTTATTTTCTGCATACCATCCCGGACAACCGGACTGTACAGTGTCGCCGTCTGGGCTTTAAATAGGCTTCGCCCTGCATATGTTCGAGATCGCCTTCGACCATGCCTGGCTCACCGGGAAGGATTTCCCGCGCGAGCGCGGCCGCGCGCTGCTGCGGCTGCTGGAGGAGCTGGCGCGCTCGGCCTCGCTGCGCGAGGCGGCGCAGGCGGCCAGCCTCCCGTACCGCTCCGCGTGGGGGCTGCTCGGCGACGCGGCGCGGCTCTTCGGCGCGCCGCTGGTCGAAATGCAGCGCGGCCGCGCCGCGCGGCTGAGTCCGCTCGGGCGCAGGGTTCTGGAAGCCAACGAGCGGGTGCGCGCCGCGCTCGGCGTGCAGTTCGACCACCTGCGGGCGGAGATCGCGCCGCTGCTCGCCGACGCCCTGCCTGGCGGGCACCACCGGCTGTCGCTGCACGGCAGCCACGACCTTGCGCTCGAGACGCTGAGCGCGCTTTGCCGGCCGGCGCTCGAGCTCGAGATCGTCTTCCGCGGCGCGGATGAATCGCTTGCCGCGCTCTCGCGCGGCGAGTGCGACCTGGCGGGATTCCACGTCGCCGATGCCCTGCCGCGCGCCGCGGCCGCCGCCGCCGCCCTTGGCCGATGGCTCGACCCGCGCAAGCACACGCTGATCCATTTCGTCGCCCGCGAGCAGGGCCTGATCGCCCGCCCCGGGTCGCGCATCCGTGGCGTCCACGACCTCGCCCGCCCCGGAGTGCGGTTCATTCACCGCCAGAGCGGCGCAGGCGGCCGGGGCGCCGCGCCGGCGGAGCAGTCGGTCGCCGCCGCCGTGGCGCAGGGGCGCGCCGACGCCGGGTTCGGTCTGCGCGCCGACGCCACTCGCTTCAAGCTCGCGTTCGTGCCGCTGGCGGTGGAGCGGTACTTCTTCGCCTGTGCGAAGCCGGCGCTGCGCAGCGGCAGCCTGAAAGTGCTGCTCGAATCGCTCAGGAGCGAGCGCTTTGCTGCAGGCGTGCGCCGGCTGCCCGGGTACGATGGCTCGAAGACCGCGCAACTCGAGCCCCTGGACGCCGCCTTGACCTGGGTCGAAGCACCTCGCCGGAAGCCGCATGCCTAGAGGCATTCCCTACCTGCTCGCCGCAGGGGTGCTGCTCGGCCTTGTCGCGCTCGCGTTCGCGGTGGGACGCTATCCGGTCACGCTCTCACAGCTTTTTTCCGCTTTGGCAGGGCAGGGGGCCGACCCCACCATCAACACCGTCGTACTGCAGGTGCGCGGCCCGCGCGTGCTCTCCGCGCTCCTCGTGGGCGCCGCGCTTGCGGCGGCGGGCAGCGCCTACCAGGGCATGTTCCGCAACCCGCTCGTCTCTCCCGACATCCTCGGCGTGTCGACGGGCGCAGCGCTCGGCGCGGTGCTGGGCATCTTCCTCTCCCAGAACATCGTGATGACGCAGCTCTTCGCGTTCGCGGGCGGCCTTGCGGCCGTGGGTCTCGTGTACGGCGTCGGCTCCCGGCTGCGCGGCCACGATCCGCTACTCGCGCTGGTGCTGACCGGCGTAGTGATCGGCACGCTGCTCGGCTCGGCGATCGCGCTCATCAAGTACCTCGCCGATCCCTACAACCAGCTGCCGGCGATCACCTTCTGGCTGCTGGGCAGCCTGGCCTCGATCTCGCCCAGGGACCTCGCCATCGCCGCGCCGCTCGCCCTGCTCGGGCTCGTGCCGATGCTGCTGCTGCGCTGGCGCATGAACCTGCTCGCGCTTCCCGACGACGAGGCGCGCGCGCTCGGCGTGGACACGCGGCGGCTGCGCACGCTCATCGTCGCCTGCGCCACCCTCATGACTGCTTCGGTCGTCGCGATCAGCGGCATCATCGGCTGGGTGGGGCTGCTGATCCCGCACGCCGCGCGGCTGCTGGTCGGGCCGGACTTCGGCCGGCTGCTGCCCCTCGCCATGCTCATGGGCGCGGGCTTCATGCTGGCGGTGGACACGCTGTGCCGCACGCTGGCGACGATCGAGGTACCCCCGGGGGTGCTGACCGCGCTCATCGGCACGCCGTTCTTCCTGTGGCTCTTCGCCCTCGCCCGGAGGACGTGGTAGTGCTCGAGGTCCGGGACCTTGCCTTCGGCTTCCCCGGCCGCACCATCGGCCGCGAAGTGAGCTTCACGCTCGGCGCCGGCGAGGTGATGTGCGTGCTCGGCCCCAACGGCGGGGGCAAGACCACGCTCTTCCGCACGCTTCTGGGTCTGCTGCCCCGGCATGCGGGAAGCATTCTCTTGGGATCCGACCCGCTCGAGTCCCTTTCCCGCGGCGAGATCGCCCGGCGGATCGGCTATGTGCCGCAGGGCCACGCCGCCTACTTCGCCTTCACCGTGCGCGAGTTCGTGCTGATGGGCCGCACCGCGCACATGGGCGCGCTGGCGTCTCCGGCGAGAAACGACGTCCGGGTCGCGGAGCGCGCGCTCGAGTCGCTCGAGCTCTCGCACCTTGCCGAGCGGCCGGTCACGCAGATCTCCGGCGGCGAGCGCCAGCTCGCGCTGGTGGCGCGCGCGCTCGCGCAGGAGCCGAAGCTGCTCGTCATGGACGAGCCCACGGCGAGCCTCGACTTCGGCAACCAGATCCGGGTTCTCGATCGGATCGGAAACCTGAGCGCGAAAGGAATATCCATCCTGTTCTCGAGCCACCATCCGGACCACGCCTTCCTGTGCGCCGGACGCGCGCTGCTGCTCGCCGAGGGCCGGGCGCTGGCGCTCGGCACGCCGCAGGAAGTGATCCGCGCCGACACGCTCGAGCGGCTCTACGGGGTGAGCGTGCAGGTGCTGCCGCTGCCCGGCGGCGGCCACACCTGCTTGCCGGCCGTATCGCGTTGATCTAGACTCCGATGCGCGTCATGTCGGGATGCAGGCTCCCGGCAATCCCAAGACGGCGGTCCGTCCAAGCTCTGCGTCTCGCTCAAGGAGAGAGCCATGGACGCATCCGTCACCGCCGCAGAACTCAAGCAATCCCTCGCCCGGCCTTCGCCGCCGATCCTCATCGACGTGCGGCGCAATGAGCGCTTTCGCGAATCCCCCTGCGTGATCCGCGGCGCGCTGCACCGCGACCCTGCCGCGGTCGATTCCTGGAAGAGCACCCTGCCCGCGGCGGCGAGCGTGGTGGTGTACTGCGTGCACGGCCACGAAGTGAGCCAGGGCGTCGCCAAGGCCCTCGGCGCGCGCTACCTCGAGGGCGGCATCGAGCATTGGAAGGAAGGCGGCGGCGCGCTCTCGGCGAAGCCCGCCGGCGCCGCGACGCGCTGGGTGACGCGCGAGCGCCCCAAGATCGACCGCATCGCCTGCCCCTGGCTGGTGCGCCGCTTCGTCGACCCCGACGCCGAGTTCCTCTACGTTCCCGCGAAAGACGTCCAGAAGGTTTCTCTCGAGAAAACCGCAACTGCATACGACATCCCCGACGTCGAGTTCTCCCACGAGGGCGAGCGCTGCAGCTTCGACGCCTTCCTGAAGCATTACCGGCTCAAGGATCCGGCGCTGGACGAGCTGGCGCTCATCGTGCGCGGCGCCGACACCAACCGGCTCGGGCTCGCGCCGCAGGCGGCAGGATTGGCGGCGATTTCCCTGGGCTTGTCGATTCTTCACGAGAAAGATCTGGAGATGCTCGAGCACGGCATCGCGATGTACGACGCGCTCTACGCCTGGTGCAAAAGCGGGAAGGACGAGGTGCATACGTGGAATCCCGCGGCGTATCGGTAAAGGAAGCCTTCCGCTTCTGGCTGAAGCTCGGCTTCATCAGCTTCGGCGGGCCGACCGGCCAGATCGCGATCATGCACCAGGAGCTGGTCGAGCGCCGGCGCTGGATCTCGGAGCGGCGTTTCCTGCATGCGCTCAACTACTGCATGCTGCTGCCGGGCCCGGAGGCGACGCAGCTCGCCACCTACATCGGCTGGCTGATGCACCGCACCTGGGGCGGCATCGTCGCGGGAAGCCTCTTCGTGCTGCCCTCGGTGGCGATCCTGATCGCGCTCTCGTGGATCTACCTCGCATACGGGGACGTGCCGGTG
>CBDDRQ010000072.1:0-4337 GCA_965233125.1 uncultured bacterium
GCCGGGTAGCTATGTGCGGAAGAGATAACCGCTGAAAGCATCTAAGCGGGAAACTTGCCTCAAGATGAGACTTCCCGGGGGCTTGACCCCCCTGAAGGGTCGTCCTAGACCAGGACGTTGATAGGCGGGATGTGCAAGGGCCGTGAGGCCTTGAGCTAACCCGTACTAATTGCCCGTGCGGCTTGACCCTATAACCGTGAGCATCGACGGTTATGTCGCGCTTGGCGCGATCTCGTATCCGAAGCTGCGGTTTTACCGTGGCTCTTCACTTCTTCAATCTTCTATGTGGCGGCCACAGCAGCCTGGACCCACGCCTTCCCATCCCGAACAGGACCGTGAAACGGGTTTGCGCCGATGATAGTGTGCCGTTTGCGCACGCGAAAGTAGGTTACCGCCACGCCATCTTCAAGCAGAAAAGCCCGGCCTCGAAAGAGGACCGGGCTTTTTTGTTTCACGAGGACGCGCGGGCCCTACCGCAACGGCCAAGGCATGTAGACGAGCGTCTGGAGCAGGCCGCGCGGAAAATCCAGCACGAAGATGTAGGACATCGCGGCGAGAAACAGCACCGCCGAGGCGGTGAGCAGCGCGTTGCGCCAGACTGGCGCCCGCGCCTCGAAGCGCAAGAAAGCGGCGAAGAAGATGGCCAGTCCGATCACGAAGCCGAGCAGGGCGCTTGCTGCGAGCAGCCCGGCGAGCCAGGCGAGATAGCGCGCCACCGACGCCTTGTCCGGGGGCGTCTCGGCCTCCGTATCGAAGATGAGGGCGTTGGCGGGTGCGCCCCGCAGGATGATGCCGACGGCGAGTAGCGCCCCCGCGAGGGCGAGCGCCGCGACGGCGAGAGGGAGCGCCTTGGTAAGGAAGGACCACCGCAGGAGATCGACGATGGCGTAGCCGAACGCCGCCGCCATGAAAACCGCAAAGAGCAGCTGGGCCCGCCTGTCGCGCACCCGCCCGCTCGCGCCGCCTTCGTCTACGGCGGAACGGCCGTAGCGCGTACCGGCCCACACGGAGACGACGGTCACCGCAGCGATGATCAGGACCCCCGGCCGCCACAGCCAAGTCCAGCCGTGGAACTGGATCGCCTGGTACAGGTAGTTCTCGGCGCCTTCGGCCAGGACGAAGCCGATGATCAGGGGCGGGCGCGGCCAGCCGAAGCGGCGCATGTAAAGCCCGATCACGCCGATCGCCACCAGCCCGATGATGTCGCCCCAATCGCTCGTCGCCTGGTAGGCCGCGAAGAAGATGATCATCAGCATGAACGGCGCGACGTAGGCGTACGGCAGCGTCGTCAGCCGAGCCACGAACGGCGAGGCGGCGACGCACAGCCCGGCGCCGATGACGTTGGCGATGGCGAGCGTCCAGATGATCGTGTAGACGAGGTCGAGCTGCGTCTCGACCAGCATGATTCCCGGCTGGATGCCGAGGAGCACCAGGCCGCCGAGAAAAATCGCCGTGCTGCCCGAGCCCGGAATCCCGAAAAGCAGGGTCGGCACGAGGGCCCCGCCCGCTACCGCGTTGTTCGCCGACTCGGGCGCGAGAACGCCGCGCACGTCTCCGCGGCCGAACTGGGACTTGTCCTTGGCGAGCTGGACGGTGTGGCCATAGGCCATCCAGTCGGCTACCGAGCCGCCGAGGCCGGGCATCGCGCCGATCAGGCAGCCGATGCCCGAGCAGCGCAGCACGATGCTCCATTCCCGCAGGGTGTCGCGAATGCCCTGCAGCCAGCCGCGGCCGAGTGTGGCGACTTCGGCGATGGCGCTGTTGCGGCGCATGAGGTCGATGATCTCGGGGATGGCGAAGATGCCCAGCGCGACGACCACGAGGGGCAAGCCATCGACGAGATACTCCAGGCCCAGCACCAGCCGCCATTCGCCGGTGGCCGGCGCCGCGCCGACGAAGCCCAGGAGCAGCCCGAGCGCGCAGGAGAGCAACCCCTTGGTGAAGCTCGAGCCGGACAGCACCCCGACCATCGCCAGGCCGAGCAGCGTCAGCATGAAAAGCTCCGCCGAAGAGAAGGCAAGGATGACCGGCCGGGCGACGAGGATGAAGGCGGTGAGCACGAGCGCGCCGACGATGCCGCCGAGCATCGAGCTGAAGAAGGCCGCCGAAAGCGCCCGCGCCGCCTCGCCTCGCTTGGCCATGGGGAACCCGTCGAGTATCGTCGCCTGCGAGGCGGCGCTGCCCGGGATGCCCATCAGCACGGAGGTGAAGGTGTCGCCGGTCGGTACGACCGCCAGCAGCCCGATCAGCAGCGCCAGCGCCGAAACGGTGTCCATGCCGTAGATGAACGGCAGCAGGATCGACATGCCGGCGATGCCGCCGAGGCCGGGCAGGATGCCGACGAGCAGGCCGATGGCGACGCCCAGCAGCATGTACAGCAGGTGTGCGCCGCTCAGGACATTGAGCAGCGCCGAGCCGATGACTTCGAGCAAGCCGGACTTATTTCTGGTCGAACTTGACCTGGAAGCGTCGTGCGAGCCAGCTCTTCACCCACGCCTTGGCCTCCGGATCGATGCTGAGCGCGACTTTCATCGCCTGCTGGGCAGCGGGTCCAACCGCCTGCTCGTAGTCGCCGAGCTCCTTGCCGGCCTTCTCCTTGAAGACGGGCGTCTTGACGACCCTGTCGAGAGCCTGGACATAGGTGTCGACGACGTCCTTTGGCGTTCCCTTGGGCAGGAAAATCGGCTTCTGCGCGGCGAAGCCGGCGACCACGAACGCCTTGAATGCCTCGTAGGCGGTGCCCGAGGGCTTCTTGCCATAGGCCATCTCGTAGGCCTCCGCGAAGTGCGGCAGGTCCGGGAAGGTCGGGTCGCGCGCGAATTCGCCCTTGTCGTTCAGGACCCCCCACGAGAACAGCGGCGTCGCCTTGCCGGCCTTGATCAGCGGCACGACGTTGCGCAGATACGCCGAAGAGGTCTGGTAATCGATCAGCGACTCGCCGCGCTCGAAAGCGAGGCGGGCCGGGCCGCGCGCCAAGCCGAACACCGGGTCGACGTCGAGTCCCATGATCTCGAAGGCGAGTATCGGCACCAGATCGAGCGACGTCGGACCCTGGCTGCCGTACTTCATCTTCTTGCCGCGGAGCTTGCCGATGTCGCGGGCTTCCTTCGCGCCGAGCTCCGGGTTCACGTAGACGACGCCGCCGGTCGGCGAAACGAGGACCGGGACCAGGTCCTTGAGCTCGTAGCGCACGCGCGCGTCGTCGAGCAGATACGGCAGCTGCGTGCTGCCGGAGGTGCCGAGGATGGAAAGCCCGTCCGCCTTGGCGCGCTGGACGAACTGATTCGTGCCGGTGATGGAGCCACCGCCGGGCACGTTCTTCACCACGACCGTCGGCTTACCCGGTAGTTGATCGGCCAGGAACGGCGCGAAGAAGCGCGCCCAGACATCCGACCCGCCGGCGGTGGGGAAGGGCACGACGAACTCGATGGTCTTGCCGCTGAAATCCGCGGCCTTGACCGGTACGGGCAGAAGTGCCGCCGCTGCCAGAGCGGCGCCCGTCAACGCGCTGCTAAGCCCGACTAACGCTCTATTGCGCATGATGTCTCCTCTTCCTTTTTAAAGGCCTCTTCAGTACAGCGCCACGGGGTTGCCAGGCGAGCCGGTGCCGCCCTTGATCTTTAGCGGCGACCAGACGAACAGGAACTCGTAGGCCTTGTCGGCGACCAGCTGGGTGAAGTCCAAGTTCTCAAGGTTCCAGATGCCGCGCTTGGTCTGCAGCTTGATGTGGCACTCGAACGGCTGCTCGGTCTCGCCACCGAAACCGGCGCCCACCGCGTCCGTTCCCCAGGTGTCGGCACCGGTCAGCGTGATCTTGCGCGAGGCGAGGTACTCGCAGGCCGAGATGCCGAAGCCCGGCTCCCCTGAGTTGAACAGCGCAATTCGGCGCTGCTTCTCCGCAGCATCGAAGCCGTCCCATTTGCTGGGATGCCAGATGTCGCCGTGGCCGGTGTGCAGGAAGACGCAGTCGCCTTCGCCGATCGGCGCGATGCCCTGGCGGCGCACCATCTCCTGCACGTCCTTGTCGGTGACGATGCCGGGATCCTCCTTGCTGTTCTTCACCGGAATCGGCAGCTGCCTGCCGCGCAAGGCAACGGCGTCGAGCAGGACGCCGCGGCACACAAAGCCGACCTGCGCCACATGCTCCACGCCCAGCGACCCCAGGCCGTAGGCGCTGACGTCCTTGTCGTGCAGGTAGCGGCCGTTGTAGAAGAACATGCCCTTGGAAGTGATCACGCCGATGTGGCCCGGCCCGTCGAACTGCGTGCCGATCTGGCCGATCTCGGTCGCGACGTACTCGTCGTTGTAGACCAGCTCCTGCTTGCCGAACGGGCCCC
>CBDDRQ010000073.1:0-9758 GCA_965233125.1 uncultured bacterium
GGCAGCGGCGAAGTGCGCCTGGAGATCGGCTGGGTGCCGCACCAGGTGGTGTACGCGGCGCGCGGCGCCGAGCCTTTCACGCTCGCCTACGGGATGAAGATCGCCAAGCCGGGCGCGCTGCCGATCACGGCGGTGTTGCCAGACTACAAGGAAGGCGAAGCGATCGCGCTGAAGACGGCCAGCCTGGGCGCGGCGGCATCTCCCGAGCCAAAGGCGACTTCAAGCTTTTCGATCGACGCCGGGGAGGCGAAAACGTGGGCGCTTTTGGCCTCCCTCGTGGTCGGGGTGCTGCTGCTGGTCTGGATGGCGTTTGCGCTGCTGAAGCAGGTCGGTTCGCCCAAGTAGACCGGATATACTGATAAAAATATGTCGTCCCGGTCCGCACGCGCGGTGCTTTGCCGCGAACTCAACAAGCCCGTCGTGGTTGAAAGCATCGCCGTGGACCCGCCCAGGCGGGGCGAGGTGATGGTGAAGATGGGCGCCTGCGGCGTCTGCCACTCCGACCTTTCGGCCGTCAACGGCACCATCGCGCTGCCGCTGCCGCTCGTGCTGGGGCACGAGGCCGCCGGGGTCGTCGAGGAGGTCGGCGAGGGCGTGAGCGGCATCGCCAAGGGCGACCACGTCGTCTTCTCGTTCATCTACATGTGCGGCAAGTGCCGTTTCTGCGTCTCGGGCCGGCCGGTGCTGTGCCTGGAGCAGGGCAAGGCGCTCACCACGCCGCTCGAGGGCACCCCGCGCGTGCACGATGGCGCCGGCAAGCCGCTCAACATCTTCTCCGGCTGCGGCACGATGGCCGAGTACGCCACCGTCTCCGCCGAGAACCTGATCAAGATCGACCCGAAGATCCCGATGGAGGTGGCGGCGCTCGTCGGCTGCGCGGTCACCACCGGCGTCGGCGCCGTCTTCAACACCGCGAGGATGGAGCCTGGCTCGACGGCGGTCGTGTTCGGCTGCGGCGGCGTCGGCCTCTCGGCGATCCAGGGCGCGCGCATCGCCGGCGCCGAGCGGGTCATCGCCGTCGACACGCTGGACGCGAAGCTGGCGATGGCGAAGCAGTTCGGGGCGACAGATGTAATTCGTTTTAACGAAGATTGCGTGAAAACCCTCAAGAAGATGACCGATGGCGGCCCGGACTATGCCTTCGAGTGCGTCGGCTCGGGCGATCTCGCCGGCGCTGCCTATCGCGCCATCCGCCGCGGCGGCACCGCGGTCGTCGTCGGCGTCGCGCGGGCGACGGAAAACACCTCGCTGCGCACGATGACGCTGGTGTTCGAGGAGAAGACCCTCACCGGCAGCTACTTCGGCTCCTGCGTGCCGCGCGTCGACTTCCCGCGCATGCTCGGCCTGTATCTCGGCGGGCAGCTGAAGCTCGACGAGATGATCACCCGGCGCTATTCGATCGACGAGGCGCCGCAGGCGTTCGCCGACCTCGAGTCGGGGAAGAATGCACGCGGCGTGATCGTTTTCAAGTGAGCCCCCGCATCCTCGTCGTCGACGACCAGCGCGCCAACGTGGAGATGATGGCGGGCGTGCTCAGGGCGCGCGGCTACGAGGTGCTGACCGCGCTCGACGGCGAGAGCGCGCTCGAGCGGGTGCGCGCGGCGCAGCCCGACATCGTCGTCTCCGACATCCTCATGCCCGGCATGGACGGCTACGAGATGTGCCGGCGCCTGCGCGCGGATGCCGCCACCGCGCTGCTGCCGGTGGTGCTGGTGACCTCGCTCGATCCGCAGAAGGAGCGCATCAAGGGCCTGGAGGTGGGCGCCGACGACTTCCTCTCCAAGCCGGTGAACTGGGAGGACCTCTTCGCCCGCGTGCGCTCGCTGCTGCGCGTGAAGTCGCTGCAGGACGAGCTCAAGGGCTGGAACGCGAAGCTCGAGGAGCGGGTGCGCGAGCAGGTGGCGCAGCTCGAGCGCCTGGGGCGCCTGAAGCGCTTCTTCTCGCGCCCGGTGGCCGAGGCGATCGTCGCCGGCGGCGAGGAGATGCTCGAGCCGCACCGGCGCGAGATCACCGCGGTGTTCCTCGACCTGCGCGGCTTCACCGCCTTCACCGACCGCGCCGATCCCGACGAGGTGATGGACCTGCTGCGCGCCTACCACGCCACGCTCGGGCAGCGGGTCGAAGAGTTCGGCGGCACGCTCGAGCACTTCGCCGGCGACGGCGTGATGATCTTCTTCAACGACCCGCTGCCGGTCGAGAACGCCGCCGAGCGCGCGGTGCGCATGGCGCTCGCGCTGCAGAAGGCCTTCACGCCGATCTCGGCGGCGTGGGCGAAGCTCGGCCACGAGGTCGGCCTGGGCATCGGCATCGCGCAAGGCGAGACCACGCTCGGCATCATCGGCTTCGAGCAGCGCTGGGAGTACGCGGCGATCGGCAACGTGCCCAACCTCGCGGCGCGCCTGTGCGGCGCGGCGCGCGCCGGGGAGATCCTGCTCGACACGCAGACCGAGCTCGACATCGCCCACATGGCCGAAACCGAGACGGTCGGCCCGCTCGACCTGCGCGGCTTCAAGCAGCCGGTGTCCGCCTTCCGCCTCAAAGCCCTGAAGCGATGAGATTGCGCGTCACCCCGGGGACGGTGCTCGTCTTCGGCAGCCTGGTGCTGTTCCTCGCGCTGGGCATCCGCCACGGCTTCGGCCTGTTCCTGCAGCCGATGTCGATGGACCGGGGCTGGGGACGCGAGGTGTTCTCCTTCGCCATCGCGGCGCAGAACCTGATCTGGGGCTTCGCCCAGCCCTTCTCCGGCATGGTCGCCGACCGCTTCGGCGCCGGGCGCGTGGTGCTGGTGGGCGCGCTGCTTTACGCCGCCGGGCTGTGGCTGATGTCGAGCGCGGCGACGCCGGGCGAGCTTTACCTCTCCGCGGGGGTACTGGTCGGCCTCGGGCTCTCGGGGACCACCTTCAGCATCGTCTACGGCGTGATCGGCCGGCACACTTCGCCCGAGAAGCGCACCATGGCGCTCGGCGTGGCGAGCGCGGTCGCCTCCTTCGGCCAGTTCGCGCTGCTGCCGGGCTCGCAGGCGCTCATCTCCGCGAGCGGCTGGGCCTTCGCGCTGGTGGTGCTCGCCGCCGCCGCCTTTCTCATGGCGCCGTTCTCCGCGGCGCTGATGGAGCGGCCGCACGCCGGCGCGCACGGACCCAGGCAGACGATCGGCGAGGCGCTGGCCGAGGCGCGGGCGCAGAAGAGCTTCTGGCTGCTCATCGCCGGCTATTTCGTGTGCGGCTTCCAGGTGGTGTTCATCGGCTCGCACCTGCCTTCCTATTTCCTCGACCGGGGCCTGACGGCGCGCGACGGCATGCTGGCGCTGGCGCTGATCGGGCTGTTCAACGTGTTCGGCAGCTTTGCCGCGGGCTGGTTCGGCAGCCGCTACCTGAAGAAGAACCTGCTCTCGCTCATCTACTTCTCGCGCGCCGTGGTGATCGTGGCCCTGATGGCGCTGCCGCTCACCACCTTCACGGCGCTCGCCTTCGGCGTGCTGATGGGCTTCCTGTGGCTGGGCACGGTGCCGCTCACGAACGGCGTCATCGCGCAGATCTTCGGCGTGCGCCACCTCGCCATGCTCTCGGGCTTCGTCTTCTTCAGCCACCAGTTCGGCAGCTTCCTCGGCGCCTGGATCGGCGGCTGGCTCTTCGACCGCACCGGCTCCTACGACGTCGCCTGGGTCATCGCCATCGCCCTCGGCGTCATCGCCGGCCTGGTGCACCTTCCCATCGACGAACGGCCACTCGTGAGAAGGGCTACCAGCGGGGCGGCGGCTTCCTCATGATGATGAGGTGGCGGTCCTCTTTGCGCACGTAGCCGCCGTCGGTGAGGTCGGAGAAGATGCGGCTGATCATCTCGCGCGAGGCGCCGACGCGGGAGGCGATGTCCCGGTGGGTGAGCGACTCCTCCACCACCAGGCGGCCGTCGCGCTCCTCGGCGAGCTCGAGCAGCAGGCGCGCCACGCGCCCGTAGACGTCCATGAGCGCGAGGCTGCGCACGCTTTCGGTGAGCAGGCGCACGCGGTGCGCGAGCTTGCGCACGAGATGCCGCGCGAACTCCGGATTGCGCTCGAGAAAGGCGGACAGCTCGGCGCGCTTCACCACCGCGCAGCGGCACTCCTCGAGCGCCATCACCGAGGCCGAGCGCGGCCCGCCGTCGAGGGTCACCTCGCCGAAGTACTCTCCCGGGCCGATCTGGTTCAACTGCACCTCGCGGCCGTTCTCGTCGGCGACGAACACCTTGGCGCGGCCGGCCAGCACGATGTAGAGCGAGTCGGTCTCGTCGCCTTCCGAGACGATGATGGCGTTCTTGCCGAAGGTCCGCGTGGTGGCGAGCGCCGCCATCTTCTCGATGAGCGGCGCGGGCAGGATCTCCGCCGTGCGATCTTTCATGGTGTGCAGTGCAGCATTGTGAATCTGTCACCGCGCGCCGGCGTCCTGGTTCGCTGCCCCCGGCGCGGGGCGCGCCTATTCTGAGGCCGTTCTCGCTTCAGGAGGGGACCATGACGAAATCGGAACACCTGCAATTCCTAGCGCTGATGCTCCCGACGGTGCTGCTGCTCGTCCTCGCAGTGGTCTCCCTCGCCGACCCCGACGTCGACCCCATCATCCAGCAGCCCGCCATCTACGTGCAGCAGGCCGTGGACGACGCTGGGCACGAAACCGCATACTGATCGTCGTACCTCCGGGCGCCCCCCGCTCAGCGCCCGGCACAGGGGGAAATGAGCGGGGGAGAGCGATGCGGTCCGGGAGGCGGCGAGTTCTCGTTGTCATCGGCGGCTCGCTGGCCGCCGCGGCCGTGCCGCTCGCCGCGGCTGCGCAGCCCGCGCGCCGGCCTTATTACCGCATCGGCTTTCTCGGCGGCGGCGATGCCCTGCTGCGGGAGTTCATCGACGGCATGCGCGACCTCGGCTACGAAGAGGACCGCCATTACTCGCTGGTAAGCCGCAACTACCACGGCGACCGCTCGAGGATCCCGGCGCTGGCCGACGAGCTGATCGCGCTGCGGCCCGATGTCGTGGTGGCCGACGTTTCGAGTACCGCCGCGGTGCTGAAGTCGAAGAGCGCCACTATCCCGATCGTAATGGCGACGGCGATCGACCCCGTGGCCGAGGGCCTCGCGGACAGCCTGGCGCGTCCCGGGGGCAACGTGACCGGGCTGACCAGCCTGAGCCAGGAGCTTCACGCCAAGCTGGTGGAATTCACCCACCTGCTGCTGCCGAAGGCGAAGCGCGTTGCCTTCGTCGTCAATCCCGACCATGTGCTCGCAAGATCGCACCACGCCGTCGCCGCCCGGGCGGCAAGGAGGCTGGGCATCCGGCTCGTGCCGATCGAGGTGCGCGCCGCCTGGGACCTGGAGCCGCTCCCCGAGCGGATCGCGAAGGCGCAGGCCGAGGCGCTGATCGTTTCGGCCGACGCCGTGCTGTTCGGGCTGCGCGAGGGCCTGGTCAAGGCGGGGCTCGCGGCCGGCGTGCCGACCATCGCGGTGCTCTCGGAGTTCACCGAGCCCGGCGCGCTGGCGACCTACGGCCACGACGTGAAGGCGAACTTCCGCCGCTCGGCGCGCTACGTCGACCGCATCCTCAAGGGCGCGAGGCCCGCCGAGCTGCCGATCGAGCAGCCCAGCGAGTTCGAGCTGGTGGTCAACCTGCGCACCGCGAAGGCGCTGCGCATCTCCATCCCGCAGGCGGTCCTGCTGCGCGCGGATCGGGTGGTAGAGTAGCCGCGCGAGAGAGGAGGGCCTTGAAGCCCAGTGAATTCGTCATCAGGGAGCACGTTGCGGCGCGCCGGGTGCATCGCGGGCGCCTGTTCCGCAAGTACTTCCTGCTGATCCTCGCGCTGGTGTGCGGCACGCTCATCATCTCGGGCGGCATCGGCCTTTATTTCGCCTACCAGGAGAACAAGGTCGCGCTGGCGAGCCTGCAACGCGAGAAGGCGGGCGCGGCGGCGGCGCGCATCGAGGAATTCGTGCGCCAGGTCGAGCAGCAGCTCGCCTACGCGGCGCTGCCGCACCTCGGCGCCGAGGGGGCCGCGCAGCGCAACCTCGAGTTCCAGAAAGTGCTGAAGATCGCGCAGGCGGTCACCGATATCGCGTACATCGACGAGCGCGGCCGCGAGCAGCTCGTGGTCTCGCGCCTGCAGATGAACGTCATCGGCAGCGGCAAGGACCGCTCGCAGGAACCGGCGTTCAAGGAGGCGCGTCCGGGGCAGACCTGGTTCGGCGACGTGACCTTCCGCAAGGACACCGAGCCCTACATCGCCATGGCCAACCGCTCGAGGGAAGCGGGGCCGGTCACCGTCGCCGACGTGAACCTCAAGTTCATCTGGGATGTGATCACGCGCATCAGGATCGGGCAGAAGGGCAAGGCTTACGTGATCGACGCCAAGGGGTATCTCATCGCCGACCCGGATATCGGGCTGGTGCTGCGCAAGACCAACCTCTCACACCTGGAGCAGGTGCAGCGCGCGCTCAAGCCGGGTGCCGACGACTCGGTCGCCATGCTCGCCCAGGACCTCGCCGGCCACAGCGTGCTCACCGCGTACGCCCCCATCGAGCCGGCGCGCGACCAGCGCGCGCAAGGCGCGGACGCGAGCACGCTCGGCTGGAAGGTGTTCGTCGAGCAGCCGGTGTCCGAGGTGTTCGCCGCCCTCGACGCGACCATCCTGCGCACCGTGGCGCTGCTCGTCGCCGGCCTGCTCTTCTCCGCCCTCGCGGCCCTGTGGCTCGCGCGCAGCATGGTGCGCCCGATCGCCACCCTGCAGGAGGGCGCCGCGCGCATCGGCGCCGGCGAGCTCGATCAGAAGATCGAGGTGCATACCGGCGACGAGCTGGAGACGCTGGCCGACCAGTTCAACGAGATGAGCGCGCAACTGCGCGAGTCCTACGCTGGCCTGGAGCGGAAGGTCGAGCAGCGCACGCAGGAGCTGCAGCAGACGCTCGAGCAGCAGACCGCGACCTCCGAGATCCTGAAAGTCATCAGCAGCTCCACCACCGACACGCAGCCGGTGTTCGAGGCCATCGTGCAGAGCGGCCTGAAGCTCTTCCCGGGCGCGACGGTGACGGTAACCCTGCCGCAGGAGGGCAAGGTCACGCTCGCCGCAGTCGCCGGCCTCCAGCCACAGCATGCCGAGCAATGGCGCTCGCGCTTCCCGTTCCCGCTCACCCGCGAATACATGCATGGACTCGCGATCATCGAACGGCGCCTGATCGACGTGCCCGATGCGACGGCGAGCACCGACGCCTCGATCGCAACCGGGATCGGGAACTTCCTCGGCGCTGGCAGCCACCGCGCGATTACCGTCATGCCGATGCTGCGCGGCGACGCCGCCATCGGCGCGATCAGCGTCACGCGCCGCGAGCCCGGGCCGCTCAGCGGCAAGCAGATCGCGCTGCTGCGCACCTTCGCCGACCAGGCGGTGATCGCGATCGAGAACGTGCGCCTGTTCAACGAGACGAAGGAATCGCTCGAGCGCCAGACGGCCACGGCCGACGTGCTGAGTGTCATCTCGGGTTCGCCGACCGACGTTCAGCCGGTCTTCGAGGCGATCCTCGAAAAGGCGATCCGGCTATGCGATGCCCACCTGGGGGGGCTGTTCCTGCAGGATCCGGACGGGGCATGGAGCATGGCGAGCTACCGCGGCGATGACCCGCGCGTTCAGGAGGCGTTCCGGAACATCCGGGCGGGCCCGCACACCGGGTTCGGCAAGCTCGTGCAGCTCAGGCAGCCGGTCCATATCCCGGACCTGCTCGCGGATAGCGACACCGAAAAAAGGGATCCGCTGCGGGTTCTGACCATCGAGAAGCTGAAGGCACGTACGTTCTTCGCGGTGCCGCTGCTGAAAGAGGGCACCGTCATTGGCGCGGTGGTGATCTACCGCCGCGAAGTGCGGCCGTTCAGCGACGCCCAGATACGGCTGGTGACCACCTTCGCCGACCAGGCGGTGATCGCGATCGAGAACGTGCGCCTCTTCAACGAGACGAAGGAGGCGCTCGAGCAGCAGACCGCCACGAGCGACATCCTTCAGGTGACGAGCAAGTCGCCCACCGACGTGAAGCCGGTATTCGACACCATCCTCGCCAACACGCTGCGGCTGTGCGAGGGCAGTACGGCCGTCCTGTGGACCTTCGACGGCCGGAGGCTGCGCATCGGCGCGCACAGAAACATGACGGAAGGTGCGATCAGGCACCTCACCGAGAATCCGCTCGACCCGGGCGACTGGAACCCGACCGCGCAGGCGGCGCTCGAGCGCCGGACCATCCACGTGCTGGACGTGTTCGCCGAGCCGCGCTACCGCCCGCTCGTGCCGAGCGGGACGACCAACACGCGGCCGAACGCCGGCACCGTGCTCGCCGTGCCGCTCATGCGCGACAACGAGCTCCTCGGCGTCATCACCGTTTGGCGCTACGAGAAGAAGCTCTTCAGCGAGAAGCAGCTCGCGATGGTGAACACCTTCGCCGCCCAGGCGGTCATCGCCATCGGCAATGTCAGGCTTTTCAACGAAACGAAGGAGTCCCTCGAGCAGCAGACCGCCATCAGCGAGATCCTGCGCGTGATCTCGAGCTCGCCGAGCGATGTGCAGCCGGTGCTCGAAGCGGTGGCCGAGCGTGCGGCGCGCATCTGTGACGCCCAGATCGCGGACATCGTCCTCGCCGAGCGCGGGGTGCTGCGGCCGGCGGCGATAATCGGCTCGCTCGGCCGTCCCAGCGAGACGCCGCTCGACCGCTCGACCGTCATGGGGCGCTCGGTCGTCGACAAAACGACCATCCACGTCGCCGATCTGCAGAGCGAGGGGGCGGAGTATCCGACCGGCCAGAAGCTCGCCGTGAAATACGGGCACCGCACCATCCTCGCCGTTCCGCTGCTGCGCGAGCGCCGGGCGCTGGGCACGATCCTGCTCCGCCGCGCCGAGGTGCGGCCCTTCGAGGACAAGCACATCGCGCTGCTCAAGACCTTTGCCGACCAGGCGGCCATCGCCATCGAGAACGTCAGGCTCTTTAATGAGACGAAGGAGGCGCTCGAGCGGCAGACGGCGACCGCCGAGGTGCTGAACGTGATCAGCGGCTCGATCACCGACGCAAAGCCTGTGTTCGATGCCATCTCGCGCAGCGTGCTGAAGCTCTACGGCGCCCGCCATGTGGCGCTATACGTGCGTGTCGGCGACAAGATCGATCGTGTCGGCTACGCCGTCTCGGACAAGAGCGCCGACGACGGCTCGCAGGCGCTCTGGCCGATCCCGCTCGACGACAAGAGCCTCACCGGGCGCACCATGCTGCGCGGCGAGCTGGTGCACATCAGGGACGTGGACACGGAGTCCGGCCTGTCGGAGCAGTCGCGCGCGATCATCCGCAAGACGGGCGTGCGCTCGGTGCTGCTCGCGCCGATGCAGAGCATGGGCGTGACCACGGGGGCGCTCTCGGTGGGCCGGCGGGCCGCGGGCGGCTTCAGCGAGCGCGAGGTGGAGCTGCTGCGCACCTTCGCCGACCAGGCGGTGATCGCGATGGAGAACGTGCGCCTGTTCCGCGAGATCCAGGACAAGAGCCGGCAGCTCGAGATCGCCAACAAGCACAAGTCCGACTTCCTCGCCAACATGTCGCACGAGCTGAGGACGCCGCTCAACGCCATCATCGGCTTCTCGGAGGTGCTGATGGAGCGGATGTTCGGCGAGGTGAACGCGAAGCAGGCCGACTACCTGAAGGACATCCACGAGTCGGGCAAGCACCTGCTCTCGCTCATCAACGACATCCTCGACCTTTCCAAGATCGAGGCCGGGCGCATG
>CBDDRQ010000074.1:0-15108 GCA_965233125.1 uncultured bacterium
GAGATGGTCCCGACGCAGTTCTCGCCGGCCACCGCGCCGGCCAGGCGGTGCGCGGACACCCCGACACCCATGCCGCCCTGCACCAGCCCGAGGGCTTCCCTGCCACCTAACCTGACTGCCATAGCCATATCCGTGGATTCCCCGGAAAAGGAGCCACTGTGCAGGCACTACGGCCGCGCACCTTGATCTATGCCAATAAATCCTTGGTGCGCCGCGGAAGAGATTCCATCCGTTGCGGCGCTGCTGCAGGTGGCGTAGATTGGACTCGCCCATGTTCGGGGGTCCGCGTGAACAAACGCATCACTGACGCTTTCCGCCGGGAAGAGGATGGCTCATGGACCTGCGTCGAGGCCGCGAGCTTCGATCATCCATCGGGTCGCATCCAGTTCACCGCCAACGCTGTCTTCGGTCCCGAGGACACGTTCATGGGCGTCAAGGTGGCGAAGTGGCTGGATGCGCTCACCGACGCTCGTCGCATGAGCGACGCGTAATGCCGAGAATCAAGTAAGTAGGGGGCGAGGTTACCCTCGCCGCCCTCTCACACCACCGGACGTGCGGGTCCGCATCCGGCGGTTCATGAAGTGCGCTGGAGGCGCTGCACCGTATCGAGCAGCGACACCAGCCCCAGTTGATCGAACCAGGACTTCGGGAATGCCAGATGCATGTGGCTCGCGCCCGCGTTCCACCACGGGCCGCGTTGATTGCATGCCGAGCGCCATGCCTGCTCCTCCGTCAGTCCGCGCCTCATCAAGTTACGTGCCCGCGCGAAGGGCCGCTTCCACTGCTGCCACAGGATGCAGCGTAGTTTGCGCCGCAGCCATCCATCTCGCTCTTCCAACGCCCGTTTGGTTTCGGTCAGCTTGAAGTACGCGACCCAACCGCGCAGAAGCGGATTGAGTGTTTGGATCGTGGCCGCAAGGGACCGGCCCCGCGCGCCCCGCAGAAGTTCTCTCGCCTTCTCCGTCAGCCTCTCCAGACTGTGCTTGGCGATGCGCAGCTTCGGTGTTCTGTGCCACGTCAAGCTGTAGCCCAGGAACTTCCTCTGCCACGGTGGCGCCACCGCGCTCTTGGCCTCGTTGACTTTGAGCTTGAGCGCTTTGCACAGCCAGCCGGTGAGACTCGCAAGCAGGTTCTTGCCCGCCCGCTCGCTGCCGACGTAGATGTTGCAGTCGTCGGCGTAGCGGCAGAAGGCCAGCCCCCGTTTCTCGAGTTCTCGATCCAGCTCATCGAGCATGATGTTTGAGAGCAGCGGCGAGAGCGGCCCGCCTTGCGGCGTGCCCTCCTGCCTTGGGCTCACAAGCCCCGCTGCCATCATGCCCGCCTCGAGATACCGGCGGATGAGCTTGAGTACCCTCGGGTCTTCGATCTTCTTTGCCAGCTTTCCCATCAACAGATCGTGGTTCACCCGGTCGAAGAACTTCTCCAGGTCGATGTCCACCACCCAGCGCTTGCCCGCAGCGACGTGCTGCCTCGCTGCTTGCAGCGCCTGATGGGCGTTCCTGCCCGGCCGAAAGCCGTAGCTTGCCTCCGAGAAGGTCGGCTCGAAGATCGGTTGCAGCACTTGATTCACCGCCTGCTGGATGAGCCGGTCCACCACCGTCGGGATGCCAAGCGTCCTCATCCCGCCTTGCGGCTTGGGAATGTCCACTCGGCGTACCGGTGCGGGGATGTACGTACCTGCCAGCAGCTTGGTCCTGATCGCGGGCCAGTGTTGCTTCAGATGGCCTTTGAGTTCGGACACGCCGAGGTTGTCCACCCCGCTCGCGCCCTTGTTCTCGACCACCCGCTGATACGCACGCCAAAGGTTGCCGCGTTCCACTACGGCTTCCATCAGAGCGCTCGTCGCCTCCGCTTTCGTCTGCATTCGGGCCGCCAAGTGCGCCTCGGCGCTCATGGCAGCTTCGGCCGGATTCCGTCCCGCCTCGCCCGCCTGAGCCTTGTGTTTGCCACAAGCTTCCGCCTTCATCGGCCTCTCTTGAGGTTCCCGCCGCCTACTCGCGGCACTTCATGTTCGGCCCTTCGGTGTCGCCACCTACTACGGCCTCTGCTGACTTCTGGCAGCCCATCGCGCGGCCTCTCGACCGCGCTAGCACAAGGCAGACCGCCAGATCTCCCCGGGTATTACGCACCCACCTTCACGCTTATGCGCGTCGGATTTACGCAGTGCCCTTCCGGACAGGGTTCGGGCTTTGACGATAATTGCCGCCTCACCCGGGCACCGCGCCTCATATCCGCTTCCTGTTCGTCGCGCCAGCGCTTTGCCTTCGGCTTCCTTCAGATTCGCAGTCGCCCGCGACACCCTTGCCGTTCGGCTAACACTTCCTCCTGTCAGGCGTGTAATGGACTTGCACCATCAAGTAGATGCGCCCTGCCGGGCGCACAATGAAAAAAGCCCGCGCAAGCGGGCTTTTTTCTTCCGAGGGCGGGCTCGCCTGCTACGCCAGGGCGTAGGACCGCAGGCGCGAGGAGAAGTCGACGAGCGCCTGCACGCCGCTCGCTTCGGCGCGGCTGCACCAGTCCTGCAGCTGGCGCAGCAGCTGCTCCTTGGACGCGCTCGAGCGCTCCCAAAGGGAGATCAGTTCCTGGCGCATGGCCACCACCGTGGCGAGGGCGCGGGATTTCTTCAGCGCCTCTGACAACCTGGCGGCCTCGGTGCCGGCAAGCGCCTGGCCGCGCAGCAGCGCGCGCTTCAGCGAGCGCAGCGCTTCCGCGTCGCCCGGCGCCCAGTGCCTGAGCCGCTCGATCTCTTCGTGGTAGGTCTTCTTCACCGACTTGGCATAGCTCGACAGCACGTCGTAGCGGTTGGCGATGACGGCATGCAGCGTCTCCAGGTCGGCCGCCGGCTTGGGCTCGGCGAAGCGCGGCTTCGGCGCCACCTTCTTCACGGTGGCAAGTCCGAGCGACTCGAGCAGGCGGATGTACATCCAGCCGATGTCGAACTCGTACCACTTCGCCGAAAGCTTGGCCGACGACGCGAAGGCGTGGTGATTGTTGTGCAGCTCTTCGCCGCCGATCAGGATGCCCCAGGGAACGATGTTCGTGCTCGCGTCGGCGACGTCGTAGTTGCGATAGCCGAAGAAATGCCCGACGCCGTTGATGACGCCGGCCGCCCAAAACGGGATCCACGCGATCTGCATCAGCCAGATCAGAACGCCGGGGACGAGGCCGAAGATCAGAAGGTAAACGGGAAGCAGGATCGACACGCCGATGTAGGAGCGCCGCGAGTAGACCTTGCGCTCCATCCAGTCGTCGGGCGTGCCGTGCCCGTAGCGCTCGAGCGTCTCCGGGTTGAAGGATTCCTTCACGTACAGGAACACGCCGGCCCAGAGCACGCGGTTGATGCCGTAGATCTGCGGGCTATGCGGATCCTCGGCCGTCTCGCATTTCGCGTGGTGCTTGCGATGGATGGCCGCCCACTCCTTGGTCACCATGCCGGTCGTGAGCCACAGCCAGAAACGGAAGAAATGCGACACAGCCGGGTGCAGCTCCAGTGCGCGGTGCGCCTGGCAGCGGTGCAGGTAGATCGTGACGGCGGCGATCGTCACGTGCGTGAGGCCGAGCCCGCAGAGCAGGTAGCCCCACCAGGGAAGATCCAGCAAGCCGGAAAAAATCATGTGAATTGAATGCCCTAATAGATGTTATGGAAGGCGCGGGCCATTCTACGCGAATGCCCCGCGACCGTCTTGACTCGTGTAAGCGCCCCAGCACAAAGGACTTTTATCAGACCTGCCGGTTGTGGAATCGTTCACGCCCGCCGGAAGGCGGCGGCGAAGAATCCGTCGGTGCCGTGCCGGTGCGGCCAAAGGCGCAGCCGTTCGCCCGTATCGAGGGCGATACGCTGCGCCGCGAGAAGCTCGGCGCAGGACAGCGACTCGAACTCGGCATGCCCGGCGCCGAACGCGTCGGCCACGGTCTCGTTCTCCTCCTGCAGGATGCTGCACGTCGCATAGACCAGGCGTCCGCCCGGCCTGACGAGCTGCGAGGCGGCCTCGAGGATGCGCCGCTGCTTCTCCGCAAGCTCGGCGATGGCTTGCGGCCCGTGGCGCCATTTCAGGTCGGGATTGCGCCGCAGCGTGCCGAACCCGCTGCAAGGCGCATCGACCAGCACGCGGTCGAGCTTGCCGGCAAGGCGCTTCGCGCGCGGATCGTTCTCGCCCGCGAGCGCTATGGCGTACACATTCGTGATGCCGGCGCGCGCCGCGCGCGGCGCCAGGGCGGCCAGGCGCTTCGCCGAGACATCGAGCGCATAGATGCGGCCAGTGCCGCGCATGAGCATCGCGATGGCGAGCGTCTTGCCGCCCGCGCCGGCACAGTAGTCGGCCACCATCTCGCCGCGCCGCGGGGCAAGGAGCCACGCGAGGAGCTGGCTTCCCTCGTCCTGCACTTCGATCAGGCCGTCGCGAAACAGCGCGTGCCGGTTGATCGCCGGCTTGCCGGCAAGGCGCACGCCCGAAGGCGAATAAGGGGTGGGCGATGCTTCGAGCCCCGGCTGCCGGAGCACTTCCTCGCGCGCGATGCGGGCGAGATTGACGCGCAGGTCGAGCGGCGCCGGGTTGAGCAGGCCGCGGGCAATCGCCGCCGCTTCCGTGGTGCCCTGCTGAGCGACCAGGCGCTCCCAGAGCCAGTCCGGCAGGTCGGCGCGGGCCGCATCGGAGAGCGTCTCCGGGCGCAGGGCGCGGATGCGTCCGATCAGAGCGTCGTCGGCGAGCGCCTGCAGCGCCCGCCCCGACAGGCCCATCACGCGCACAAGCGCGGCGATCAGCAGCGCCCGCGGCTGTGCGGACTGCGCCGCCGCCTCGAGCGAGCGCTTGCGCCGCAGCACGGCGAACACCGATTCGGCGATGAACGCCCGGTCGCGCTGGCCGAGCTCCCGCCGCGCGCGAAAGTAGCGCGAAAGCACCTCGTCCGCCGGCCCGGAGAAATTCAGCACCACGGTCAGGGCGGCCTCGGCGTGCGCGAAGGCCGCGGCGCTGGTACTCAAGGCGCCGAGATCCGCATCACGACCTGCTCGTAGCGGGTGCCGTCATCCTCGGTGATCAGCACGCGTACCGGCAGCCGGCCGAGCTGCGTCGCGAGCCAGATTTCGGCACGCTCGTCCTCCTTCTCGCGCAGCAGCCGCACCGTGTCGAACGCGCCGGCGGGGGTCTGCAGGCGCTCGCGGCCGGCGACCTGGTACTCGTGGTGGGACAGGCCGCCCTTGCCGTCGGCGATGTTGAATACGATCGGCTGCTCGCCCTCGGGCACGAAGGACAGCGCGAGCAGGAACGAAAGGCGGTCTTGCGCGTTCGGCGGCAGCGGCCGCACATGGCGCTCGCCCTTGTACTGCATGGTGATCGTCCCGCCCTGCCAGTCGAACCAGGCGCGCGCGGTGTCACGGCCGGTGCGCTCGTCGACGAACTCGAGCGGCTGCAGGCCGGCGGCCGTCACGTTGCCCCGGCTGTGGCGCTTGGCCTTGCCGAGCAGCCGGTACAGCCCCTTGCCCCTCCAGGTCTCGGTCAGCTGGTAAGTGCCGTTGCCGTGCTCCAGGCGCTCGTGCACCTCGGCAATCGCCGAGCCATTGCGCCTGAGCTCGTATTCGATCTCGACCTGCCCCGGCGGCGCGGCGTGCGCCGGCAGGGCGGCGCTAAGCAGCAGAAACAACCAGCTGCGCATCGCCCCCTTTCACTCTCACCCGTCCGTGCTCGACCTGCAGGCGGTCCTCCAGGAACCAGCGCGCCGCGCGCGGATAGATTGCGTGCTCCTGCTCCAGCACGCGCGCCGCGAGGCTCGCAGGGCTGTCGTCGCCGCGCACCGCGACGGCGGCCTGGATCACGATCGGGCCGCTGTCCAGCTCGGGCGTGACGAAATGCACCGTGCAGCCGTGCACCTTGACCCCGGCTTCCAGGGCCCGCTCGTGGGTCCCGAGACCCGGAAACGCGGGGAGCAGCGACGGGTGGATGTTCAGCAGCCGGCCCGCGTAGCGCTGCACGAACGCCGGCGCGAGCACGCGCATGAATCCTGCCAGCGCGATCAGGCGCGGCCGGAATCCGTCGATGCGCTCGGCGATCGCGCTCTCGAAATCGGCGCGGCTGGCGAAGCGTGCGTGCTCGACCACGGCCGTGGCGATGCCGCGCGCGGCGGCAACGCGCAGCCCCGCGGCGTCGGCGCGGTTGCTGATCACCGCCGCGACCGGCAAGCCGGCGTCGACGAGCGCCTGCATGTTGCTGCCACGCCCGGAGATCAGGATGACAAGCAAGTCAGAACACCCGCACCGCGGCGTAGCCGTCTTCCTCGAGAAGCGCCAGCACGCCTTTGTCGCCGTACAGGTGCAGCGCACCGAGCGCGACGAAGGCGCCGCCGCGGCGCAGCTGGCGCTGCATGCGGAAGGCCATCACCACGCTGCGATCGTGCACCACGCGCTTCGTCATGACTGCCTGGTGCGCCGCGATCTCGGGATGGCGCAGCACGAACTCCTCGCGCAGCCGCCAGATCCCCGCCAGGTCGCGGGCGAGGTAAGCGTCGAGCGTGCGCGCGGAGAGCTGCAGTAGCTGATCGCGGTGCGCGAGGCTGTGCTTGAGCAGCGCGACCTGCGACTCCATGGGAAACTCGTCGAAGGTGAAGATCTGCTCCTCGACTCCTTCGATCTGGTCGAGCGGCATGCGCCGGGCGCGGGCGCGCTCGAGGAGCTGTGCGTCGAGCGGCGAGCCCTTCGCGCCACCCGGGTTGCGCAGGTTGAGCAGCACGCCCCAGGGCTTGAGCTTGTTGACGAACTCCCGCGACAGGCCGATCGGGCGCAGGTGCTCGAACGCGCGCTCGAAGTCCGCCGCGCCGATCTTCTGCTCGAGCGTCTGGCCGTCGAGGAACATCGCCGCCTCGAGGAAGCGCTCCTTCGAGTAGCCGTCGGCCAGGAACTCGAGCATCAGGCTCTTCGCCCCCGCGAAGGCCGCGCGCACCGGCGCCGGCAGCTCGGCGAGGCGCGCGTCGGGGACGTGGATCGTGCCGTAGACGTGGCTCGGCGCCACACCCTTTTTCGTCACGCGCCAGAGCAGACCGCGCTCGAAGCGCGTGCTTGCCGCTGCCGCCCGCGGCGCGCACGCGGCGGCAAGCGCGCCGGCAAGAAAATCTCTCCGCTTCAAGCGCCTGGCCCGATCATGGCCTGCGGCCGCACCCAGCGGTCGAAGTCCTCGGCGCTCACGTACTTCAGCGCGAGCGCGGCTTCGCGCAATGTGCTGCCCTCGCGATGCGCCTTCTTGGCGATCTCGGCGGCGCGGTCGTAGCCGATATGGGGAGAAAGCGCGGTGACCAGCATCAGCGAGCGCTCGAGTAGCTCGCGGATGCGCGCCTCGTCGGGCTCGATGCCGCGCGCGCAGTGCTCCTCGAACGAGCGGCAGCCGTCGGCGAGCAGCCGCGCGCTCTGCAGGAAGGCATGGATGATCATGGGCTTGTAGACGTTGAGTTCGAGGTGGCCGGAGGCGCCGCCGATGTTCACCGCGACGTCGTTGCCCAGCACCTGCGCGCACAGCATGGTCAACGCTTCGGCCTGGGTCGGGTTGACCTTGCCAGGCATGATCGAGCTGCCAGGCTCGTTCTCCGGGATGCGCAGCTCGCCAAGGCCGGAGCGAGGCCCCGAGGCGAGCAGGCGCACGTCGTTCGCGATCTTTGAGAGCGCTGCCGCCGCCGTCTTCAGCGCCCCATGGGCGAAGACCAGCGCCTCGTGGCCCGCGAGCGCCGCGAACGGGTTCTGGGCCGGCGCGAAAGGCATGCCGAGCTCGCCGGAGAGTGCCGCGCAGACCTTCTCGGCGAAGCGCGGGTGGGCATTGAGACCGGTGCCGACCGCGGTGCCGCCGATGGCGAGCCGGCGCAGGCCCGGCGTTGCGGCGAGCACCGCGTCGCGCACCTGATCGAGCTGGCCGACATAGCCGGAGAACTCCTGCCCGAGCGAAAGCGGCGTGGCGTCCTGCAGGTGCGTGCGGCCGATCTTCACGATGCGCTCGAACGCCTGGCTCTTCGCGGCGAGGGTGGCGCGCAGCTGCTCCAGGCCCGGCAGCAGGTCTTCCTGCAATGCGCGCGCCGCCGCGACATGCATCGCGGTCGGGAACACGTCGTTGGACGACTGGCCGAGGTTGACCTCGTCGTTGGGATGCACGCGGCGCTTTTGCCCGCGCTCGCCGCCCAGCAGCTCGGAGGCCCGGTTCGCGAGCACTTCGTTGACGTTCATGTTGCTCTGGGTGCCCGAGCCGGTCTGCCACACCACCAGGGGAAACTCGGCGTCGTGCCGGCCGGCGAGCACCTCCGTGGCGGCGCGCTGGATCGCTTCGGACTTGTGCTTGTCGAGGAGGCCGAGCTCCAGATTCGCCTGCGCGGCCGCTTTCTTCACCAGCGCGAGGGCGTAGACGACGGCGAGCGGCATGCGCTCGCTCGAGATGCGGAAGAAGCGCCGGCTGCGCTCGGTCTGTGCACCCCAGAGCCGGTCCGCCGGCACCTCGATGGTGCCGAAGCTGTCTTTCTCGAGGCGCGTGCCGCTCATCGCGGCACCCATGTTACTTCTTCAGCAGGCTGCGCAGCATCCACGCATTCTTCTCGTGCACCTGCATGCGCTGCGTGAGCAAGTCGAGGGTGGGCTGGTCGTCGGCGCGCTCGGCGAGGGGCAGAACCTCGCGCGCGGTGCGCACCACCGCCTCCTGTCCCTCGATCAGCAGCTTCACCATCTGCCCGGCCTTGGGCACCCCCGGGGTCTCCTTGATGCGCGCGAGCCCCAGATACTCCCTGTAGGTGCCCGGCGCATAGTGGCCCAGCGAGCGGATGCGCTCGGCCACGAGGTCGATCGCATTCCAGGTTTCCGTGTACTGCTCCATGAACATCTGGTGCAGGGTCTGGAACATCGGCCCCTCGACGTTCCAGTGGAAGTTGTGCGTTTTCAGGTACAGCACGTAGGTGTCGGCGAGCAGGCGCGAAAGGCCTTTCGCGATCGCGGCGCGGTCCCTGGCGGAAATTCCGGTGTCCATGATCATAGTCATGCTATCTCCCGTCTTTACAACCGATCGCCGCAGTCTATGGACCGGGCCCGGCCGCCGCCAATCTTATTTTTCGATGCGGGTGATAGCTCATTTCTCCTGGTGCTTAAGCTCGTCGTGCACTTTCTGCATGTCGATGGTCTTGGCCTGGCTGATCACCTGCTCGAGCGCCGAGCCCGGCAGGGCGCCCGCCTGCTGGAACAGGATCACCTTCTCGCGGAACACCATCAGGGTGGGAATCGAGCGGATGCCGAAGGCCCCGGCCAGCTCCTGCTCCGCGTCGGTGTTGACCTTGGCGAAGACCACGTCGGGATGCGCGTCGGAGGCCTGCTCGTAGACCGGGGCGAAGCCCTTGCAGGGGCCGCACCAGGGCGCCCAGAAGTCGATGATCACCATCGGGTTGTCGTTGACGGTCTTCTCGAAGTTGTCTTTCGTCAGCTCGACGGTCGCCATCGCGCGGGGCCTCTAAAAAAAGGGGGCAGTGTACTCTAGACAATCATGGTGACCGGGCGGTTCGCGCCTTCGCCCACGGGGCCGCTGCACTTCGGATCGCTGGTCGCGGCGCTCGCCAGCTGGCTCGACGCGCGCGCCGCCGGCGGACGCTGGCTGGTGCGCATGGAAGACCTCGATCAGCCGCGGGTGCGGCCGGACGCGGCGCAGGAGATCCTGCGCGCACTCGAGCGCCTCGGCCTGGGCTGGGACGGCGAGGTGACCTATCAGAGCCGCCGCACCGCCCTCTACGAAGACGCGCTGCGCCGGCTGCGTGCGCATACCTACTGGTGCGGCTGCACGCGCCGCGAGATCGCCGACTCTTCGCTCGGCCTCGCCGCCGACGGCGCGGCGATCTATCCCGGCACCTGCCGTGGCGGCCTTGCGGCCGGCAAGGCGCCGCGCGCCTTGCGATTGAAAGTCGATGCATCGACGCTCGCGTTCACCGATCGCGTGCAGGGACGGTGCGCGCAGGACCTCGGCGGCGAAGTCGGCGATTTCGTCCTGTGCCGCGCCGACGGGCAGTTCGCCTATCAGCTCGCGGTGGTGGTCGACGACGCGGCGCAGGGCGTTACCGACGTCGTGCGCGGCGCGGACCTGCTGGATTCGACCGGACGCCAGATCTTCCTGCAGCGCCTGCTCGGGCTTCGCACGCCGCGCTACCTGCATGTCCCGGTCGTGGTGAACGCTCGGGGCGAGAAGCTCTCGAAGCAGACCGGTGCCGAACCCATCGACCTGTCGCGTCCGGAGGGCGAGCTGCGCAGGGCGCTCGCTTTCCTGGGTCAGCACGCGGACCTGGCGCAGGCGCTGCGGACCTGGAATCCCGCCCTTATCCCCCGGCAACGCGCCGCGGCACCGCCACGCTGACGAGGGAGCCGAGCACGAGCGCGAGCGCGGCGTACTCCGCCCAGCTCGGCCGCTCTCCGAGGAACAGCATGCCGCTGATGACCCCCACCACCGGGATAACCAGCATGCTGAGGGAAAACACCGTGACGGAAACGGAAGTCGCGAGCTTGATCCAGGCCCAATGGGCCCAGGCGAAAGCGACGAGCACGTTGTAGACGACTCCGAGCGCCGGCCAGAAGCCGACGGTGCCGAGCACGCCGAAATCGTCGAAGGCGAGCGCGCAGGCGAAAATCGGCACGCCGCCCAGCAGCATGATCCAGGCGCTGTACGGCCCCGCCGGCATCGCCATCGGGAAGCGCTTCTGCAGCACCACGCCGAGCGCCCAGCTCGCTGCCGCGCCGAGCACGAGCAGCGAGCCGGTGGGCGCGCTGCCCGATCCGAGCGAGGCCTCCCCCAGGACCAGGCCGAGCCCTGCCATGCCCAGCGCGAGGCCGAGGAGCTTGCGCAGGGTCAGGCGCTCCCCGAGGATCCACATCGACAGCGGGATGGCGAGCGCCGGCATCGTGTAGGCAAGGATCGCCGCGCGTCCGGAGGCGATCATCGTCATGCCGAAGGCGATCAATACGTTCCAGCAGGTGATGTTGAAGAAGGCGAGCATCGCGAGGCGCGGCCATTGCCCGGCCGGGACGCCGAGGCGCTGGCCGCCTGCGCGCAACGCGAGGAACAGCACGGCGGAGCCGAAGCCCAGGCATAGCGTGCGGAAGGTCCAGGGCGGCACCTCGGTGAGCGCGACCTTCATCGCCGTCCAGTTGAACCCCCAGGCCAGGGTGAGCCCGGCGAGCAGCCACCACAGGCGCCGCGGCAGGTGGTCCGGTTCGGCGCTCAAGCGCTCGCCCGCAGCGGCATCGCCGTCATGCCGCGCAGGACGAGCGAATCCATCCACTGCGGTGGAGCGCCGGCAAGCTCGATCCGGCGCCAGCGCGCCAGCACCGCGGGCAGCGCGATCTGCCCCTCGAGCCGCGCCAGCGGGAAGCCGAGGCAGATATGGGGACCGAAGCCGAACGTCAGGTGCGGCGGGCCGTCGCGCCGCAGGTCGAGGCGGTCCGGGTCCGCATAGGCGCGCGGATCGCGGTTGGCGGCATTGAGCAGCAGGAACACGCGCTCCCCGGGCTTCAGGGCCCTGCCGTGCAGCTCGAGCTGGCGCTGCACGATGCGCACCTGGGCGCCGATCGGGCCGTCGTAGCGCAGCAGCTCCTCGACTGCGGCCGCGGCGAGTCCGGGGTTCGCGCGCAGCCGCTCGAGCTCGGCGGGAAAGCGCAGCAGCGCCGCGAGGCCGTTGGCAAGATGGTGCGTGGTCGTCTCGTGGCCGGCGAAGAGCAGCAGCACGCAGGTCGCGATGAGCTCGTCGTCGCTGAGCCGGTCGCCGCCGTCGTCCAGATGGGCGAGCTCGCTCAGCAGGTCCGCCCGCGGCCCGGCGCGCCGCTCGGCGATCAGCGCCCGGAAGAACGCCGCCATTTCATGCGTCGCCGCTTCGGCGCGGTCGTACTTGCCGGCGGTCTCCCGCGCGCTGCCGATGAACAGCGCCATTTCGTCGGAGAGCCGCTTTACGCGCGCGAGCTCCTCGCGCGGCACGCCGAGCATGTCCATGATCACCAGCGCCGGCAGCGGGCCGGCAAAGTCGCCGATGAAGTCGAATGCCTCGCGCGTGCCGATGCGCTCGAGCAGCCAGGCGGTGATCGCCTCGACGTTCGGGCGCAGGGCGTGGATCGAGCGCACATTGAACACCCGGCCGGCGAGGCGGCGCAGCCGCGTGTGCTCCGGAGGGTCGCGGAACACCATCCAGAGCGTGAGGATGCGGATCAGCTCCGACATGCGCCCCGCCTCCGCGCCCGGCAGCGAGGCGAAAAAGGGCCGCAGCCGGTCCGACGACCACGATTCGGTGTCGAGGCAGACCCGCTTCACGTCATCGTAGCGCGTCAGTACCCAGCCCTTGAGCCGCGGGCTCCAGTGCACCGGGTCTTCGTCCTGCATGCGCCGGTAGAGCGGGAAGGGATCGGCGAGCACCGCCGGGTCGCTGGGACGGTAGTCGAGGGCCGTCGTCATCGTGTCACGAGCCATACCGCGAGCATACCGAGCGCCATGCCGGCCGCGGCGGCAAGAGTGTAGGTTTCGCCGAACAGCGGCCAGGCGATCAGCGCGGTCGTGGGCGGCACGAGGTAGAAAAGGCTCGCCACGCGGGTCGCGGCGCCCTGCCGGATCAGGTAGAGCAGCAGGAAAATGGCGCCCAGCGAGAGCACGAGCACCAGCCAGGCGAGGGCGAAGGCGAATTCCGCGGTCCAGCGCACCTCGCGGGTCTCGAGCACGAGCGCGAACGGCAGCATGACGAGCGTGGCCGCCGCGAACTGGATGGCCGCGCCGGTGCGCAGGTCCACTGCCCCGCCGTGCCGCTTCTGCCAGACCGTCCCGAGCGTGATGCTGGCGAGCGCTAGGACCGAGAGCATCACGGCACCGACGCCCAGCCGATCCACTGCGATGCGATCGCCGACCACCATCAGGACGCCCACCAGGCCGACCCCCAGACCGAGCCACTGGCGCGGGCCCGTCCGCTCGCCCAGCATCAGCCCGCCGAGGACCGCGGTGAACACGGGCTGCAGGCCGGTGATCAACGCCGAGACACCCGCCGGCATGCCGAGGTGCAGCGAGCCGAACACGCCCCCCAGGTACCCGGCCTGGAGCAGGACCCCCGCGACCCCGATTTGCAGGGCCTTGCGGGGCGCCGGCCAGCGGGCGTTGAAAAGCCAGCAGATCGGCAAGAGCAAGGCGAGCACGAGCACGAAGCGCAAGACCAGGAATGTGGCGGGTTCAGCGTAAGGGAGCCCTAACTTCGCGCCGATAAAGCCGGTGCTCCATAGCAGGACGAACAACCCGGGGAAAACCCGTTGTAGTGGATTGTGCGACACGTCAATCAACTATGCTGCTACGCACAAGCGCCTTGACTTTCTACGTGTTCAGCCTAGAATCGCAATTGCTGCAATGCACAAAACCCAACAGGAGCTGCGAATGTACGTAACCCCGGAACAGATTCAAGCGGCCAGCAAGGCCAATGTCGAGACGCTCCTCGCCGTTGCGAATGCCCAGTTCGCCGCGTTCGAGAAGCTGGCGACGATCAACGCCGGCGCCGTGAAAAGCGCCTTTGAAGACTCTATCGCGAACACCCGCGCGCTGCTCGGCGCCAAGGACGTCCAGGAGTTCGTGACCCTGCAGAACGGCTTCGCCCAGCCCGCCATCGAGAAGGCGATCGCCTACTCGAAGAGCGTGTACGAAGTGGCGACCGAAACGAATGCCGAGCTCTCCAAGGTGGCCGAGCGCCGTGTCGCCGAGTGGAACGAGAACTTCGCCAGCCTGCTCGACAAGGTGTCGAAGAACGCGCCCGCCGGCTCCGACGTCGCCGTCGCCGCCGTGAAGTCGATGCTCGCCGCCGCGAACTCGGCCTACGACAACCTCACCAAGGTCGCGAAGCAGGCGACCGAGATGGCGGAAGCCAACGTCGCGGCCGCGACCGAGACGGTGAAGGGCCTCGCGAAAGCAAAAAAGGCCGCGTAAGCGCCAAACCGGCCGGCAGGAAAAAGGCCGAATCAAGCGCGAAGCGCAAGAGCAAGCGAAGCAAACGACTCAAGAAAGCCCGCCGCTAGGCGGGCTTTCTATTTGTGGGGAAGCCCGCCTCGGCCACCAGGCGGCGCAGCGCCTCCATCGCCTCGCCGACGCGCGCAGGCGCCCCGCGCACGCCGAGCTCGACGTGCAGGCGCGAGCCGTCGGCGGCGATCGACGGCAGGCTGAACACCTTGATGCCTTCGAAGCGGGCTTCGATCGCCTGCATGGCCGGAATCAGCTGGCTCTCGCCGGTCTCGAACACCACGATGGAAGCCTCGCTCCAGCGGTCGCGATCGAAGAGATGGCGGTAGCGCTGGTCGAGCACCCACTCGACCATCGGCCAGGCCATCTGCGGGAAGCCTGGCACGAAGTGGTGCTCGCGCAGCGAGAACCCCGGGATCCGGTTGACCGGGTTCGGGATGATCGCGGCACCCTCGGGGAACTCGCCCATCGCCAGGCGCTGCGGCGTGATGTCCCCGCCGAAGCGGCCGCGGATCTCCCGCTCCGCCTCGGGATGCAGCCGGAGGGGCACTCCCGCCGCCGCAGCGGCGCACTGGCGCGTATGGTCGTCGGGCGTCGCGCCGATGCCACCGAAGCTGAACACCGGGTCGGCGCCGCCCAGGCTGCGCTCGAGCGCCACCGTCAGCCGCTGCGGGTCGTCGCCGAGGTAATGCGCCCAGGCGAGGCGCAGGCCGCGCCTGGTGAGCGCCTCGATGAGGAACGGCAGATGCTTGTCCTGGCGCTTCCCGACCAGCAGCTCATCGCCGATGATCAGGGCGCCGAACAATCAAGCCGCTTTCTTGGCCCAGCGCTCGAGCTCCTCGTGGCCGCCGATGTGCCGGCCGTTCACGAAGACCTGCGGCACGGTGCCACGGCCGGTGATCGCGCCGACCACACGCGAGCGCTCGCTGTTGTCGAGGCTAACCTCGGCGTAGTTGTAGCCCAGCTCCTTGAGCAGCTTCTTCGCCTTGGCGCAGTAGCCGCAGCCCTCGCGCGTGAGGATCGCCACCTGGTCGGGCTTCTTCGCCTTGGGGTTGATGTAGGCGAGCATGGTGTCGGCATCCGACACCTCGAAGGGGTCGCCGGGCTTCTCGGGCTCGATGAACATCTTCTCGATCACGCCGTCCTT
>CBDDRQ010000075.1:0-3358 GCA_965233125.1 uncultured bacterium
GCCCTCCACCTCGACGCCGAGGAACTGGTCGGAGCCGACCGGCAGGACCGACGTGATCCGCCCGCCCAGCTGCTCGCCCGTGCCCTTCAGATCGACATCCTCCGCCCGGATGCCCAGCCTGACCGGCCGGCCGGCCTGGACCGGAAGAGGGATCGGCAAGGGCAGCGAAACCCCGCCGCGCATGAAGCGCCGGCCATCCTGGGAGAGCGAGCCCTCGAGGTAGTTGATCGGCGGGTTGCCGAGGAAGGAGGCGACGAAGGTGTTCCTCGGCCGGTCGTAGATCTCCTCCGGGGTGCCGATCTGCTGGATCACGCCTTCCTTCATGACGACGATGCGGTCGGCAAGCGTCAGCGCCTCGGCCTGGTCGTGGGTCACGTAGACGAAGGTGGTGCGCATCGTCTGGTGGAGCTTCTTGATCTCGGCGCGCATGGCGATGCGCAGCGCCGCGTCGAGGTTCGAGAGCGGCTCGTCCATGAGGAAGGCCTGCGGCTGGCGCACCAGCGCGCGGCCGAGCGCGACGCGCTGGCGCTGGCCGCCGGAGAGCTGGTGCGGCCGGCGCTCGAGCAGCGGCTCGATCTCGAGCGCGCGCGCGGCATCGCGCACGCGCTGCTCGATTTCCGCCTTCGGATGCCCGCGCATGCGCAAGCCGAAGGCGATGTTCTCGTACACCGACTTGTGCGGGTAGAGCGCGTAGCTCTGGAACACCATGGCGACGTCGCGCTTGTGCGCCGGCACCACGTTCATGAGCGTCGTGTCGAACCACAGCGCGCCCGCGGTGACGTCCTCCAGGCCGGCGATCAGGTTGAGCGTGGTCGACTTGCCGCAGCCCGAAGGCCCGAGCAGGACGACGAACTCCTTGTCGGCGATCTCGAGCGAGAGGTTCTCCAGCGCGGCGAAGCCGTTGGGGTAAGTCTTGCCGACCGAGTCGAAGCGGATGGTGGCCATGTCCCCTACCCCTTCACCGCGCCGGCGGTAAGGCCCGAGACGATGTAGCGCTCGAAGAGGACCGCCATCAGCACCGGGGGGACCACGGCGAGCACGCCCGCGGCGTTGATGAAGGCGAAGCTGATGGTGAAGTCCGAGGCGAAGGAGGCGACGACGATCGGCATGGTCTGGGACTTCCCGGTCTGGGTGAACATCAGCGCGAGCAGGAACTCGTTCCAGCTGGTGAGGAAGGTGAACAGCACCACCGCCACCAGCGCCGGCGCCGCGAGCGGCACGTACACGCGCGCGAGCGTCTGCAGCCGCGAGCAGCCGTCGACGCGCGCCGCCTTGTCGAGCTCGTCGGGCAGCGACTCGAAGTAGCTCACCAGGATGAAGATGCTGAAGGGCACGGTGATGGCGAGGTAGGTGATCACCAGCGACCCGAGGGTGTCGAGCAGGCCGAAGGTGCGGATGAAGAGGAAGAACGGCACCACCAGCGCGATGTCGGGGATCACGCGCGTGGTGAGCATGAAGTAGATCGAGGTCGAGCGGCCGATGAAGCGGATCTTCGCCATCGCGTACGCTGCAGGCACTGCAACAAGTAAATTCAAAAGAACTACTGAAACAGCCACGACAAGGCTGTTCCACATCGAGGGGATCAGGTCGCGCGCGGTCGAGGGGATGTAGCCGCCGGTGGCCGGGTCGCCCTGGCGGCGCGTCTCGTAGGTGACCTTCTTCTCGCGCGCCTGGAAGATCGCCGCGAAGTTCTCCAGCGTCGGCTCGTGCGGGATCCAGTGCGGCGGGCGCGAGGTGATCTCGGCGTCGCGCTGCAGCGACGAGGAGACGAGCCAGGCCACCGGCGCGAGCACGTAGACGAGGAACAGCGCCGACGCGCAGAAGAGGAAAACCCTTCTCAAAGCTTTCTTCCCAGCGTGCGGATCAGCCAGAACGCCAGCAGGAACGTGACCAGCGCCATGATGTAGGCGAGCGCCGAGCCGGTGCCGAAGGAGAGCTTGCGGAAAGTCTCGACGTAGACGTGCCAGGCGAGGACGTGCGAGGCCTCCGCCGGCCCGCCCTCGGTGAGGATGAAGAAGAGGTCGAAGTGGCGGATCGCCATCATCGTCTCGTAGATCATCACCAGCATGAAGGAAGGCCTGAGCGCCGGCAGCGTGATGTGCACGAAGCGCCGCCAGGCGTTCGCGCCGTCCACGCGCGCCGCCGAGTAGAGGTCGGCGGGGATCGACTTCAGCCCCACCAGCAGCAGGATGGCGGCGAGGGGCACCTCCTTCCAGACGAAGGCGTTGGCGATGAGGCCGAGCGTCTTGTCCGAGTCGCCCAGCCACACCATGTACTTGTCGATGAAGTCGAGCTGGAAGAGGATGCCGTTCAGCGCGCCGTAGCCCGAGTCGTAGATCCACTTCCACGCCAGGCCGTTGGCGACGTAGGGGATCGCCCAGGGCACGAGCAGCATCGCCGAGAGGAAGCGCCGGCCGCGGAACTCCTCGTTGAGCAGCAGCGCCATCGCGAGGCCGATCACCATGATCGCCCCGACCGAGACCACCGTGAACCAGGCGGTGCGCCACACCGACTGCCAGAACAGCTCGTCCTGGAACACCTCCGCGTAGTTCTCGAGCCAGACGAAGGGCACGCGGTGGGGCCGGGTCAGCCTGAGGTCGAACAGGCTGATCCAGAACGAGTAGAGCACCGGGAACACCGCCACGACCAGGAGGACAGCCAGCATCGGCGCGAGAAACCACATCGCGCTCGCCTGGTCGTAGCGGCTCACCGGGGCCCCGAACACCCCCCGCAGGGCCCGCGTCGCCACTTAAGACCTTTGCTTTTTTCTTAAGAGCGCCGGCGCAGCTTGTTCCAGGTGTCGGCCGAGCGCTTGAGCGCCGCCTCCACCGAGCTCTTGCCGACCACCGCCGCCTGCCAGGCGGTGCCGTTCACCTCGTCCCACTCGCCGTACCAGGGCGCGATGACGTCCTTCTTCTGCGCCAGCGCCTGCTGGCGCTCGTACATCTTGATGTCGGAGAACTGGTTGTAGGTGCGGACGATGTCCGCGTCCTTGAACAGCGGCTTCACCGCGAAGCCCGCGCCCACGTCCATGAACATGAGCTTCTGGAACGCGTACTGGCCGTCGGCCTTGCCGCCGAACCACTCGATCAGCTTCACCGTGTCGGCGGCCTTCTGCTTGTCCTTCGCCGCCGTGGCGGTGAGGCCGTAGAAGCGGTTCCAGCCCACGGTGGCGTTCTTGCCGCGCGGCCCGGCGGGCATCAGCGCCTGCTTCGCGCGGCCGGCGATCTGCGACTGCTTCGGGTCGTTCAGCGTGCGGATGCGGTAGCGCCCGAGCATGGCGAAGGCGTGCTGGCCCGAGGTGAAGGACTTGAGCCCGTTCAGCTCGCCGATCTCGACGCAGGCGGGCGAGACGATC
>CBDDRQ010000076.1:0-4480 GCA_965233125.1 uncultured bacterium
AAGGGTTGATGTCTTCCGTCGCAAGGCGGGGGGAGCGCCGCTTCGCGCTGGCGCTCTTCCTGCCCGCCTTCCTGCTGCTCGTCGTGACCACCACGCTGCCGCTCGTCTACCTCGTGTGGTCGAGCACGCAGCGCATCGACCTCAGCATGCCGTGGCTCTCGGGCTTCGCCGGACTGGAGAACTACGCCAAGCTCGGCGCCGACGCGCGCTTCTGGCAGTCGCTCTGGCTCACCTTCGTCTACACCGGCGTGACGGTGGTGCTGCAGGCGGCGATCGGCCTTGGCCTTGCTCTCCTGGTGTTACAGATAAAGATGGGCCAAGGAATATTGCGGATCGGCGCCATCCTGCCGATCGTGCTCGCGCCGGTGGTGGCGGGCCTCTTCTGGCGCTCGCTCGTGCTCGCGCCCGACTTCGGCATCATGGATTTCTTCACCCGCGCGCTCGGCCTGGGGAGCTACAACTGGCTCGGCGACCCGCAGCTCGCGCTCGTCTCGGTGATCGCCATCCACACCTGGCAGTGGACGCCGTTCGCGTTCCTCGTGCTGCTCGCGAGCCTCGCTTCGCTGCCGCCCGACCTCTACGAGGCGGCGCGCCTCGACCGCGCCGGCCCCTGGCAGCGCTTCCGGCACATCACGCTGCCGATGCTCCGACCGGCGATCGTCATCGTCGTCATCCTGCGCATGGTGACGGCGCTCTCGGCCTTCGCCGCGATCTTCGCCGCCACCGGCGGCGGCCCGGGCTCGTCGACCGAGATCCTCAACCTGTACGCCTATCGCCTGTCCTTCATCGAGCTCAACATCGGCTACGGCTCGGCGGTGGCCACCGTGCTGCTGCTCATCACGCTTTCGGTCGCATTCCTCCTCTTCGCTTTGAGGAAATCGCGATGATCAGGCGAAGCTTGCTTTTGATTCTCGTACTTTTCATGTTGCTGATCTGGGTTTTCCCCGTGGCATGGGGGCTGCTCACCTCGCTCAAGACCGAGCGCGATGTCCTCGCCTATCCGCCCGAGATCATCTTCGAGCCGACCACGGTCAACTACTACGACGTCTTCTTCGGCGGCGCCTCGATCGTGCCGAACCTCGTCTCCAGCGTGATCGTGTCGGGGCTCACGACGGTGCTGACGATGCTCTTCGCGATCCCGGCGGCCTATGCGCTGGCGCGGCTCGACCTGCCGTTCAAGCGCGCCACCGGCTTCTGGGTGCTCGCCACGCAGATGCTGCCGCCGGTCGGGCTCGTCATCCCGTACTTCCTGCTGCTGCGCAAGGTCGGCTGGACCGACACCTACCAGGGGCTGGTGCTCGTCTACCTGACCTTCGCGCTGCCCTTCGCGATCTGGCTGCTGGTCTCCTACTTCGAGGAGATCCCGCGCGAGATGGAGGAGGCGGCGCTGCTCGATCGCGCCGGACGCTGGGGCGCACTCTGGCACGTGATCCTGCCGCAGGCGAAAGGCGGCATCGCCGTCACGGTGATCTTCGTCTTCCTCAACTCCTGGAACGAGTTCCTGTTCGCCGTGGTGCTCGGCGGCAACAACGTACGCCCGGTGACGGTCGCGATGTTCAACTTCATCTCGCTCGAGCAGACGCAATGGGCGCGCCTCGCGGCGGCGGCGATGGTCGGCATGGCGCCGGTGATCGTGCTCGGGCTGCTCGCGCAGAAGCACATCGTCAAGGGCCTGACGGTGGGCGCGGTGAAGGGCGGCGCTCGCCGATGAGCGCAGCGTCGGTGTCGCTCGCCGGCATCGTCAAGCGCCACGGCGCGGTGACCGCGCTCGCCGGCATCGACCTCGAGGTGGCGCCGGGCGAGTTCTTCTCCTTGCTCGGGCCCTCGGGCTCCGGCAAGACGACCACGTTGCGGATCCTCGCCGGCCTCGAGCAGGCGGATGCCGGCGTGGTGCGTATGAACGGCAAGGACATCACTTCGCTGGAGCCGGGCGCGCGCGACGTGGCGATGGTGTTCCAGAGCTACGCGCTCTACCCGCACATGACGGTGCGCGAGAACATTGCTTTCCCCTTGAAAATGACGAGGGAAAAGACAGAAGAGATCGAAAAGGCCGTCCACGAGGCCGCTGCGCGCGTGCGCATCGACCATCTCCTCGAGAGGAAGCCCGGGCAGCTCTCCGGTGGCCAGCAGCAGCGCGTCGCGCTCGCGCGCGGGATCGAGCGCAAGCCCGGGCTGTTCCTCCTCGACGAGCCGCTCTCGAACCTCGACGCCAAGCTGCGCGTGGAGACGCGCGTGGAGCTGAAGCGCCTGCAGCGCGCCCTCAACGTCACCGCGGTGTACGTGACCCACGACCAGGAGGAGGCGCTCTCCCTCTCCGACCGCCTCGCCGTCTTCATGGACGGGCGCGTGGTGCAGGTCGGCACGCCCGAGGAGGTCTTCAGCCGCCCCGCCACGGTCGAGGTCGCCGGCTTCCTCGGCAACCCGCCGATGAACCTCCTTCCGGCACGGCTGGAGAACGGGCGGGCGACCGTGGAAGGCACACAGATTGAATGTCCTTCACTGGGGAATCTCGGTTCCCGGGATGTAACGCTCGGCATCCGCCCCTCGGCCGTGAAGATCGCGCAACAAGGCCTGCTCGCTACCGTAACCATGTGCGAAGCGCTCGGGGAGGACGTCTTCGTCGATCTCGCCGTCGGCGAGCATCTCGTGCGCGTGAAGCTGCGCGACGAGGCGCGCCCGGCCGAGCGCTCCCAGGTGCGCATCTCGTTCGACGTTGCCGGATTACATGTTTTCGATAAGCAAAGCGGACGGCGGTTATGAAGTTGCGCCGTGATAGTCACGTGGCCATGCACCGCCAGCTCGCGCAGCAGCTGCGGCAGGCGATCGCCGCGGGCAAGTACCGGCCAGGCGACCGCCTGCCGACCGAGCCGGAGCTCGCCGCGCGCCACGGCGTCTCGCGCATCACCGCGCGTCAGGCCGTGATGCAGCTCGTGCGCGACGCCCTGGTCGTGCGCCGCCAGGGTAAGGGCAGCTTCGTCGCCGAGCCGCCGGTGCAGCACGACCTCGTCGACCTGCGCGGCATCTACGACGAGCTGGTGGCGCGCGGCGTCAACCCGGGCACCCAGCTCCTCGACTACCGCGAGCTCGTGCCGCCCGCGAACGTGGCCGAGCGGCTGCGCTCGGGCGCGCGCCGCGTGCTGCACTATAAGCGGCTCTACCTCCGCCGCAACGAGCCTTTCGCAGTGTCGTGGGCATACCTGTCGCCCGACGTGCCGACCATGCCGCGCGAGCTCGTGGCCGCGCACACCACCTACCACCTCTTCGAGTCCTTCATGCACCTGAAGATCAGCCATGCCGACCTGTCGGTGCGCGCGCGCGCGCCGACCCCGGAGCTGCGCAAGCTCCTGCGCCTGCGCGCGGGCACGCCGCTCATCGCGCTCGAGCGCGTTTCCTACCTCGCGAACGGCGCCCCCGCCGAGTTCACGCTCTACTGCGCCAACGCCGAGAACTACGAGTTCGCGCTGCGCGTGCGCGGCAAGGTGCCGATCACCTCTTCCATGCAGGCGGTGCCGTGAAGCTGAACGACCTCGAGAAGAAGATGCTCGGCGGCGAGCTCGGCGCCGCGGTCAAGGCGGCCATCGAGCACCAGATCAGGGTGGGCGATTTCTTCGACGCCGAGGACTTCGTGCCGGTGACCCAGGCGCACATCATGGCCGACACCGAGAGCCTCGGGCAGGCGGGCGTCGCGTGGGTCGAGTCGCTCGTGAGGGACCGGGGCCGCGTGCGCGTGCCGACGATTACCGACCCGCGCGGCACCGACTTCGCCAAGGCAGCCGTATTGAAGCACCCGGCGTGGATCGTCGACCTCGAGCGCCGCGCGGTGCACGCCTTCACCAGGCTCGGCGTGCTGATGACCGACACCTGCATCAACTACCAGACCATCCAGGCGCCGGGGCGCGGCGAGAGCGTGGCCTTCGGCGACACCGGCGTGGTGATCTACGCCAACTCGGTCTGCGGCGCGCGCTCGAACTACGAGGGCGGGCCCTCGGCGGTCGCGGCCGGGCTGACCGGGCGCACGCCGCGCTACGGGTTCCACCTGGATGGATCACGTCGTGCCACCCTCAGGGCGCGCGTCGGCTTCCAGCCCCGCACCCTGAACGAGTGGGGCGCGCTCGGCGGCCTCATCGGGCGCCTCGCCGGCAACTACTGGGCGGTGCCGTACGTCGAGGGCCTGGCCGCAGCCCCGGGCTCCGATGCGCTCAAGCATTTCGGCGCGGCGATGGCGAGCTTCGGCTCGATTGCGCTCTTCCACCTCGCCGGCATCACGCCCGAGGCGGTGGAATCAGGGGGTTCTCAATTGCCGCTTTCTCACACCGTTACTCGACTTGAAATTGACCAGCTGCAGGCCGCCTATGCCGGCGAAGAGGAGATCGACGTGGTGGTGTTCTCCGCACCGCAGCTCTCGCTCTACGAGCTGCGCGAGCTCGCCGCGCTGTGCGACGGCCGGCGCTTCGCGCGGCCGCTGCTCGCCGTCACCAGC
>CBDDRQ010000077.1:0-25534 GCA_965233125.1 uncultured bacterium
CCGGCGGATGCGTGCCGGTGACGGCCGCCGCCGCGCGCGTGCCACCCGCCGACGCCGCCGCCGGCGTCGCCGCGGGTCTTGATCTGGCGCCGGCGCACCGAGTCGTCGCGCAGCACCGTGGTCGGCTTGGCCTTCTTCGGCCTTTTGTCGGTCTTGGTCTCGCCCGCCTTGGGCGCGTGCAGGGTCGTCGGGGCGGCAGGGGCAGCGGCGGGCGCGGCCTCGGCTGCCTTCTGCTCGGCGGCTTTCAGCTCGGCTTCCTTGCGCTCGCGCTCCTGCTTTTCGCGCAGCTCGGCCGCCTGCAGCTCGGCGAGCTGCTGCTGGCGTCTCGCTTCTTCTTCCCTTAATTCGATTTCCTTCGAATCGACCGCGGGCGGCGGCGCCGGCGGCGCCTCGGCGGCGACGGCCGCGGCGGTGACTTCCGCGGGATCGCGCTTGACGAAGACCCGCTTCTTGCGCACCTCGACCTGCACGGTGCGGTACTTGCCGGTGGCGTCGGTCTTGCGGATCTCGCTGGTCTGCTTGCGCGTCAGCGTGATCTTGTTCTTGGTGTCCGCCGAGCCGTGCGTCTTGCGCAGGTGCTCGAGCAGGCGCGACTTATCCTGCTCGCTGAGGGAATCGTTCGGCTGTTTCTTGTCGACGCCGGCCGCGCGCAGCTGCTCGAGCAGCACCGAGGGCGGGACTTTAAGCTCGCTCGCGAACTGGGCTACGCTCGTCTGGGCCATCGTTACGCGGCCTCCTTGCTTTCCCCGTCGGCGAACCAGTGGGCACGCGCGGCCATGATGAGCTTCTTCGCCCTTTCCTCGTCCAGGCCGGTCTGCTCCGAGAGCTCGTCGACGGCGAGGTCGGCGAGCTCGTCGCGGCTCTTGATGCCGGACTCGACCAGCTGCGCGGCGAGCTGCGTGTCCATGCCCTCGAGCTTGAGCAGCTCCGGGTCGACGCCCTCCATTTTCTCCTCGTTCGCGATCGCCGCCACGAGCAGCGCGTTGCGCGCCCGGTTGCGCAGCTCGTTGACCGTGTCCTCGTCGAATGCCGCGATCTCGTTCAGCTCGTTGATGGGCACGTAGGCGATCTCTTCCAGGGTCGAGAAGCCTTCCTCGATGAGGATGTTCGCCACCTCCTCGTCGACGTCGAGGCGCTCCATGAAATGGCTCTTGATGCGCCCGCTCTCCTCCTGCTGCTTCTTGGTGGACTCTTCCTCGGTCATGAGGTTGATCTGCCAGCCGGTGAGCTCGGAGGCGAGGCGCACGTTCTGGCCGCTGCGGCCGATCGCGACCGCCAGGTTCTCCTCATCGACCACCACGTCCATGGCGTGCTTCTCCTCGTCGACCACGATCGAGCTCACTTCGGCCGGCGCCAGCGCGCCGATCACGAACTGGGCCGGGTCGGCCGACCAGAGCACGATGTCGACCCGCTCGCCGGCGAGCTCCTGCGTCACCGCCTGCACGCGCGAGCCGCGCATGCCGACGCAGGTGCCGATCGGGTCGATGCGCTTGTCGTTGGTGTGCACGCCGATCTTGGCGCGAATGCCGGGGTCGCGCGCCGCCGACTTGATCTCGAGCAGGCCTTCCTCGATCTCGGGCACTTCCAGCTCGAACAGCTTCATGATGAACTGCGGCGCCGTGCGCGAGAGAATGAGCTGCGGGCCGCGCGCCTGGCGGTCGATCTTCGCCACCCAGGCGCGCACGCGGTCGCCGACGCGCAGATTTTCCTTCGGAATCATGTGCTCGCGCGGCAGCAGGGCCTCCAGCCGGCCCGACTCGATGATGGCGTTGCCGCGCTCCATGCGCTTGACCGTGCCGGTGACGAGCTCGTCGCCGCGCGACAGGAAGTCGTTGAGGATCTGCTCGCGCTCGGCGTCGCGGATGCGCTGCAGGATCACCTGCTTCGCCGTCTGTGCGCCGATGCGGCCGAACTCCACGTTCTTGATCGGCTCCTCGATGTACTCGTCGAGCTTGGCGTCGGGCTTGCGGTCCTGGGCCTCCTCGAGGGACAGCATCTGGGCGCTGTTCCAGTCGGGCGTGTCGTCGGGGAGGACCTTCCAGCGCCGGAAGGACTCGTAGTCCCCGGTGTTCGGGTCGACGTGCACGCGCACGTCGATGTCCTCGGCATACTTCTTCTTGGTCGCCGAGGCGAGCGCCATTTCGAGCGCGCCAAAGACGATGTCGCGCGGAACGTTCTTCTCCCGCGCCAGCACATCCACCAGCATCACCAGTTCACGATTCATTTACCGCATCCCTCACAGTTCCGGCACCAGCCTCGCCCGGTCGATGTCGTCGATCGCCAGCGCGACCGTCTGCCCGTCGAGCTCCAGGCTCACGCGCCCGTCAGCCTCGCCCCGCACCACGCCGACGAACCTGCGCCTCCCGGTGGCGTCCGCCGTGCGCATGCGCACGTCGGCCTTCTGGCCGGCGAAGCGGACGAAGTCGCCCGCCTTGCGCAGCGGCCGGTCGAGTCCCGGCGAGGAGACTTCCAGACGGTCATACTCGACGCCCTCCACTTCCAGCACCCTCGTGAGCTGCCGGCTGACCGCCGCGCAGTCCTCGAGTCCGATGCCGCCGGGCTTGTCGATGAACAGGCGCAGCAGACCACCTCTGTTCGACACTTGCAGGTCGACCAGCTCGTAGCCCATGCCGGTCACCACCGGCGCGATCAGTTCCTCGGTCCGCAAACAAAAAATGGGCCGAAGCCCATCTCTTCCAAGTGCTGTAAAGCTTTTGAAGTTTAACAGGATTTCACTGGGCCAACAACATTTTCGCCGCTTCGGGCGGCAGCTCGCGCCATGTGCCCGCCGCAAGGTCGCGCGGCAGCGCGACCGATCCGTAGCGCACGCGGACGAGGCGGCTCACCCGCGCCCCCACCGCCTCGAAAAGGCGGCGCACCTCGCGGTTGCGGCCCTCCCGCAGGACGACCCGGTACCACCGGTTGGTCCCTGGGCGCCCGCGCGGGTCGACCGGCTCGATGCGGTCGAACGCTGCCCTGCCGTCGTCCAGGAGCACGCCTTCCCTCAGGCGCTGCAAGTCGATGTTGCCCTGCACGCGCGCCGTATATTCGCGCTCAACCTCGTACCGGGGATGCATCAGGCGATTTGCGAGTTCCCCGGAATCGGTGAGCAGCAGCAATCCCGAGGTGTTGATATCGAGCCGGCCCACGGCGACCCACCGTCCGGGCGGCAGGCGCGAGAACACGGTCGGGCGGCCTTCGGGGTCGCTGCGCGTCACCAGCTCCCCGACCGGCTTGTGATAGAGGAGCACCCGGCCCGCGCCGCCGCCGGCGGCCTTGACCGGCTTCCCGTCGACGGCGATTTCCTGGCCCGGCAGCGCGCGCTGGCCGAGCTCGGCGACCTTGCCGTCCACGGTGACGCGGCCGGCGGCGATCCACTGCTCGACCGTCCGCCGCGAGCCCAGGCCGGCGGCCGCCAGCAGCTTCTGAATTCGCTCAGCCCCCGGTGCCGGTGGCTGCGGCGGGCTCTTCTTCGGAATCGTCGGGGCGGGCGGCCGCTTCGGCGACCGTGGCGGGTTGAGGTTCGAGCTGCAGCGTCTTGGCGATTTCCTCGAGCGGCGGCAGCTCCTCCAGCGAGCGCAGGCCCAGGTCGTCGAGGAAGCTGCGGGTGGTCGCGTAGAGCGCCGGGCGTCCCGGCGTCTCCCGATGGCCGACGACGTCGATCCAGCCGCGGTTCTCCAGCGCCTGGATGATCTGGGTGGAGACGACGACCCCGCGGATGTTCTCGATGTCGCCGCGGGTGACCGGCTGGCGGTAGGCGATGATGGCGAGCGTTTCCATCACGGCACGCGAGTAGCGCGGCGGCTTCTCGGGAAACAGCCGCTCGATGTAGGGCTGGAACTCGGGGCGGGTCTGGAAGCGCCAGCCGCTGGCGAGGCTGACCAGCCCTACCGCGCGGCCGCTCCACTCCTCTGCGAGCTCCGCGAGGAGGTGCCTGAGCGTCTCGGCGCTCACCTCGCCGCCGAACAGGCGCTTCAGCTCGGCGATGCCGAGGGGCTCCTGCGCGGCGAGCAGCGCCGCTTCCAGGATGCGCTTCGCGTCAGACGGACTGTGCATAGGCCAATTTTACGTAAATCGGCGCGAAACACTCGGACTGCGTGATCTCCACGAGCAACTCCCGCGCCAGCTCGAGCAGCGCGAGGAAGGTGACCACGAGCACCGCCACGCCGCGCGCCGGCTCGAACAGCTCGCCGAACTCCAGCACCCGGCGCTCGCGCAGCGCGCGCAGGATGCCGCTCATGTGCGCGCGCACCGAGAGCTCCTCGCGCGATACGTGGTGGTGCGCGGAGAGCTTCGCGCGCGCGAGCAGGCCGCGCCAGGCTTCGGCCAGGTCCTGCGCGTGGACGTCGGGCAGGCGCTCGGCGACCGCCCTCTCGATCCACACCGAGACCGCGATCAGGTCGCGGCCCGTCTGCGGCAGCTCGTCGAGCGCCCGCGCGGCCTTCTTCATCTGCTCGTATTCGAGCAGGCGGCGCACCAGCTCCGCGCGCGGATCCTCCTCCTCGGGCGCCACCGCGGGCGGCCGCGGCAGCAGCAGGCGCGACTTGATCTCCATCAGCATCGCCGCCATCACCAGGTACTCGGCGGCGAGCTCGAGGTTCTTGGTGCGCATGATCTCGACATACTCCAGGTACTGGCGCGTGAGCGGCGCCATCGGGATGTCGAGGATATCGAGGTTCTCCTTGCGGATGAGATACAGCAGCAGGTCGAGCGGGCCCTCGAAGGCTTCGAGCACCACCTCGAGCGCGTCGGGCGGGATGTAGAGGTCGTGCGGCAGCTCGATGTACGGCTCGCCGTAGATCTTCGCCGTCATCATTGGTAGTCCAGCCCCATCGCCGCGCGGACTTCGCGCATCGTTTCCGCGGCCAGGCGCTTCGCCTTGTCGCAGCCGTCGGCGATGATGTTCCTCGCCAGCGTCGGGTCGTCGAGGTAGGTCTGCGCCCGCGCGCGCATCGGCGCGAGCTCGGCGTTGATCGCCTCGATTACCGGCTGCTTGCACTCGAGGCAGCCGATGCCCGCGCTGGTGCAGCCTTTCGTGACCCACTCCCTGCGCGCCGCGTCGGAGTACACCTTGTGGAGATCCCACACGGGGCACTTCTCGGGGTTTCCGGGATCGCTGCGCTTCACCCGTGCCGGATCGGTCGGCATGGTGCGGACCTTCTTCGCCACCGACTCGGGCTCCTCGCGCAGCGAGATGGTGTTGCCGTAGGACTTGGACATCTTCTGGCCGTCGAGCCCGGGCATGCGCGCAGCCTCGGTCAGCAGCGCCTCGGGCTCGACCAGGATCTTCTTGCCGCCGCCCTCGAGCCAGCCGTAGAGGCGCTCGCGGTCGCCGCGCGAGAGGTTCTGCTGCGCGGTGAGCAGCGCCTGCGCGCGGGAAAGCGACTCCGCCTCGCCCTGCTCCAGGAACTTGGTGCGCAGCTCGTTCAGCAGCCGCGCCTTCTTGGTGCCCATCTTCTTGACCGCCGCCATGGCCTTTTCCTCGAAGCCCGGCTCGCGCCCGTACAGGTGATTGAAGCGCCGCGCGACCTCGCGCGTGAACTCGACGTGTGGGACCTGGTCCTCGCCCACCGGCACGAACTTCGCCCGGTAGATCAGGATGTCGGCGGACTGCAGCAGCGGATAGCCGAGGAAGCCGTAGGTCGAAAGGTCGCGGTTCGCGAGCTTCTCCTGCTGGTCCTTGTAGGTCGGCACGCGCTCCAGCCAGCCGAGCGGCGCGATCATGGAGAGCAGCAGATGCAGCTCCGCATGCTCCGGAACCTGGGACTGGATGAACAGGATCGCCTGGCCCGGGTCGACGCCCGAGGCGAGCCAGTCGATCACCATGTCCCAGCAGTTCTTCTGCAGCTCGCCGGGCTGCTCGTAGTCGGTGGTCAGCGCGTGCCAGTCGGCGACGAAGAACAGGCAGGGGTACTCGGCCTGCAGCCGCACCCAGTTCTTGAGAACGCCGTGATAGTGCCCAAGGTGCAGGCTGCCCGTGGGCCGCATGCCGGACAGCACCCGGGTCTCGAACATCTAGAGCAGGACCATGGCGCGCACGAGCGCCTCGGACTCGAACAACAGGGGACTGAGGATGAGGCTCAGCGCGTTGGAGCCGTAGACCGGCACGAAAACCAGCAGCAGCAGCAGCGGCACGCCCCAGGGCTCGAGCTTGGCGAAGCGCCACGCCGCCCGGCGCGGCAGGAGGCTGGTCACGACGCGGCCGCCGTCGAGCGGCGGGATCGGCAGCAGATTGAGGAGCATCAGCAGCAGGTTGACGAGGATCCCGGCTGCCGCCACGCCGATCAGGTACTCCACCGCGCCGTTGCCGTGGCGCATCGCCGCGTCGATCAGACCGCCCGCGCCGTACACCTGCGCGACTTCGGTCCACGCCGCCGCGCGATCGCTCGCCGCGACGGCGCCGCGCAGGAGGACCGCCCAGACGAGCGCCATCGCGAGGTTCGCAGCGGGCCCGGCCGCCGCCACCAGCGCCATGTGCTGCCGGGGCTTGCGCAGCGCCGAGTAGTTCACCGGCACCGGCTTTGCCCACCCGAAGAGGAACTTCCCGCTCGTCACGAGCAGGATCAGCAGCGGCACGACCATGGTGCCGAGCCAGTCGATATGCCGCACGGGATTGAGGCTGATGCGCCCCTGCGCATACGCCGTCATGTCGCCGAAATGGCGCGCCACGTAGCCGTGCGCCGCCTCGTGCAGCGTGATCGCGAATAGCACCGGGAGGGCGTAGATGGCGACCGTCTGTACCAGTTGATTGACGTCCATCTGATGGGCGCGGATTTTATCAGACGGGCTCGACGGCGAACGGCGCAAGCGAGCCTTTTCCCCGGCGCAGCACCAGCGGCGCTTCGCCGGTGAGATCGATGACGGTGCTCGGCTCGGTGCCGCAGGAGCCAGAGTCGATCACCAGCTCCACCTGGTGCTCGAGCCGGCCCCGGATGATGTCGGGATCCGACAGCGGCTCGGGCTCCCCGGGAAGCAGCAGCGTCGCCGAGAGCATCGGCGCGTCGAGCTCCGCGAGCAGCGCGTGCGCCACCGGATGCCCGGGGACGCGCACGCCGACGGTCTTCTTGCGCGTCACCCGGCGCGGCACCTCGCGGCGCGCGCGCAGGATGAAGGTGTAGCTGCCGGGCGTCTTGAGAAAGCGATACGAGGCGTCATCGACGATCGCGTAGTTGGCGATCTCGCCGAGATCGCGGCACATGAGCGTCAGGTAATGGCGCTCGTCGACGCCGCGCACGCGACGCAGGCGCTCGAGCGCCCTCGCCTCGCCGAGCGCGCATCCGAGCGCGTAGCACGAGTCGGTGGGATACGCGATCAGGCCGCCGGCGCGCACGATGTCGGCGGCGCGGCGCACCAGGCGCGCCTGCGGATGCGTGGGATGGATGGCGAAGAGCTGCGCCATCAGCCGGAAAGGAAGCCTTCGAGGACCTGCGCCAGCGCCTCGGGCTGGTCGTGATGCAGCATGTGGCCCGCCTCGGGCAGGGTGACGTGGCGCAGGTCGGCGAACGCGGCGCGGCGCTCGGCCTGCTCCGCGGGATCCATCTTCATGCGCGCCAGCGTCTCGGACTCGGCGGCATCGACCCACAGCACCGGCGCGGTGACGCGCTGCCAGCACGCGCGCACCTCTTCGTACCGGTAAAGCACCGGGTTGACGATCTTGTGCGCCGGGTCGCCGCGCAGCACCACGCTGCCGTCCTCGGCCTCGCGGCCCCAATGGCGTGCCAGGAACTCGGCTCTTTGCGGAGAAAGTCTCTTGTTACCCTTGCACAGTCGCTCGGCCAGCTCGGCGAAACTCTTGTACGGTCGAAGCCCTGGACGCTCACGCAGCTCCTCGAGCCACCGCGCGTAGCGTTTCGGCGCGTCCTCCGGCCTGGTCGGCGGCAGGCCGAAGCCCTCGAGGTTGACGAGCTTCGCGATGCGGGCCGGACGCACGCCGCCATAGAGCGTCGCGACATTTCCGCCGAGGCTATGCCCCACGAGGTTGATCGGCGCCGGGTCGATGCGTTCCAGCAGGAAGTCGAGGTCGGCGATGTAGTCGGGGAACCAGTAGCAGTCGGCCTTTCCCCATTCGGTGAGGCCGTAGCCGCGCCAGTCCGGCGCATACACGTCCCACTCGCCGCGCAGCGCGTCGACCAGGAACTGGAACGAGGCGGAGACGTCCATCCAGCCGTGCAGCAGCACCAGCTTCGGCGCGCCCGCCGATTGGGAAGATGCGGCCCAGCGGCGCACGTGGTAGCGCAGGCCGCGCACCGGGAAGAACAGGGAGTCGCTGCTACGCAAGGAAGCCGAAATCCACGTCGGGCCTGCGCCCTGCCACGAGGTCCGCGAGCGCCCGGCCGGAGCCGCAGGCGAGCGTCCAGCCAAGCGTGCCGTGCCCGGTGTTCAGGTAGAGGTTGCGCAGCGCGCTGCGCCCGACGAGCGGCACGTTGCTCGGCGTGGCCGGCCGCAGGCCGGCCCAGTTCTCCACCACGTTGGCGGCGCCCAGCTGCGGGAAGAGCTGGCGCACGCGGCGCAGGATCGCCGCGCAGCGCACTTCGTTCACCGATACATCGTAGCCCGCGAGCTCGGCGGTGCCGGCGACGCGCAGGCGATCGCCGAGCCGGGAGATGACCAGCTTGAACGCCTCGTCGGTCAGGCTCACGCTCGGCGCCGCCGCCGCTTCCGCGGGCCCGAGCGTCAGCGTGATCGAGTAGCCCTTGAGCGGATAGACCGGGATGCGGATGCCGAGGGGCCGCAGGAGCAGCGGGCTGTAGCTGCCGAGCGCGACCACGTAGGCATCGGCCGCGAAGCGCTCGCCGTCCTGCGCACGCACCGCCGAGACGAACTCGCCGGCGGACTCGAGCGCCTCGACGGCGACGCCATGGCGAAACGCCACCCCTTGCCGTGCCGCGAGGGCGGCGAGCTCGCGCGTGAAGCGGTAAGCGTCGCCCGACTCGTCGTGGGGGGCATAGGCGCCGCCGGCGATGCGTTCCTCGGCGTACGCGAGCGCCGGCTCGATCGCCAGGCATTCGGCGGCGGTCTTCACCTCGCGCGCCACGCCGAGCGCGCGCATGGCCTCGGTGTGGCGCGCCAGCGCCTCGAAGTCGCGCTCGCTGCTGGTGAAATGCAGGATGCCGCGCGCGAGCTCGTCATAGCGGATGCCGGTGCGGCCGCGCAGCGCGCGCAGCGAGTCGCGGCTGTAGGCGGCGAGGCCCGCCAGCGCGCGAGCATGCTGCTCGAAGCGCCCGGGCATGCACTCGCGCAGGAAGCGCAGGCCCCAGGACCATTGCGCCCAATCCGCGCGCGGCCGGAACAGCAGCGGCGCGTCCTCGCGCCCGAGCCAGCGCAGCATCGCCGGCAGCACGGCGGGCTTGGCCCAGGGCTCGGCATGGCTCGCGGCGATCTGGCCGCCGTTCGCGTACGAGGTCTCCAGCCCGGGCTCGTCGCGGCGCTCCAGCACGAGCACCTCGTGGCCGGCTTCGGCGAGATACCACGCGGCACTCACGCCCACCACCCCGGCCCCTAGGACGAGGACCTTCACGGCGAAACGATGATCTTCACTGCATTATGATAGCCGCATGCCCATCTTCTCCCTCGGAGAGCGCCGCGTCGCGCTGCTCGGCGAGCACCACTACATCGCGCACGACGCCACGCTCGTGGGATCGATCACGCTCCAGGCGGACGTGAGCGTGTGGTTCAAGGTCGTGATCCGCGCCGAGAACGACACCATCGCCATCGGCGAAGGCTGCAACGTGCAGGACGCCTCGGTGCTGCACGTGGATCCCGGCTATCCGATGACGCTCGGGCGCATGGTGAGCATCGGCCACAAGGCGATGCTGCACGGCTGCACGGTCGGCGACGGCACGCTGATCGGCATCAACAGCGTCATCCTCAACGGCGCGAAGATCGGCAAGGGCACGCTGATCGGGGCGAACACGCTGATCCCGGAAGGCAAGGAGATTCCCGACGGCGTGCTGGTGGTGGGGTCCCCCGGCAGGATCGTGCGCGAGCTCACCCCGGAGCAGCGCGACGGCCTGCTCGCCATCGCCCGAGGCTACATCGAACGGGGAAGGCGATACAAAAGCGAATTGAGAGAGGAGTGAACCTGACGCCTCTTTTCCAACCCCCTATTTAGGCGCCATGCGGATGGCGCCGTCCAGGCGGATGGTCTCGCCGTTCAGCATCTCGTTCTCGACGATCGATTTCACGAGCTGCGCATACTCGCCCGGGCGGCCGAGGCGGGACGGAAACGGCACCTGCTTGCCCAGGGATTCCTGGGCCTCCTTGGGCAGCCCGGCCAGCATCGGCGTTTCGAAAAGGCCCGGGGCGATGGTGCACACGCGGATGCCGTTGCGCGAGAGGTCGCGCGCGATGGGCAGCGTGATGCCGACGACGCCCGCCTTCGAGGCGGAATAGGCGGCCTGCCCGATCTGGCCGTCGAACGCCGCCACCGAGGCGGTGTTGACGATCACGCCCCGCTCCCCCGACGCGTTCGGCCCGGCCTTCGCCATCGCCTCCGCGGCGAGCCGGATCATGTTGAAGGTGCCGATCAGGTTCACGTTCACCACGCGCGCGAAGCGCGCGAGATCGTGCGGCGCCTCCTTGCCGATGGTGCGCTCGGCGATGGCGATGCCGGCGCAATTGACGAGCACGTGCAGGCCGCCGAGGTCCTTGAGCGCCGCCGCGACCGCCGCCTTGCCGTCGGCTTCCGATGTCACGTCCGTCTTGACGAAGCGCCCGCCAAGCTCCTTCGCGAGCTTCTCGCCCGCGTCCTGCTGCATGTCGGCGATCACCACCTTGCCGCCGCCTTCAGCGGCCATGCGCGCGGTCGCCGCGCCCAACCCCGATGCGCCGCCCGTGACCAGGAATATGCTATTTCTGATTTGCATCAAGGGTCTCCGAAGAATTGACCGATAATTCTACCCGCATGAAACTGGCATTCGGCCTGCGGTTCGAGGACCTCTACGAGCGCGAGGGGCTGCTGCGCGTCGACGCGGCGTTCTTCGAGCATCTCGGCGAAGCGGACCGGGCGTTGTGCGAAAAGCTGCAGTCGTCCAGGACCACGCCGCCGCCGGCGAGAGATGAATCCGAGCTGCTCGTCGCCCTCGCGCCGCATGTCGAGGACTTCCTCGCGCACCTCTTCGGCATCGAGGCCGAGGTCCAGGCGCTCGCGGAGCGGCACAACGAGCTCGCCCCCGTCTATTCCGTGAAGCGCCTCTTCGTGCAGCGTCGCGCGCTGCACAAGGTGAAGCCCGAAGAGCTGAAGGACTACCGTCCCGGGAAGATCCACGATGAGCTCGAGTTCGCGCGCCAGGTCAGCGCCTGGCTCCGGGACGAGCCCGCTCACGCCGCCGAGTTGCAGGAAGCGGCGCGCTATGCCGCCTGGGCAACCCTCACGCCCGAGGGCAAGGAAAAGCACCGGCACGGCGTCCTCTTCAAGACGCCGCGCAAGCTCGATTTCATGCGCCTGGTGCCGGTGCACATCGAGAATCCCGGGTACACAAGGAACTCTCTTGAAGAGCACCGGCAGCGCGAAGGCTTCGCGCTCACCGACCCGGGCACGGACCTCGCCGGCGCGCTCGACGAGGCGAACTACTGCATCTGGTGCCACGAGCAGGGCAAGGACTCCTGCTCCAAAGGGCTGAAGGAGAAGGCCCCGCTCGGGGGCTTCCGCAAGACAGTGTTCGGCGTGCCCCTCGCCGGCTGCCCGCTCGAGGAGCGGATCTCGGAGTTCCAGATGGTCAAGGCGCGCGGCCAGCCGCTGGCGGCGCTCGGCATCATCACCGTCGACAACCCCATGGTCGCCGGCACCGGGCATCGCATCTGCAACGACTGCATGAAGTCCTGCATCTACCAGAAGCAGGACCCGGTCAACATCCCGCAGGCCGAGACGCGCACGCTGAAGGACGTGCTCGAGCTGCCCTGGGGCTTCGAGCTCTACTCGCTGCTCACGCGCTGGAACCCGTTCGACCTGCGACGACCCTATCCCAAAGAGAATTCTGGAAGAAGAGTCCTTGTGGTGGGCCTGGGCCCGGCCGGCTTCACCCTCGCCCACCACCTCATGAACGACGGCCACACCGTGGTCGCGATCGACGGCCTGAAGATCGAGCCGCTCGAGGCACGCGTTTCCGGTGTCGATCCGCTGGGCAATCGCCTGCCTTTCAAGCCCATCGAACGCATAGAGGAGCTTCGCGAAGACCTGGATGCCCGCGTCATGGCGGGGTTCGGCGGCGTCGCCGAGTACGGCATCACGGTGCGCTGGGACAAGAACTTCCTGAAGGTCATCCGACTGCTGCTCGAGCGGCGGCGGCAGTTCGCCATGCTCGGCGGGGTGCGCTTCGGCGGCACCCTCACCATCGACGAGGCCTTTGCCGACGGCTTCGACCACATCGCGCTGTGCGCCGGGGCCGGACGGCCCACGGTGCTCGACATCCCGAACGGCTTCGCGCGCGGGGTGCGCGCGGCCTCCGACTTCCTCATGGCGCTGCAGCTCACCGGCGCCGCGAAGCGCGAGTCGATCGCCAACCTGCAGATCCGCCTGCCGATCGTGGTGATCGGCGGCGGGCTCACCGCGATCGACACCGCCACCGAGTCCCTCGCCTACTACGCAGTGCAGGTGGAGAAGTTCCTCGCGCGCTATGAGGCGCTCGCGGAGAAGCCGGCGTGGAACGCCGAGGAGCGCGGCATCGCCGAGGAATTCATCGCCCATGCGAGGGCACTTAGACGCGCTTCACCCGAGCAGAGATTGTCTCTGCTGAAATCGTGGGGCGGCGCCACCATCGCCTACCGCCGCCGCATGATCGACAGCCCCTCCTACACCCTCAACCACGAGGAGGTGGAGAAGGCGCTCGAGGAGGGCATCGTGTTCGCCGAGGGCCTGACGCCGGTGCGCATCGAGATCGATACCTATGGGCACGCCCGCGCCGTGCGCTTTTCCGAAGGGGTCGAACTAGCAGCGAAATCCGTCCTGATCGCCGCGGGTACTCAGCCCAACACCGTGCTCGCGCGCGAAGAAGGCGTGAGCCTCGAGCTCGACGGCAAGTACTTCCTCGCCTGCGACGAGACCGGCGCGCCGTTGAAGCCCGAGCGCCATACCGCCAAGCCGGAACAGGTCGACGTGCTGCTGCACCGGTATCCCGACGGCCGCTTCATGAGCTTCTTCGGCGACCTGCACCCCTCGTACTTCGGCAACGTCGTGAAGGCCATGGGCAGCGCCAAGCAGGGCTATCCCGTCATCAGCAGAGTGCTTTCTCAACGTCAGCCTGCTTCCGCCTTGCCGGAAGATAGATTCCTGGCAGGCCTGAACCGAGACCTTCGCGCCGTAGTGCACGAGGTCCGGCGCCTCACGCCCACCATCGTCGAAGTCGTCCTGCGCGCGCCGGTGGCGGCGCCCCGCTTCCAGCCCGGCCAGTTCTACCGCATGCAGAACTTCGAGACCCTCGCATTGCGCGTGCCGGGCACGACCCTCGCGATGGAAGGCCTGGCGCTCACCGGCGCGTGGGTCGACCGGGAGAAAGGCCTCATCTCCGTCATCGCGCTCGAGATGGGCGGCTCCGCCGACCTGCTCGCCTACCTGCAGCCCGGCGAGCCGGTCATCCTGATGGGCCCGACCGGCACGCCGACCGAGATCCCGCGCGGCGAGACGGTGGTGCTCGCCGGCGGCGGCCTGGGCAACGCGGTGCTCTTCTCGATCGGGCGCGCCCTGCGCTCGGCGGGCTCGAAGGTCGTCTACTTCGCCGGCTACCGGCATCTCGCCGACCGCTACCGCGTCGAGGACATCGAGGCGGCTTCGGACGTCGTCGTCTGGTGCTGCGACGAGGCGCCCGGCTTCACGCCGCGGCGCAGCCAGGACCGCGCCTTCGTCGGCAACATCGTCCAGGCGATGCAGGCCTACGCCTCAGGGGCGCTCGGCAAACAGGAGATCCCCTTCAGCGCCACCGACCGCATCGTCGCCATCGGCTCCGACAAGATGATGGCGGCGGTGACAAAGGCCCGTCATTCCACACTGAAGAGCTTTCTCAAGAAGAACCACCAGGCCATCGGCTCGATCAACAGCCCGATGCAGTGCATGATGAAAGAGATCTGCGCGCAGTGCCTGCAGCCGCACGTCGATCCCGCCACCGGCAAGACCACCTACGTCTTCTCCTGCTTCAACCAGGACCAGCCCCTCGACCAGGTCGACTTCGGCGCGCTCGCCCAGCGCCTGGCGCAGAACGGCGTGCAGGAAAAGCTCACGGCGCTCTGGATCGATCGCTGCCTGAAGCTCCTTCCCCCGCCCGCGGAGCGCGAGGCCGCCTGAGCGGGGGATTCGTCCCCTAGAAGAGGTTCTTGTTGATCAGCGTGATCTCGATGCGCCGGTTCTTCTGGCGCCCCTCCGAGCTCTCGTTCTCCGCGATCGGCGCATACTCCGCGCGGCCGGTGGCGACGAGGCGCTCGGGCTCGATGCCCGACTCCTGCAGGAAGCGCACGACCGTGGTCGCGCGCGCCACCGAGAGCTCCCAGTTGGACGCATACGTCTTCTGCAGCGCGCCGCTGATGGGAACGTTGTCGGTATGCCCCACGACCCGGATCGCCTTGTCGTCATAGGACTTGATGGCGTCGGCGACCTTCTTCAGGACCTCCTTTCCGGTCTCCTTGAGCGTCGCCCGGCCGGAGTCGAAGAAGAGCTGCTCGGCCACGTCCACCGTCAGCATGTCCTTGTACTGGCGCACCTGGAGCTGCCCCTTCTGGACCTCCTGGTTGAGCTCGCGCGCGAGAGAGTCGTACTGCGCCCGGGACTGCTTGCTCGCCTCGAGGAGCTTCCTGCGCTCGCCTTCGAGCGCCTCGTTTTGCGCGCGCAGCATCGCCTGCTCCCGCTCGAGCGCTGCCTTGTCCTTCTCGAGCAGCGCCTTTTCCTGCCGAAGCGACTTGCGCTCGCCGTCAAGCGCGGCCCGCTGCGACTGCAGCGCATCGATCTCCTGCGCCTTCTCGGCCTCGAGCTTCTCGTAGGTCCCCTGCGTTACGCAGCCGCTCAGCGCGAGCGCCGCGCCTGCTGCTGCACCGGCTAGATACGCTTTGTTCATTTCCATCTCCCACGTTTGTTGCCCCCTGCTCCCGGGAAAGGTAACCAACGCATGTGGCGTGGACAACGACGCGTTCCCTCTTCAGCCTCTTTGCGGTGCCCGGCGTTGCATCCGCGCAAAGACACTGCCCCGGACCGTCGCCTGGAAGCGTCGGCCGCGGATCGACGCGACGCCGCCGCCCGACGCCCCGCGAGCCACGATTGACAGCGGTGTACAAGACTTATATAAAGCTTATATATGGCCAAGGCGAAAGTCAGCACCTTCTCGGCGACGCAGCGCGACCTCGCGATGCTCGAGGCGGTGGCGAAGTATCACGGGCTCAACAAGAGCGCCACGATCGCGAGCCTGGTGCGCAGGGAGTTCTGGAGGATCTTTCCCGCCGGTACCGAGAAGATCAAGCCGGACCGCGGGGCAAAAGTGGAGGGTGAAACATGAAAAAGCTCCTGCTTCTCACGTTGATGATGGTTTCAAGCGCCGCGTTCGCGCAGCCGATCAAGATCGGCGAGCTGAACAGCTACAAGGTCTTCCCGGCGTTCCTCGAGCCCTACCGCAAGGGCATGGAGCTCGCGCTCGAGGAGATCAACGCGTCGGGCGGCGTGCTCGGCCGCAAGCTCGAGCTGGTGATCCGCGACGACGGCGGGACGCCGGGCGATGCCGTGCGCGCCGCCGAGGAGCTCATCTCGCGCGAGCGGGTGAACGTGCTCATGGGCACCTTCGCCTCGCACGTCGGCCTCGCCGTGGCGAACCTCGCCAACCAGCGCAGGATCCTCTTCCTCGCTTCCGAGCCGCTCACCGACAAGATCGTCTGGGAGAACGGCAACCGCTACACGTTCCGCCTGCGGCCTTCGACCTACATGCAGGTAGCGATGCTGGTGCCCGAGGCGGCGAAGCTCAGGAAGAAGCGCTGGGCCATCGTCTACCCCAACTACGAGTACGGCCAGTCCGCCACCGCGTCGTTCAAGAAGCTCCTCGCCGAGGCGCAGCCCGGGGTCGAGTTCGTCACCGAGCAGGCGCCCGCGCTCGGCAAAATCGACGCCGGCGCCGTGGTCCAGGCGCTCGCCGATGCGAAGCCCGACGCGATCTTCAGCTCGCTTTTCGCCGCCGACCTGCAGAAGTTCGTGCGCGAGGGCAATACGCGCGGCCTGTTCCGGGGCAGGACGGTGTTCAACCTGCTCGCCGGCGAGCCCGAGTACCTGGATCCGCTGAAGGACGAGACCCCCGAAGGCTGGTGGGTCACGGGCTACCCCTGGAGCGAGATCGCCACCCCGGAGCACCGGAAGTTCCTGGACGCGTACCGCAAGCGCTGGCAGGACTATCCGCGCCAGGGCTCGGTCGTCGGCTATACCGCGGTGCATGCGGTCGCGGAAGCCATCCGCAAGGCCAAGGCGGCCGATACCGAGAAGCTGGTCGAGGCGCTCAAGGGCCTGCAGATGTCCTCGCCCTTCGGCCCGATCACCTGGCGCGCGCTCGATCACCAGTCCACCATGGGCGCCTACGTCGGGCAGCTCGCGAAGGAAGGCGGCAAGGGCACGATGGTGAACTGGCGCTATGCGGACGGGGCGAGGTACCAGCCGCCCGACGAGGAAATCCGCAGGCTGCGTAAGGACTAGGAACCCGGGAATGCTTCCGATCGGAAGCATTCTGGCGCCATCGCGTCCCTCTTCCATGGCCGGATAAAGCGATGAGCGGCTCGGCAGTCCTGCTGCAGTTCCTGAACGGGCTCGCGAGCGCGAGCTCGCTGTTCCTGGTCGCCGCGGGGCTGTCGCTCATCTTCGGCGTCACGCGCATCGTCAACTTCGCCCACGGCTCGCTGTACATGCTCGGCATGTACGTCGCGGTCTGGTGCTCGCCAATCCTCGGCTTCTGGGTCGCGGTGCCGGTGGCGATGCTGGCCGTCGCGGGACTGGGACTTCTCGTCGAAGTGCTCCTCCTCAGGCGGATCTACCGGGCGCCCGAGCTGCTGCAACTGCTCGCTACCTTCGCCCTGGTGCTCGTCATCCGCGATTTTGCGCTCTGGGCCTGGGGCCCGGAGGACATCCTCGGGCCGCGCGCGCCCGGCCTGGACGACGCGGCCCGGATCGCCGGCCGGGCGTTCCCGCAGTACGACCTGTTCCTCATCGCCCTCGGCCCCCTGGTTTTTCTTCTTCTTCATGGTCTTCTCAGGATGACGCGCTGGGGCATCCTCGTGCGCGCGGCGACCGAGGACCGCGAGATGGCCGGCGCCCTGGGCGTGAACCAGCGCTGGCTCTTCACCGGCGTGTTCGTGCTGGGTGCGGCGCTTGCCGGCCTGGGCGGCGCGCTCGCCGTGCCGCGCGAGCCCGCGAACCTGGAGATCGATCTCTCGGTGATCTCCGATGCCTTCGTGGTGGTGGTGGTGGGCGGCCTCGGCTCGATTCCGGGGGCCTTCCTCGCGGCGCTTCTCATCGGCGAGGTGAAGGCTTTCTGCATTGCGCTGGGCTACTCCAAGATCACGCTGGCGGTGGAGTTCATCGTCATGGCGGTCGTGCTCGTGCTGCGGCCCTCCGGGCTGCTCGGACGCCCGCAGGCGCCCGCGCGCGTTCCGGTCGGCATGCATTCGACGGCCGAGCGGATCCCTCGCGCCGGCGTCGCCGCGCTCGCCGTGCTGATCGGGTTTCTCGCCCTCCTGCCCGCCTTCGCCGCCGGCTACACGCTCATCCTGATGACGGACATCCTCGTCTTCGCGCTCTTCGCCGTGAGCCTGCACTTCATCATGGGGCCGGGAGGCATGCTCTCGTTCGGCCACGCCGCCTACTTCGGCCTCGGCGCCTACGGCGCCGGCCTGGCGCTGCTGCGCCTGGAGCTGCCGATGGAGCTCGCGCTCGCGCTCGGGCCGCTTCTCGCGGCCGCGGGCGCGGCCGCCTTCGGCTGGTTCTGCGTGCGCCTCTCCGGCGTGTACCTCGCCATGCTGACGCTCGCCTTCGCGCAGATCACCTGGTCGGTCGCCTTCCAGTGGGACGCGCTGACCGGCGGCTCGAACGGCCTGATCGGCGTGTGGCCGGCCGCCTGGCTCGCCTCGAAGCCCGCGTATTATTTTCTGACGCTGTTCTTCTCTCTGACAGGAATCATTTTCCTGTGGAGAGCAGCGTATTCGCCGTTCGGCTACGCGCTGCGCGCCGGGCGCGACGCGCCGCTGCGCGCCGACGCGATCGGCATCGACGTGCGCGCGGTGCAATGGGCCGCGTTCGCGATCGCGGGCACGGCCGCGGGCGTCGCAGGCGCGCTCTACGCCTTCTCCAAGGGATCGATTTCTCCCGAGACGCTGTCGGTGCCCCGCTCGGTCGACGGCCTGGTGATGGTGCTGCTGGGCGGCGTGCAGACGCTGACCGGCCCGGCCTGGGGCGCGGCGCTGTTCACCTGGCTCGAGGACTCGGCCTCGCGCAGCATCGACTACTGGCGCGCTGCGCTCGGCGCGGTAATCCTGCTGCTCGTGCTCGCGTTTCCCCAGGGCATTGCCGGCGCGGCGAAGCGATGGCCATTCTCTCGGTAACGGGCCTGTCGAAGTCCTACGGCGGCGTGCGCGCCCTCGAGGCCGTGTCGTTCGCCGTCGCCCGGGGCGAGCTGGTGGCGATGATCGGCCCGAACGGCGCCGGCAAGACCACCTGCTTCAACCTGCTGAACGGGCAGCTCGAGGCCGACGCGGGCGAGATCGTTCTCGAGGGCCGGCGGCTGTCCGGTCTCTCCCCGCGCCAGATCTGGCGCCTCGGCGTCGGCCGCACCTTCCAGGTCACGCAGACCTTCGGCTCGATGAGCGTGCGCGAGAACGTCCAGGTGGCGCTTCTCTCGCACCACCGGAAGATCCGCTCGCTCTTCTCCTCCGCGGCAAAGCTGTTTCCGCGCGAGGCCGATGCGCTGCTAGAGCGCGTCGGCATGCTCGACCAGGCGGCACGCCCCTGTGCGGTGCTCGCCTACGGGGACCTGAAGCGCGTCGAGCTGGCGGTCGCGCTCGCCAACCGGCCGCGGCTGCTCCTCATGGACGAGCCGACCGCCGGAATGGCGCCCGCGGAGCGCGGCGCGCTGATGGCGCTCGCCGCCGGGCTCGCCCGCAGCGAGGGCCTGGCGATCCTCTTTACCGAGCACGACATGGACGTGGTTTTCGGCCATGCCGACCGCGTCCTGGTGCTGCACTCGGGCGAGCTGATCGCCGAGGGCTCGCCGGCGGAGGTGCGCGCCGATGCGCGCGTCCGGGAGGTCTATCTTGGCGATGCTTGAAGTCCGGCACCTGCGCGCGGGCTACGGCCGGGCACAGGTCCTGTTCGACCTCGACCTCGAGCTGCGCGCCGGCGAGGTCGTGGTGCTCGCCGGGCGCAACGGCGCCGGCAAGTCGACCACGCTCAAGGCGATCATGGGGCTCGTCGCGCCGGCCTCGGGCGAGGTGCGCTTCCAGGGCCGCCGGATCGACCGGCTCGAGCCGTTCGAGATCGCGCGGCTCGGCCTGGGCTACGTGCCCGAAGAGCGCCGCATCTTCGCCGACTTGAGCGTCGCCGAGAATCTCGAGGTCGGCCGGCGCCCGCCGCGCCCGGGCGTGCCGGCGTGGACAATGGAGCGCGTGTTCGCCCTCTTCCCCAACCTCGCCGGCATGCGCGAGCGCCGCGGCTCGCGCATGTCCGGCGGCGAGCAGAAAATGCTCGCCATCGCGCGCACCCTCATGGGCAACCCGGCGGCCATCCTCCTCGACGAGCCCTCCGAAGGCCTCGCCCCCGTCGTGGTGCGCCAGATGGCCGAGGCGCTGCGCAGCCTCAAGGCCTCCGGCCTGAGCGTGCTCCTTTGCGAGCAGAATCCCCGCTTCGCCGGCGAGCTCGCCGACCGCGTCTATCGCATCGAGAAAGGCAAGGTGACCACGGATGCCCACGGCACCTGAGCGCTACGCTTGGCTGTCGGTCGCCGCGGCGCTGGCGACGATCGGGCTGAAGACGCTGGCGTGGTGGCTCACCGGCTCCCTCGCGCTGCTCTCCGATGCGCTGGAGTCTCTCGTCAACCTCGCCGCGGCGCTGCTCGCGCTCTCGATGCTGCGCCTCGCCGCCACGCCGGCCAGCAAGGACTACCCGCACGGACGCTCGAAGGCCGAGTACTTTTCCGCGGGCGTCGAAGGCGCGCTGATCGCCCTCGCCGCGGCCGGCATCGTGTGGGCGGCGCTGCCGAGGCTCTTCGATCCGCTGCCCATCACGACGCCGTTCCTGGGCATCGCCCTGACCGGGGTGGCTACCGCGATCAACCTCGCCGTCGGCTTGGCGCTCCTGCGCGCCGCGCGAAGCCACCACAGCATCACCCTCGAGGCGGACGGGCGACACCTGCTCACCGACGTGTGGACCTCCTTCGGCGTGATCGCCGGCGTGGCGCTGACGGCGATCACCGGATGGCTGCCGCTCGACCCCCTGATCGCGCTCGCCGTCGCCGTCCACATCCTTTGGATCGGGTTCGGCCTGGTGCGCCGCTCGATCTCCGGCCTGCTCGACCCCGCCATCGCCGGCGGCGAGCAAGGGGAGATCAACCAGCTCTTCGCCGAGTACTCGCGCCGCTATGGCGTGTCTTTCCATGCCCTGCGCACGCGCCAGGCCGGGGCGCGGCGCTTCATCTCCTTCCACCTGCTCGTGCCCGACGAATGGACCGTGGCGCAGGCGCACCGGCTCTCGGAGGAGATCGAGGCGCGCATCCGCTCCCTGGTGCCGAACGCCTCGATCCTCGCGCACATCGAGCCGATCTCCGATCCCTCCTCCTACGACGACCAGGACCTGGACCGGTAACTAGTGGCCGGGCAGGACGATCTCGATGTGGGCGCGGCTCACGTTGATGAAGGGCGCGGCGAGCACCTGGCGCCCGCCGACCTGCAGCTCCCAGACCTCCGCGCTGGTGAGCGCGATGAAGTCGCGCGCCTCAGCCATGTAGTCGGTGATGCGGGCGCCGGGCACGAGGTCGATGTAGCCCTTGACCCGGTAGCTCGAGGTAAGGATCGTGACTTTCGTTTTCTCGTCCATCAGAGCACCTTGCATTGTTCGTCGAAGGCGAAGCGGGGATTGCGCGGCGGCAGGCCCTTGCCGGTGCCGTAGCCGATGTTGATGAGGAAGTTCGACTTGAGCCGGCCCTCCGGGAAGAACGCGGCATCGAGCCTGGCGTTGTCGAAGCCGGACATGGCGCCGCAGTCCAGGCCGACCGCGCGCAGCGCGATGATGAGATAGGCGCCCTGCAGGCTCGAGTTGCGCAGCGCGGTCACCTCGGCGATGCCGGGCTTGTTGTACCAGTTGATCGCGCCCGGGTTGTGGAAGAGCCGCGGCAGGTGCTCGTAGAAGCGCGTGTCGTAGGCGACGATCGCCACCAGCGGCGCCGCCATTGTCTTCTCGAGGTTGGCCGCTGAAAGCGCGGGGCGCAACCGGTCTCTTGACTCTTTTGACTTCAGATAGAGGATCCGCGCCGGCTGGCTGTTCGCCGTGGTCGGGCCCCATTTCATCAGGTCGTGCGCGGCGCGCAGCAGCTCCTCGCCGACCGGCCTGTCCTCGAAGTCGCCGTGCGAGCGCGCCTGGCGGAGCACCCGGTCGAGCATCTGCGCGTCGGTCATAATCGGTCCCGTGGTGGACCTGGCTAGTGTAGTTCGTCCCGGCGACGGAATCATCTGCGGGCAGGCCTGCGCCGAGCCCCAGACGCTGCTCGAGGCGCTGGTGGCGCAGCGCGCCGCGCTCGCCGGCGCGCGGCTCTTCCTCGGCGCGAGCTACTCGGGCATCGTCAAGCCGGAGCACGCCGGGAGCCTCCGCCTGACCTCCTACGGCGCGATCGGCCGCAACCGCGCCCTGGCCGATGCGGGGTTGCTGGAGCTGCTCCCCGTGCCGTACTCACGCCTGGGAGCCCTGATCCGGGGCAAGACGATCCCCGCCGACGTGGTGATGGTCCAGGTGAGCCCGCCGAACGCCCGGGGGGAATACAGCCTCGGCCTTGCCGCCGACTATCTGATCCCGGCGATCGGGGCCGCGCGCGCGATCATCGGCGAGGTGAACGACCAGGTGCCCTGGACGCACACCGAGCGGCTGCTGCGAAAAGAGGACTTCGCGCTGCGGGTGGAGAGCTCCCGCCCCCCGGCCGCGCCGCCGGTGCCGAAGCGCAGCGGCCTCGAGGAGGCGATCGCGGAGCACGCCGCCGCCTGGGTCCCGGAGGGCGCCACGCTCGAGTTCGGCATCGGCGCCCTGCCTGACGCGATCTGCCCTTTCCTCCTGAAGGATCACAGGAATCTTGCCGTCCACTCCGGCACCGTCGGAGACGGCGTGCTCGCGCTCGAGCCGCGCAGGATCGATTGCGCGATGCTGATCGGCACCGGACGGCTCTTCGAGTTCGCCCGCGAGAACCCCGCGGTGCGGCTGCGCTCGTCGGAGTACACGCACGATCCGCGCGTCCTTGCCGGCATCGAGCGCTTCGTCGCCGTCAACTCGGCCGTCGAGGTCGACCTGACCGGGCAGGTGAACAGCGAAGTCGCGAACGGCAGCTACGTCGGCGCCGTGGGCGGCGCGCCGGACTTCGCCCGCGCCGCGAGCCAGTCCCCCGGCGGCGTGTCGATCGTCATGGTTCCGAGCACGCGCATCGTGGAGCGCCTGGGGGGTCCCGTGACGGTGGGCCGCAGCGACGCCGGGATCGTCGTCACCGAGAAAGGCGCGGCGGACCTGCGGGGTTGCAGCCTGCGCGAGCGCGAGCGCAGGATGGGTCAAATTTGACCCATTTCCTTCTCTAGCGGAAGTTTTTCAAGGCCGGCAGGGTCCAGAACGGCGCCGCCGCCAGCGCGATGAAGGCGAGCGCCATCGCCAGGCCGGGCCGGTAGCCGCCGCTGAAGTCGTGCAGCAGGCCGCCGAGCCACGAGCCGAGCGCCGCGCCGAGCGCATTGGTCGCGTAGATGACGCCGTAGATCGTCGCCACGCTGGGGCCGGCGAAGTAGCGCGCGCCGATCGACGAGACGATCGGTCCGCGCACGCCCATGCACAGGCCGAACACCGGCACGAAAAACAGGAGCAGCGCAAGCGACGGCGACACGGTGATGAGCACGAGGATCACCATGCCCACCGCGGTGCCGACGAAGCTCACGCTCGCCGTCTGCCGGTAGCCGAAGCGGTCGGAGAGGAAGCCGCTGCCCATGATGCTCGCCGCCGAGAGCATGCCGATCACGCCGAACGAGCTCGCCGCGACGAGCGGCGAGAAGCCCGCGTCGATCAGGAAGGCGACGAGCTGCACGATGATCGAGAACATGCCGGCGGCGGTGCAGAAGAAGATCTGCGCCAGGCCCCAGAACACCGGCGAGCGCAGCGCAGCGCGCAGCGTCCAGCCCTCGCCCTGCGCTTTGTCCCGGGCGCGCCGCTCCTCGCTGCGCCCGGCGGTAAAGCGCCGCCATGGCAAGGCAAGCATGGCGACCGGCACGAGCACGAGGACCACCGTGCCCAGCGTGGTGTAGGCGCTGCGCCAGCCGTGGTTCGCGACCAGGTACTGGGCGAGCGGCACGAACAGCAGCGTTCCCACCCCGGTGGCCGAGTAGGCGATGCCGATCGCGGTCGACAGGCGCGTCGGGAACCAGCGCGAGAGCAGCGCCGAGGCCGGCACCATGCCGTTGAAGCTCACCGCGATGCCGACCATCACGCCGACGAAGAGGTAGAACTGCCACAGGCTGACCAGCCCGGCGGCGAGGCTGAAGGCCGCCCCCAGGCACGCGAGCCCGGCGCCGTAGACCCAGCGCGGGCCGAGCCGGTCGAAGGCGAGGCCGACCAGCGGCGCGGTGAAGCCGTTGACGAGCAGATAGATCGAGTAGACGCCGGTCAGCTCCGAGCGCGACCAGCCGAGATCGCGCTCGAGCGGCACGATGAACACCGCGTAGGTGTCGCCCAGCCCGCGCCCGAACATGTTGAGCGCGAAGCATGCGCCCAGGACCCCGATCGCGGTGTTCTTCAGGTTTTCTCGGCCGGCTCGAGGCCGAACACCTGGCGCAGGTAGCGCAGGTAGCCCGCGTCCTGGCTGACCGTCTTGCCGGGCGAGTCGGACACCTTGGCGACCGGCTGCCCGTTGCACTCGGTCATCTTGATGACGATGTTGATCGGCTCGTAGCCGAGGTCGTTGGTGAGGTTGGTGCCGATGCCGAACGAGGTGCGCGCGCGGCCGTGGAAGCGCCGCGCGATCTCGATGGCGAGCGGAAACGAAAGCTGGTCGGAGAAGATGAGGGTCTTGGTGCGGGGGTCGACGCGGTTGCGCCGGTAGTGCTCGACCAGCTTCTCGCCCCAGTCGAACGGGTCGCCGGAATCGTGCCGCGCGCCGTCGAAGAGCTTGCAGAAGTACATGTCGAAGTCGCGCAGGAATGCGTCCAGGCCGTAGGTGTCCGAGAGCGCGATGCCGAGATCGCCGCGGTACTCCTTCGCCCACATGTCGAAGGCGAAGGTCTGCGAGTCGCGCAGGCGCGGGCCGAGCGCCTGGCAGGCCTGCATGTACTCGTGCGCCATGGTGCCCAGTGGCGTGAGGCTGTTGCGCATCGCGAACCAGACGTTGGAGGTGCCGGCGAAGTACTCGGGCACCTCGCGCTTGAGCGTCTGCAGCACCTCCTCGTGCCAGGCGCGCGAGAAGCGCCGGCGCGTGCCGAAGTCGGAAATCTTGAACTCGAGCTCGGGCTCGACGGTGCGCACGAGGTCGATCTTCTGCTGCAGCCGCCGGCGCCCCTCGGCGAGGTCGGGATGCGGCTGGGTGCGCCGGAAGTACACCTCCGAGACGATGGCGAGCACCGGGATCTCGTACAGGATGGTGTGCAGCCAGGGGCCGCGGATCGTGATCTCCAGCCCGCCCGGCGCCTCGGCCGGGGCGATGGCGAGGTACTTGTCGGTGAACTGGAAGAGCCCCAGGAAGTCGACGAAATCCGACTTCATGAAGCGGAGGCTCCGCAGGTAGACGAGCTCCTCCTCGCGGAAGCGCAGGCGGTAGAGCGCCGCCACTTCCTCGCGGATCTCGTCGATGTAGGGGCGCAGGTCAACGCCCTCGGTGCGGCAGCGGAAGCGGTACTCGACCTGCGCCCCCGGGAAGTGATGCAGCACCACCTGCATCATCGAGAACTTGTAGAGGTCGGTGTCGAGCAGCGATTGGATGATCACGCAGCCGCATTGTAACCTTCGCTCGATGTGCGGCCGCTATGCGCTCCACGCCAGCCCCGAGGTCGTGCGCCTGCAGTTCGCGCTCGGCGCGGCGCCCGAGTTCGCGCCGCGCTACAACGTGTGCCCGGGCACGCCGATCCTCGCGGTGCGCGGCGCGCCGGCGCGCGCCGAGCTCCTGCCCTGGGGAGCGAAGCCGCCGAACGCGCGCGGCGAGACGGTGGCGGAAAAGCCGATGTTCGCGAGCGCCTTTCGCGGCTTTCGCTGCCTGGTGCCGGCAAGCGGCTTCTTCGAATGGAAGAGTGCCGGGGGGCGCAAGCAGCCCTACTATATTTCTCCTGGAGAAAATTCACTCTTCGGGCTGGCCGGAATCGTCGTGCTATGGAA